>JBPCVQ010000414.1:0-17563 GCA_051010395.1 Geminicoccaceae bacterium | reverse complement strand
GCAGCGGTCTGCATCATTTCCTCAGCATCGGTGACATCTGCGCCGTCGAACGACGCACGAGAAACAGGGGCGGTAAACCGGACGGTGCGGCCGGGGACGATCACCTTCTGGCCGAAGTCATGGCCCTCAGCGAACAAGGAGCCATCCTTCTACCCTTCGAGGAGCTGGACGGCGTCAGCCTCGGGGCCAAGGTGACACTGTCGCGTGAAGGTTCGGTCGTTCGTCCAGGGCCAGGCTGGCTTGGTCGCGTGGTCGATCCGCTCGGCCGTCCAGTGGATCAGGGCCCGCCGCTCGAAAATGGACCCATCGATTACCCGTTGCAGACGCGCGCCATTGCAGCCCATCTTCGGCGTGACCTTGGAGAACGCCTCGATCTTGGTGTATGCGCGCTCAATCTGTTCGCACCTTGTCGCCGCGGCCAGCGCCTTGGCATCTTCGCTGGAACCGGGGTCGGCAAGACCACGCTCCTTTCGATGCTGGCGCAGCACAGTGGTGCGGATGCGCTGGTGCTTGGTCTGATCGGCGAGCGCGGCCGCGAGCTGCACGGCTTCCTGAACGGCGGCCTTGGTGAAGAAGCGCGCGAGCGAAGCGTGGTGGTCGTAGCGACCTCCGACATGCCGGCAATGCAGCGAAGACGTGCTGCCCAGACCACTATGGCCGTAGCCGAAGCCCTTCGCGATCAAGGGCTTTCGGTGCTCTGCCTGATCGACAGCGTCACCCGGTATGCTATGGCGCTACGCGAGATCCACCTCGCCGCGGGCGAGCCACCAACTTCCAAGGGCTACCCGCCAAGCGTGTTCGCCGAGCTTCCGCGTCTCCTGGAACGCGCAGGGCCAGGTGCAGGTGAAGGCAGTATAACCGGGCTGTTCACGGTCCTTGTGGAAAGCGATGACCTCAACGATCCAATCGCGGATGCGGTACGTGGCATTCTGGACGGCCATGTCGTTCTGGATCGGCGAATTGCGGAACAAGGCCGATTCCCGGCAATCGACGTGTCGAAATCACTCTCGCGGACCGCCCCTGCCTGCTACGCGCAGAATGAACGGCCGCTGGTGGAGGAGGCAAGGCGGCTGCTCCGTGTCTACGAAGACACAGCCGAGTTGATCCAGCTGGGCGCATACAAGCCAGGAACAGATCCGTTGACCGACCGGGCCATCGAGATGCGGCCCAAGATCGAAGAGTTGCTAAAACAGGACGAGCGCGAGCGGAGCCAGATCTCGCCTGATTTTTTGATGTTGGCCGACCTGCTGCAGGCGACACCCGATGCTGCCTGACCGGGACACCGACATGCTCACCGGGGTGTAATCCATGCGGTCGCTCGACGTTCTGCAACGCCTGGCCAAGCAGGAGGTTGACCGCGAACGGCAAGTGCTCCAGGCGATCAGCAGCGAGATCGCGACTGTCGAAGCGGAGATCGAAATCAGGCAAAAGGCGATCGCACAAGAGGCTTCCGCTCCACTGGACTTCATGACAACGGGCGCCACACTCACCGCCTTCCTCCAGGCCGGAGAGGTCCTGATCCAGACGCTTAGAGAACGGCTCGCCCGGCTCCAGGAAGTCTATGATGCCCAGATCGAACGCGTACGGCAGGAACGTGTGGAACAAAAACGTTACGAACTTCTGATCGAACGCCGCGCAAAGCAGGCGGCCCTTGAGGCGGCAGCGAAGGAGCAAAAGACCATAGACGAGCTTGTCACCATCAGCGCCAAGCGGAACTGAAGCCGTGGTGTAACCACGTCATTTGGTTCCCGACGCATTCGCAAAAAGCGCAAGAATGTCGATGGGTATGCAAGCTTTTCTTGGATTCAGCTGGAGACAATCACCGAATCTCGCCGGGCAATGCCGGCATGGTTTTGGGTTTCCGGGCTCGTTACACAATTTCGGTGAGAACCAAACGACGTGGCCACGCCACCTGCGCAACCACTGTTTCCGTCGCGTTCAGACGATACGAACCACCCGCCGGCGGCGGGGTCAGAATTCAGGTGCGAGGGTGACTTTCAGGCCATCGAGTTCGTCGGCAAAGGTGATCTGACAGCTGAGCCGGGAGTTCTCCTGGACCTGATAAGCTTCGTCCAGCATGCGGTCTTCCTCATCGTCGGCCGTCTTCAGCTTCGGGAGCCAGGTCTCGTCCACATAGACATGGCAGGTGGCGCAGGCGCAGCATCCGCCACAAGCCGCCTCGATCGGCAGATCGTTCTCGCGGATGATCTCCATGACCGACCAGCCCTTGGTGGCTTCTAGTTCGTGATCCTGACCTTCGCGGTCGGTGATATGTATCTTGGCCATCAGGCAACACCCAGTTTCTTTTGCAGATCCGTGCTCGACGTGGTGTAGCGAAACACCAGCTTGTCATCGGGGAAACAATATTTGAACGCCTTCTGGCACATCAGCGCACTCTCATGGAAGCCCGAAAGGATGAGTTTCAGTTTGCCGGGATAGGTTATGATGTCGCCAATCGCGAAAATGCCCTCGATATTGGTCTCGAAGGTTTCGGTGTTCACGTCGATCAGGTTTTTTTCGAGGTTGAGCCCCCAATTCGCGATCGGGCCGAGCTCCATTTTCAATCCGTAGAACGCGAGCAACGTATCGCAGGGCACCACCGTCTCGCCATCGGGGTTTTTGATGGTCACGGCTTCGAGCGAAGGGCCAGCGCCATGTAGCTCGGTGACCTGGCCGATGTGCAGTGACATATCGTTGGCGGCGACCAATTCCCGCATTTTGGCGACGCTGTCGGGCGCTGCTCGGAAGTCATCACGCCGATGAACCAGGGCGAGGCTCGCCGCCAGCGGTTGAAGGTTCAGCGTCCAGTCAAGCGCACTGTCGCCGCCACCGGCAATCAGGATCGATTTTCCGCGAAAATCTTCCATCCGACGCACGGCATAGTGCAGCGAATGGCCCTCGCGCTCTTCGGCCCCTTCGAGCGGCAGGCGCCGCGGCACGAAACTGCCGGCGCCGGCAGCGATGACGATGGCGGGCGCTTCGAGCACCGTACCGATGCTGGTGGTCAGGCGCCATTTGCCGTCTCCCTGGCGCTCGACGGCGTCGGCCTGCTGATTGAGATGGAAGGTCGGGTTGAAAGGCTCGATCTGCTGCATCAGAAGATCGGTCAACTGCTGGCCGGTGCAGTGGGGAACCGCCGGGATGTCGTAGATTGGCTTGTCCGGGTAGAGTTCGGCGCACTGCCCACCAATCTTGTCGAGATTGTCGATAAGGTGGCAGCTCATATTGAGCAACCCTGCCTCAAAAACCGTGAACAGACCGACCGGCCCGGCGCCGATGATGATCATGTCGGTCCGGATGATATCGCTCAAGACTTTCTTCCCCCAATTTGCTGCCTGCGCACGAGGTCGACCGACACCCCTACACGGTTTCAAGCTTCGAGGAAAGAGAGGACGAATGCGGCAAAAATCCAAGGTTTCAGGCGCTCTTAGCCTCGTTCGCCTGGAGGTGCCGCCCTGGCCCAGCCGGTCGTCCATAGGCATGTGATGACAGCCCGCACCAAAGGTGCCGCTGCGCTTAATCCACGTAGCGTATCGAGCGGCTGATCTCCTCACTCAAAAGCGTATCGAGGCTGCCGCCTTCTATTTTCGCCTGCAGTTCGGCCTCGCGTGTGGCGACCTCGTCCAAGGATTGCTCGATCTCCCCAATGCGATCGCCCGGAACAACCACCACGCCGTCGGCATCACCCAGAATCAGATCGCCCTGATCGATCGAGACATCGCCGAGAGCGAGCGGCAGGCCGACCTCGCCTGGCCCGCTCGGAAAGGCGGAATTGGGCGTGATCGCTGAAGCGAACACCGGAAGGCCGATAGCCCGGATCTCATCAGCATCACGCACAGCGCCATCGGTCACCACGGCAACGGCACCCCGCTGCTTGGCAATGCGCGCCATGTTGTCACCGAGCACGGCCGTGCCGGTAAAGCCCTGGGTGGCAATCACCAACACATCGCCGGGCTGGATGAGGTCGAGGGCGGCAAGCGCCGCCAAATTATCACGAGCACCAGCCCTGGCCGTCAGCGCCGAGCCTGCAAACCTGCTTGTCGGATCGAGCGGCTTTATCCGTTGACCGAGCCCGCCTCGTCCCTGCATCGCATCGACGATGAATGAGGTCGAACGCGAAGCAAACCGCGTGATCGCGGCCTCCGTCGGTCGGTTTCGCGGTCGCCTTATCACCAATTTTGCTGGATCACCGATCATAGCCTGCCCCCGTCTTCAGCATCACTTTGATGAGCTTCGCTTATCCTGATCCGGTAATCAACGACGACGCCCTTCATCGCGCGCACACGATGCATTCACCAGTTCAAATCAAACTTTCAACGCTGTACAAAATGTACAAGATCAATTATAAATGGTTTCAACTTGTTATCTTTGGCCATTTCTGGTTTTTTATCCTGGATTGCGGTGACAGTTCGACATCGGCGCCAGTCAAGTCCTATCTGCCGGTAAAGAGAGGCATGATGGATCACATCTTGCACGTACTGATGGTCATGCCTTCTGGCCAAGCCTCATGCTCAGCGGCTGTAGGCGATATAGGCAGCCTCTGCGATGATCCTGTCGAGCCGGATTTGCAGGTTTCCTTCGTACGGGGCCTGGACGAGGCGGTGGCGTTTCACCGTCGACGACGGGTCGAAGCCATTCTCCTCAATCAGGGCGACGCCGCCGGCACGGCATGGCTCTCCAGCCTTGTAGCCGACTTGCCAATTCTCATGATCGCCGAGGACGCCAGTGCCGATGCAGCGCGACGCGCGATCCTTGCAGGCGCCGATGACGTGCTGCTGCCAGCGGACCTGACCAAGGAAGGCATTCGACGACGGGTCGAGCTTGCGATTGCGCGCAAGGCCACAGAGAGCCATCGGCTGCGCTATGCCCGCGAGGATAGGCAGACTGGCCTTGCCAACGGTCCCCTCCTTGAAGAACGTTTCGTCCGTGCCCTGGCGCGGATGGACCGCTTCGCGACCCTGGTCGGGTTGGTAGCCATCGACCTCGATGGCTTCGACAGACTCATCGCGCGTCATGGCCAAAGCACAGCGGATCACCTTCTGACACTTGTCGGGCAGCGCCTACAGGGTGAAGCACGGCAAACCGACACGATAGCCCGAACCCGCGATCACGGCTTTACCTGGCTGGTGGAGGGCCTATCGGCGATCGACAATATCAATGTTCTGGTCAGCCGGCTGCCCGATCATCTGGCAAAGCCGTTCTCAGTCCTTGGGCAAAGCGTTCGCATCACCGCCAGCGTCGGCGTAGCTGTCTGCCCCTTCCATGGGCGAGATTTTCAAAGCGTTCACAGCATGGCAGAGGCCGCAATGATCGACGTGTCGAGCATTAGCGGCGATGCCCTTTTGATGCCACCCGTGCCGACGCGGTCGACGGCGTTGACTTGATGCTTGGTGTGATCGGAAAATGTTCGGCTGATCACGACACGATTGAGAAACCTCAATCCGCGCGGTCAATCTCGGTCGCAGACCGCATCTGCTCGGCGAGCAGATAGATCTCCGATGATTCCCGCCTGGTCGCATCCGGACGAACCAGGCGGGCCGACTTGAATGTTTTTCGCGCAAGAGCCGCCAACACGGCATCCGCACCGCGCAACATCTTCAACAGCAAATGACCGCCGGGCTTAAGGAGTAATGGCGCCAGATCCAGCACCGTCTCGCCCATCGCCTCCGAGCGAAGACGGTCGACGGCGCGCTGGCCGGTGGCGGACGGCGCGAGATCGCTCAGCAGAAGATCGGCGGGGCCACCCAAAGCCTCGAGCATCAAGATCGTCGTCTTCTCGTCCTCGATATCAGCCTTGATCAAATCAACGCCGACGATCGGCTCGATCGCCAAGAGATCGACACCGACGACCTTGCAGCCACGCGCAGCAGCAACCTGTGCCCAGCCGCCGGGCGCGCTGCCCAGATCAAGGACCCGAAGCCCGCGCTTCAGGAAACGGTGCTTGCCGTCGATTTCCAGAAGCTTGTAGGCGGCGCGGGAGCGATATCCTTCTTTCCTGGCGCGCTGCACGTAGGGATCGTTCACCTGGCGCTGCAGCCATCTGGACGATCCGGCGCTGCGCTGCGGGCTGGCGCGCACTCTGGTCTTCCTGGTCCGATGGGCCATGGCTTCAGGTCAGCCCTTCGCAACTGCTACCGGCGGCAGGCCTGGAGATCGCCATGGGTTTCGCGAGCGATGCTTCCAGCGTTCTACCCATCAGGCTGTGGAGAATGCCCTCGCGCAGACCGCGGTCCGCCACCCGAAGGCTGTCAGCTGGCCAGGTCCGGCAAATCGCCTCGAGAATGGCGCAGCCGGCCACCACCAGATCAGCCCTTCCCGGGCCGATACAGGGATGGGCCATGCGCGAGGCATTGCTCATGTTGCGTAATTGCCTGGCCACGACGTCCATGGCATCCATATCCACCACCAGCCCATCGATCTCTCGCCTGTCATAACGCGGAAGATCCAGCAGAACGGCGGCAAGCGTCGTCACTGTTCCCGACGTGCCGAGCATCTGCAGACGACCACCAGTCTTGAGGCCGGCCAGCTGATGCTCGGACTCGATAGGCGCCAGCATCGCTTTGACATGGGCTACCATCATCTCGAAAGTTGCGCCATCCGGCTCCGATGAGAACATTTCGGTGAGCGACACCACGCCAACCGGCAGGCTTTCCACGCAGCGAAGCGAACGCGCCACCTCGCCGACACTGCGATCCAGCCAGGCAAACTCCGTGCTGCCGCCGCCGATGTCGACCAGCAGCACATGATCCGCAGATGGATCGATCAATGGCACACATCCCAGCAATGCAAGGCCGACCTCGTCCTGATAGGTCAGAACATTGAGATCGATACCGGTCGCCGCCAGCACGCGTCCGAGAAAATCACCGCCATTGCCGGCACGCCTGCAGGCTTCGGTCGCAACACAGCGTGCCCGGTTGACGCCCTGACGCAGCATGAGCCGCGCACAAACCTTGAGCGCCGCCACCGTGCGCCCCATGGCGCGTTCGTTGAGCTCGCCCGTTCCGATCAACCCCTCGCCAAGGCGGACGATACGCGAAAAACTGTCGATCACCTCGAAACCCTGGCCGCCATCGTCCGGGCGCGCGATCAGAAGACGACAATTGTTCGTCCCGAGATCGAGGGCCGCAAGAACGGGCGTTGCCGAGCCGTCGGCGAGCGAGAAATGACGGTTACGATTGGGCATTGGCTTATAAGATGTACCGACAAAACGATCAGATGCACAGAGCTTTTGCCCGATTTAGCCTTGCGAAATGCCAGAGCCTCGGGTTAGCAGAGATCATTCAGGGATCATTCTTATCGACAGGAGGTTTCAGCATGGACGAGGCGGTAGCCGTACAAAAAGAGCCCTATATGGTCGAGCTCAAGGAGGGTAAGACCTATGCTTGGTGCCGTTGCGGACGTAGTGCGAAGCAGCCTTTTTGCGACGGCAGTCATAAGACGACGTCGCTCCAGCCTTTGATGTTCGAGGCCAAGAAGAACGGCAAAGCTTTCCTTTGCGGCTGCAAGATTACGGGCAATCAGCCCTACTGCGACGGCAGCCACAAAACGCTATGAGCATGATCTCCAGACCATTCATTCCCGCGTCGGCCGCTGTCCTTGCATCATTTCTATCGGCTTGTGCCAATCAGTCCGGCGATCTGGCACTCGATGCCTGTCCGCCGGCCCAGATCGCCGTGCCAACCGATCGCATCGGCTATGACAATGGCGATGGCGAACTTCGCTTCGTCGCCATCATGGAGCAGCTTTCCAGCAGCTGCCGCCGGGACGAGGACGACGTCGAGGTCGACATCACTTTCATCATGCGTGCCGAACGCGGTCCCGCCTTCGAGGGCCAGCCGGTGCGACTTTCCTATTTTCTCGCGACCGTCGATCCGAAGCGCGAGATCGTCGACAAGCAGGTCCTGGATGTTCAGCTCGCCTTCGAACCGGATCAGCCAGAAAGCGCTCTTCGCGAGTCTGTCACCCTTCGCTTACCGGCCTCGACCGAGGCAACCGGCGCCAATTACAGCCTCTATCTTGGATTTCAGCCTGACAATCAGCCGGCACCAAAGGACAGCTGATCACGGTAGGCCAACCACTCTCCTGACCGCGTCCAGGTCCCAATCCTTCAGGAGGTCGATCAAGACGGCCGCCTCGTCGAGATCCTGACCTATCAGCTTGACGAGTATACGGCCACCAAGCGCAAGCGAGAGATCACCAGCACCTCGATCCGCATCCCACTTTAAAAGGGCGTTGACCTCGCCGAGACGAATGCGCTCCAGGCCCGGATCATTCGCGATCAGGATCGGGCTGCTGAATACAGCCGAAAGCGCCTGGACCATGGGGCTGTCCACCATAAGTTCCGCAGTAATCCGTCCGCTGCCCTTTTCCTCCTGATAACTCCGCGTCACCATGACGCCTGCTCCGAACAGCGCCGCCCCGCTTTCCAGCGTTGGTTTTTCTGCGGACCAAAGTGCTGGCGGCTCGGGCAGCGTTGCCATGAACTGATCGGAAAACTCGGTGCGCAGCGCATTCAGTGCAAACTCGAGCTCGGTAAGCGCACGAGAAAGATCGCCGTCTGCATAGTAAGCCTTGCCGGCATCGATCTGCTCGACGATTTCGTCGGCCATTGTCGGCGCGCTTGAGACAAGTCCGAAGACCGCCATGGCCAGACCCAGATTGCGCATCAAGAAACTCCGCGTCCGTTCGGAGGCAAGATCGGCCCCATATTTACAATCGATAGTGCAAACTAATTAATCAACCTATGGATGACAAGCATTCCGCATGACGAATAGGCATCTGGAACGGTCGACACAGACCTTGTCCGAAAATGCTACTCGCCAAAACACAATTCGGCGATCACCGCTGCGAAGTGCTTGACCGTGTCGTCAAGACGATTAAGTTGCGGCGTATTGCCAGACGATCCTCACGGGAGAGTCCGTGCTCGGCAGCATCAGGCTGAGAGCGGCGCCGAAGGAGCAACCGCCCCGGAAACTCTCAGGCCTCGGGACCGTGGGATGATGGCACTCTGGAGAGCGAGAGCCACCTGCTTTTAGTCGGGATGATCTCTCCACCGAAGGGGAAGACGACGAGCGAAGAACGGGCAGCGCCCGAAACGCTCGGTGTTAATCTCTCAGGTCCGGGACAGAGGGGGCTGAATGTGGGCATCGATTTGCCCCTTGGCTCCATGCTGGAGAACCGGACCGTGACCGATCAAAGCCTAAGTGATTCATCCGTCGATGACGGCCCGAAAAAAACACCGCTCTACGATCTGCATGTCGAATTCGGCGGCAAGATCGTGGACTTCGCCGGCTGGTCCTTGCCCGTCCAATATGCGCCCGGCATCATGGCCGAACATCGCCACTGCCGCGAGAAGGCGGGGCTGTTCGACGTCTCCCATATGGGCCAGGTCCTTATCCATGGATCTGGCACCGCCAGCGGTGTGGACGCCGCAAGCGCGTTCGAGCGGCTGGTCCCTGGCAATATAGAAGGCTTGAAACCCGGTAATGCCCGCTACACGACCTTCACCAATGATCAGGGCGGCGTACTCGACGACCTGATCGTCAGCCGCACGGACGATGGCCTGTTCGTGGTGGTCAATGCCGGCTGTCGGGATGCCGACATTGCACACATGCGCTCGAATCTCGAGCCGGCTTGCAATGTGGAGGAGCTGACGGACAGAGCGCTTCTCGCCCTTCAGGGACCAGCCGCCGTCGGCGTTCTCGAAGCCCTCGGCCTGGACGTCGACGGCATGAAGTTCATGCAGACCATAGAGACGACGATCGACGAGGTCGCCGTGCGACTGTCCAGGCTCGGCTATACCGGCGAGGATGGCTTCGAAATCTCGGTAGCCGCCGGCGACGCGGTGGCCTTAGCCCGGCGCCTGCTTGATCATGACGACGTCATGCCGATTGGGCTTGGAGCGCGTGACAGCCTTCGCCTGGAGGCAGGGCTTTGTCTCTATGGCCATGAACTCACGCCGGAGATCACCCCAATCGAAGCAGGCCTTCGGTGGAGCATCGGCAAACGCCGCCGCGAGGAAGGCGGCTTCCCCGGCGCCTCCATCATCCAGACCCAGTTGAGTGACGGTCTAGCGCGTACGCTGGTAGGTATCAGGCCCGAGGGCCGGGCGCCTGCCAGGGAAGGCACCGGGATAGCTGACAAGGATGGCCGCGCCATCGGCGAGATTACCAGCGGCGGCTTCGGGCCAACGGTGGATGGCCCGGTCTCCATGGGCTACGTACCGCCCGCCCATGCCGAGCCAGGATCGGAAGTCATGCTCATGGTCCGGGGCAAAGCCCATCCGGCGCGCATTACAGCCTTGCCCTTCACCCCACATCGCTATCGGCGCTGACACAACAGCGAAAAACCTTCACGAACAGGGAACTATCATCATGGCTAAAATCCTTTACACCAAAGAGCATGAATGGCTGAGCATCGAGGGCGACATCGCCACTGTCGGCATCAGCGACCACGCCCAGGAGCAGCTTGGCGAAATCGTGTTCGTCGACCTCCCGGACGTCGGCAAGGCCGTCGATAAGGACGGTGACATGGCAGTGATCGAGAGCGTCAAAGCGGCGAGCGACGTCTATGCACCAATCAAAGGTGAAGTGGTCGAGGTCAATGACACGCTCGCTGACGCACCCGCCCAGGTGAACGACAGCCCCGAAGACAAAGGGTGGATCTGCAAGCTCAAGATCGCCGATCCTTCGGAACTCGACGACCTCATGGACGAGGATGCCTACAAGAGCTTTCTCGAAACACTGGGCTAGGCAGCGAACGCGCCACACTGTTGATAATCTGAATGAACGACCTCTTGGAGCGCCCCATGGCCGACACCGCCTTCAACCTTGACGACCAACGACTGGATGATGCTTTCGCCAGGCGCCATATCGGGCCGGACGACAAGCGCATCGGGGAGATGCTCGAAGAGGTCGGCGCCTCGTCTCTCGACGATCTGATCGAGAAGGTCACGCCACCAGCGATCCGAAGCCAAGAGCCACTCGACCTGCCGAAAGCCATGACGGAACGCCAGGTGCTCGCCCATCTGAAGGCCATGGCTGACGCCAATGACGTCAAGACCTCGATGATCGGCATGGGCTATTACGGCACGGTCACGCCGACGGTCATTTTGCGCAATGTTCTGGAAAATCCGGGTTGGTACACAGCTTATACGCCCTATCAGGCGGAAATCAGCCAGGGCAGGCTCGAGGTTCTCCTCAACTTTCAGCAGGCGATCATCGATCTCACCGGCCTCGAACTCGCCAATGCCTCGCTACTGGACGAGGCGACCGCCGCCGCCGAAGCGATGGCAATGGCCAAGCGCGTGGCAAAGGCGAAGTCTGATCGCTTCTTCGTCGACGCGGACACGCATCCGCAGACGCTGGCCGTGCTGAAAACCCGGGCGGAGGCGTTCGGTTTCGAGATCGTTACCGGCGACCCTTTCACCGATCTGAATGCGGAGGATGTGTTCGGGGCTCTCTTGAGCTACCCGGGATCAAGCGGTGAGGTCAGGAATTTTTCCGATGTCAGCGCCAGCCTGAAGCAGGCAGGCGCGCTTTCAATCATGGCGACCGATCTCCTCGCCCTTGTGATGCTCGCACCACCCGCCGAACAGGGTGCCGACATCGCCATCGGCAGCGCCCAACGCTTCGGTGTACCCATGGGCTATGGCGGCCCGCATGCCGCCTTCTTCGCGACACGCGAAGCCCACAAACGCGCCATGCCCGGACGCCTGATCGGCGTCTCGGTCGATACCGCCGGGCGCACCGCTCTTCGCATGGCGTTGCAGACCCGCGAACAGCATATCCGCAGGGAAAAAGCCACCAGCAACATCTGCACCGCCCAGGTGCTACTCGCCATTATCGCCTCCTTCTACATCACCTATCACGGCCGCGGCGGCCTTCGCCGGATCGCGCGCCGAACCCATCGCTATGCGGAGATCCTGGCAACCGGGCTGCGTCGAGCAGGCGTCGAGGTGCTGACCAAGGCGTTTTTCGACACCTTCACCGTGCGTGTGCCCGGCAAGGCCGAAGAGATTTCCGCACGGGCAGAAGATGCCGGGATCAACCTTCGGCTGGTGGACGCCGATCACCTCGGCATCGCCTGTGACCAGACCACTCGCCATGCCGAAGTCGAGGCGCTGCTCGGCGCTTTCGGCGACGAAGGCACTGATGTTGAATCCCTCGATCGGGAGACGGCTCCTGTCCTTCTTATCGAGCAATGCAGGACGGATCGCTTTCTCAGCCATCCTGTCTTCACCCGCTATCGCAGCGAGACGGAGATGCTCCGCTATTTCCGAAGGCTGCAGCTGAAGGATCTCGCCCTCGATCGCTCGATGATCCCGCTCGGCTCCTGCACCATGAAGCTGAACGCCAGCACCGAGATGATCCCGGTCACCTGGCCAGGCTTCTCCGATCTCCACCCCTTCTGTCCGGCCAACCAGGCCCTGGGTTACAAGAAGCTATTTGAGGAACTGGAGGCTTGGCTCGCCGAGATCACCGGCTTCGATGCGATCTCCCTGCAGCCGAATGCTGGCAGCCAGGGCGAATATGCAGGGCTCCTCAGCATCCGCGCTTTTCACAAAGCACGTGGCGAAGGTTATCGCAATATCTGCCTTATCCCCTCATCCGCCCACGGCACCAACCCGGCGAGCGCCATGATGGCCGGTATGAAGGTGGTGGTGGTCGGCACCAAGGACGACGGTGATATCGACCTTGATGACCTCAAGGCGAAGGCTGCCGAACATCAAAACGATCTCGCGGCCCTGATGATCACCTATCCCTCGACCCACGGTGTGTTCGAGAGCACGATCAAGGATGTCATCGACATTATCCATGAGCATGGCGGGCAGGTCTATTTGGACGGCGCCAACATGAACGCCATGGTCGGCATCGCCAAACCGGGCGAGATCGGCGCCGATGTCTGTCACCTCAATCTGCATAAGACCTTCTGCATACCGCATGGTGGCGGCGGTCCCGGCATGGGGCCGATCGGCGTGAAGGCGCATCTGGCACCATTCCTGCCGTCTCACAAAGTGGTGGAGGGCGTCAACCCGGCAGCGACGAATGGCACCATAGGCCAGGTGTCGGCAGCACCCTGGGGTTCGCCCTCTATCCTGCCGATTTCCCATGCCTATATCGCGATGATGGGACCCGATGGCCTGCGCAAAGCGAGCGAGGTTGCGATTCTCAACGCCAACTACGTCGCGAAGAAGCTCGCCGAGCACTACCCGATCGTTTACACCGGCCGTCACGGCCTGGTCGCCCATGAGTGCATCATCGATCTCCGCCAGATCAAGAACGATACCGGTATCGGCGTCGAGGATGTCGCCAAGCGACTGATCGATTTCGGTATCCACGCGCCGACCATGTCGTGGCCGGTGCCGGAAACCCTGATGATCGAGCCGACCGAGAGTGAGAGCAAAGATGAACTCGATCGCTTCTGTGCCGCCCTTATCGGCATCCGAGACGAGATCCGCGCGATCGAGAACGGTGAGGTCGCCACAGAGGACAGCGTCCTTCGCAATGCTCCGCACACTGCGGACCAGCTCACCGGCGATTGGCCATATTCCTACTCGAAGGAGCAGGCTTTCTTCCCGCTGAAACGCAGCTTCGAAGATAAGTTCTGGCCCTCCGTCCGGCGCATCGACAACGTTCATGGGGACCGCCACCTGATTTGCTCCTGCCCACCGATAGAGGACTACATGGAGGCGGCGGACTAGACCGGATAAGACTGGCTTTGATCGCGCGCCGGACGTCGAGAAGGTAAAGAAACATCTATTGCGCACATTGAAAGATTTCGTGTCCCATTAAGGGAACGCTAATCAATGTGTCTTATTGATGTCAGTGCTACCGGCTGTCAGGTGAGACGATCAGAGGACCGGCATTGATGTCCAAATTGCAAAAAGCGATCATCAGCGTCATCATGAGCGCCCTGGTTCTTGTAAGTGCCGGATTGGCGATTGCGATGAACCATGATGACATCGCGGCAGCGGACGAACAGCGCTTGAAACGTGTCTGTGAGCGTAAGGTCAGCGAGCGAACGCCAAACGGCAAACGCGAGATGAAGGCCGTTTCCTATAGGTTGGAATCGCCCCATGTCGGCGTAGCGAAAGGTAGCTTCAAGACCGAGTTTCGCCCAAACCGTTGGACGCCGCTTAGCTGGACCTGTCGGCTCAATCCGAAAAGTGGACGTATAATCAGCGTGGAATTTGGCTGGACCAGCGGCGGAAGCCGGTTGTTGGCAGCGGCTCGACTTCGACGCTAACCTTTGGATGTGCCGTCTTAGTCTGCAGCTTCCAGCTTATCTTGAGTCTTCGTCTCGAAATCGCCGGCATCGTGCCGTTCGTGGAGCTGCAACTCCAGATCTCCGAAAGTCCGATTGACCATGCGACCACGCCGAACGGCAGGTCTCGCGTCGATCTCTTCCGCCCATCGAACGACATTCTTGTATGATGCGACATCCAGGAATTCCGCCGCGCTGTAGAGGCGCCCGAGAACGAGTTGTCCGTACCAAGCCCAGATCGCCATGTCCGCGATCGTGTATTCGTCGTCGGAGATGAAGGCGTGATCGGCAAGGCGGCGATCGAGCACATCCAACTGGCGTTTTGCCTCCATCGTGAAACGGTTGATCGGATATTCGTATTTCTCCGGCGCATAGGCATAAAAATGACCAAAGCCGCCGCCGAGATAGGGTGCACTGCCCATCTGCCAGAATAGCCAGGACAAGCACTCGGTGCGAACCGCCGGATCGCTCGGCAGAAACGCGTCGAATTTCTCGGCAAGATGGAGAAGGATCGCGCCCGATTCGAAGATACGCATCGGCTCGTCACCACTCCGATCCACCATCGCCGGGATCTTGGAATTCGGATTGGCCTCTACGAATCCGCTCCCGAACTGATCACCATCACCGATCCTGATCAGCCATGCATCATATTCGGCCCCTTCACGACCTAGAGCCAGAAGCTCCTCGAGCATGACCGTAACCTTCACGCCGTTGGGCGTGGCCAGCGAGTAGAGCTGCAGCGGATGCTTGCCCACTGGCAGTGCCTTCTCATGGGTCGGTCCCGCAATCGGGCGATTGGTGCTGGCGAATGTGCCGCCGCTTTCCTTCTCCCATGTCCAAACATCTGGCGGCGTGTAGGCTTGTTCGTCGCTCATGTGGATCACCCGATCATTTTGTCTTGAGGAGTGGTTTCCCCAAATCGAAGGATGGGGCCGGCAGGAAATCTGCATGTAAGGCGACGAGCCTGGAATGCAACACGTCCGAGGATCGGGACGCGCATCACGTCAGATCACAAGCATCTGTCCATCAAACCAGGACGCGATCCATGAGGTGACCACGCCACTAGATGTGCTGACCGCCATTGATGTGAATTTCGGTACCGTTCACATAGCTCGAGTGGTCACTGCAAAGGAAGTGAACGACCTCAGCGACCTCTTCCGGACTGCCGAGCCGTTTCATAGGCACCTGGCGTTCGACGATCTCCTCGGTGCCGGGCGAGAGGATCGAGGTTTCGATTTCGCCAGGTGCCACCGAATTCACGCGCACACCGCTGGCGCCGAGATCATAAGCGAGTTCGCGGGTAAGCGCCGACAATGCCGCCTTCGATGTCGCATAGGCCGCACCCGCAAAGGGGTGAATACGAAATCCAGCGATCGAGGAGACGTTTACCACCGCACCTTTCACCGCCTTGATCCGGTCCAGGAGCCCATTGGTCAGCAGCATAGGCGCTATCAGGTTGACCATCATTACCTGATTGAGGACCTCTGCCGAGGTCTGGGTCGCCCCGAGCCTCGAGCCTTCCGGGCCCTTGGGCGAAATTCCCGCATTGTTGACCAGCGCGTTCAGCCCGCGATCGCCAAGGCGCTCCTTCAATCTCAGAATGCTGTCGGTAACCGCAACCTCATCCGAAAGATCGGCCTCGATATGCTTCACGATTCCCTCCGCCCAGGGACAGACCGTGGAAAACGGCGTCCGCGCGAGGGTCAGCACCTCCCAGCCATTCTCATGGAAGGTTTTGACGATCGCATGGCCGATGCCGCGCGAGGCGCCGGTGACCGCGACGACTTTCTTATCCCCGACCTCTCGTGCCGCCGCCATGGCTGCATGATCGACCGGGCATTCCCCAACAGGTTTCGTCATCGCGCGATCCCCAGTTTAATTCTAATGCCAAAAGAAAACCGAATTCCCTATCCGCATCGGACCAAGTGAAGGGTGCAGGGTCCTCCCTGCCTAGGCGGGGGGTGGATCGATGCCTGGTTTCGTCGAAGGTCGGCTTGCCCGGCCCTGAAACAACTGAAACACCGCGGCTGCCGTCTCTTCGACCGATCGACGAGTGACGTCGATCACCGGCCAGTCATAGCGGGCAAAGAGGCGGCGCGCATAGACCAATTCACCGCGCACCCGATCGAGCTCGGTGTAATCGTCGGTCAGCCGCAGCGGTGTAGAACCACCGCGTTCCATCTGCTTGAGCCGATTGCTCCGAATCTGCACTAACGGCTCGGGATTGATGGTGAGCCCGACCACCAGCGGCTTTTTCAGACTATCCAGCTCCTTCGGCAAGGGACAGTCCATCACGACAGGAACATTAGCGGTCTTGAGCCCGCGGTTGGCAAGATAGATGCAGGTCGGCGTTTTCGACGCGCGGGAAACACCCACCAACACGATATCGGCCTCGTCCAGATCCCAGGGACTCTGGCCATCATCATGCTGCAGCATGAAATCCATGGCCTCGATGCGCGAGAAATAGCCGTCGTCCATGGCGTGCTGCCGACCGATCTGCTGACGCGTCTCGGCGCCGAGAATTCCGGAGAGAGCCTTAAACACGCCATCCAGAATAGGCACGCTCGGGATCTTCAACTCGCGACAACCCTCTTCCAACGCCGCTCGGAGATCCGGCGACACCATGGTGTAGATCACCACGCCCGGCAACGCCTTCACCATGGATAGTACCTGTTCCACCTGGGCCTTGGATCGCACGAAGGACCAGACATGCTCCACAGGCACCACGCCGTCGAACTGCGAAATCCCCGCCCGCGCGACTGCGGTCACCGTATCGCCGGTGCTATCGGACACCAGATGCATGTGCAGGCGCATCGCATTCCTATCCAGGTTGGGCTGTGAACAAGTTGGGCACGAATCGTGGATTTCCGCACTGGTTTAAAAATCGCCGCAACCCTTCCCCATTTAACCCCGGGCCAAGACCTATCAGAAATGCTGGGGACGGTGTCATCAATCTCTTAATGATATGACGGCGACATGACAAATTCCCCGATCATCACCATCAGAAAATCCTTGAGAAGGCGGGCACTTTTCCCCGTCATCCCCAGATTAATCCACAAACTCGGAAAAAACCTATCGAATCAACATCAAGCTGTGGTTAAATTCAGGACAATTTTTAATCCCCATTTCTCCACCTTTCTACCAACTACAACCCATATTTAATCTTAAATAGATAGGTATTGACGGCAGAAGGGTTCGCTGCCAACTCTCTCCGCCGAAGACAGGAGAATCCCTTGGCATCTCTCTTTTTGCAGACCCTCAAAGGGCAGGCGTCCTCGCCGCCGCCCATCTGGCTGAT
>JBPCVQ010000413.1:0-3363 GCA_051010395.1 Geminicoccaceae bacterium | reverse complement strand
AACCAGGGGTGGTCGGGAAGCTCGATCACCTCAGGCAGGCGGCCGTCAGGCGACATGCCGGAGAAGGAAAGGCCGGCGGCAGACAGTCGGTTCATGTAATTGACATTGACCTCGTAACGATGCCGATGGCGCTCGCTGATTTCGCCGTCGCCATAGATGTCCCGCGCCAAGGAACCTTCGGCAAGTACGCAAGGATAGGCGCCAAGCCGCATGGTGCCACCGAGGTCATCGTCAGCACTTCGGGTCTCGACGTTGCCGTCCCGCTCCCACTCGGTCAACAGACCGACCACAGGCTCCTCCGAAGGGCCGAATTCGGTCGAGCCCGCATCCTCGATGTCGGCAAGTTTTCTCGCGGCTTCGACCACCGCCATCTGCAGGCCCAGGCAGATTCCGAAATAAGGGACGCGCCGCGTCCGGGCGAAGGTTACGGCCTTCACCTTGCCCTCGACACCACGCTCGCCAAAGCCGCCGGGGACCAGAATGCCGTGCACGTCCTGAAGATACATGGCGGCATCGTCGGTCTCGAAGATTTCGGCATCGAGCCAGATGGTTTTGACCTTGATGTTGTTGGCGATACCGCCGTGGGTCAGCGCTTCGTCCAGCGACTTATAGGCGTCCTGCAACCCCATATATTTGCCGACCACGGCGATGGTGATCTCACCCTCAGGCTTTTTTATCCGCTCTGCGATCCCCTGCCAGCGGGCAAGATCCGGCTCCTCCTCATCCGGAAGATTGAAATGGCGAAGGAGCTGGGTGTCCAGACCTTCTGCATGATATTTGATCGGCACTTCGTAGATGCTGCTGACATCTTCCGCCGGAATGACGCCACCGAGTTCGACATTGCACTGCAACGCAATCTTGCGCTTGGCGTCCTCAGGAATCGGCTGTTCGGTCCTGCAAAGAAGAATGTCCGGCTGGATGCCAATACCTCGAAGCTCGCGCACGGAATGCTGGGTAGGTTTGGTCTTGAGCTCACCGGCAGAGGCGATGAACGGCACCAGCGTCAGATGTAGATAAGCGACCCGATCGCGGCCAAGCTCGAAGCGCAGCTGCCTGATCGCCTCAAGAAACGGAAGCCCCTCAATGTCGCCGACCGTGCCGCCGATCTCGCAGAGAACGAAGTCGACATCCTCGACCTCCTTCAGGATGCAGGATTTGATCATGTCGGTGACATGAGGCACCACCTGCACCGTGCCGCCGAGATAGTCGCCGTGGCGCTCTTTCGCCAACACCCACGAGTAGATCTTGCCAGCGGTAACGCTGTCGGAACCGCGGGCCGGCACGCCGGTGAAGCGTTCGTAATGGCCGAGATCGAGGTCGGTCTCGGCACCATCATCGGTGACGTAGACTTCGCCATGCTGATAGGGGCTCATTGTCCCTGGATCGACATTGAGATAGGGATCGAGCTTGCGCAAGCGGACCGAATAGCCCCTCGCCTGCAGCAGCGCGCCCATGGCCGCCGACGCCAGACCTTTGCCCAACGACGACACCACGCCGCCGGTGATGAAAACGAATCGTGTCATGGGTGCGAGAGTATCTGCCAGAGGCCTGGTTTTGGCAATGACGGATCCGTTCGATCAGAGATTGAAGGCGGTAATTCCGATATTGGAAGGCATGTCGTGTTTTGCGAAACGACCATCCGCTCTCATCAATTCCCGGTGGGGGCGCTGGGTTCGGCCGGCACTTCCGGCTCGGCCGGCGTTTCGCTTGCAGCCGGTGCATCGCCTGCGGGCTGATCGAGGATCGAAGTCGGCGCCGTGCGATTGCTTGCCAGGATCGCGAGCGTCAGGCTGGTTGCAATGAAGCCAACCGCCAGGAACGCTGTGGTCCGGGTCAGAAGATTGGCGGATGCCCTGCCGGACATCAGTCCACCGAAGCCACCGCCTGCTCCGCCACCACCGCCGCCACCGATGCCGAGGGCACCGCCCTCGCTTCGCTGCAGCAGGATCACGCCGACCAGGGCGAGTGCGATAAGAAGGTGAATGATCAAAAGGATCGTCGTCATCTCTACCATCCCAAATGGGAAAACGTTCGTTTTCTGTCGACAGGTTCGAGCAGGGCCATCAACTCAGACCGCGTCCCGATGTCAACGTTTGCTGTCAAAGCGTCATGCAGCCCTGGCCAACTGCCCGGCTGCAAGGATCGCCAAAAACTCGTCTGCCTTAAGGCTGGCTCCGCCGACCAGGGCACCATCGACATCGTCTATCGCCAGGATTTCGCCAGCATTCGCCGCCTTGACCGAGCCACCATAGAGGATCGGCAGATCAGCGCCAGTCGAAACCAGGCTCTTCAGCCTGCTTCTTAGATGGGCATGGGTGCGGGCGATGTCATCCATGGTCGGTGTTTTACCGGTGCCTATCGCCCAGACCGGCTCATAGGCAACAATCAGATTGTCGGCATTCGCGTCTTCCGGCAGGCTGCCTTCAAGCTGCCGATCGAGCACGGCGATGGTCTCTCCAGCATCCCAATCCGCTTCGGTCTCACCGATGCAGAGCACCACGTCCAGCCCGGCCCTGAAGGCGGATTCGGCCTTGGTTTTGATGAGCGCATCGCTCTCCCCATGACCGTGACGCCGCTCGGAATGACCGACCAGCATGAAACCGCATCCGGCATCGCGCAGCATCGGCGCACTGACATCACCGGTAAAGGCTCCCGCCGGTTCGACGGCACAGTCCTGCCCGCCAAGCCTGATGCCACTCTTGGCCAGGAGGTCGCTCACCAGGACGAGGAGCGTCGCCGGAGGACAGACACCCAGCGTACCAGGCCCGGCTTGATCGCTAAAACCGCTCAAGAGATCGCGCACCAAGGCATCACCCTCGGCGCGTAGTCCATTCATTTTCCAATTGCCGAGGACGATCGGCGAAACATAGGGCATCGCTGGCACCTGGTTGACGTCGACATTTAAAGAATGCGTGTAGCGGCGTCTCTCTAGCATAGCGTCCTGAAGCTTGCCAGCATTGCCTGGACACTGTTGAAACGCCCGGAAAACTTGGCGGTTGCCGATCGGCGGTGCTCTGCCTAGAGTGTGCCGTTCCCGCAACTGGCCAGTCGCCTTTTGGCCTAACAGACAAGCCTTGAACCGCCATGCTCACCGCTCTGCGCAAACAAGCCAAATCCTGGGTCGTCAAAGCCCTCCTTATCCTCCTGGTGATGAGTTTCGCCATCTGGGGTATCGGCGATATCTTCTATGGCAACCCTGCAGAAGAGACGGTCGCCAGCGTCGGCTCGTCCGAGATCACCGCAGGCGAGCTGAATGACAGCTTCAACCGCGGTCTCGCCAACCTGCAGCGCCAGTTCGGCGGTCAGCTGACCCGTGAGCAGGCGATCGGCCTCGGTCTCCTGCAGCAGACCATGCAGGAACAG
>JBPCVQ010000412.1:0-17422 GCA_051010395.1 Geminicoccaceae bacterium | reverse complement strand
GTAATCGGTGCCAAAGGGGTGGCGGATAAGAATTTTTTCTCGATTCACATCTGGAGCAGGATGTGATTCATACTTTTTATGTTGTCATCCAGTGTCAAAGATCTCTCGAAAGACGAGCTTGTTGGCCTTGTCGAGCAGCTGCTTGCCGAGGTTTCTGCGCTTCGCGAGCGGGTGAGTGCTCTTGAGGCAGTGAACGCCGGTCTTCGAGAAGAGAATGTGCGTCTCAAGGGTCTGAAGGGTCGTCCGAAGCTGAAGCCGTCAGGAATGGACGAAGCGACGAACCGTTCCAAGGGAAGAGGCAAGCGGCAGAAACGCGCCGCTCGCCGCTCACCGGTGGTCAACGAAGAGACGAAGCTTTCGCTGGATGCGCCGGCGGGCTCCCGGTTCAAAGGCTACGACGATTTCGTGGTCCAGGACCTTCGGCTCGAAGGGCGAGTGATCCGCTATCGGCGGGAACGGTGGCTGACGCCGGAGGGCAAGCTTCTTGTGGCGCCGTTGCCGACGGGCTTACGCGGCCACTTCGGTCCCGAGTTGGTCCGTTTCATTCTGCTGCAGCATCATCAAGGTCAGGTAACGACCGACCGGATCGTGCTGTTTTTGAACGCCCTTGGGCTTTCGATCTCGAAACGCCAGGTGCTGCGCCTTCTGAGTGATGATGTCGGCGTCTTTTGCGACGAAGCTTATGCCGTACTGCGCGCCGGTTTGAAGACGGCACCTTGGATCACGGTCGATGATACAGGCGCACGGCATCGCAATCGCAACGGCGTCACCACCCAGATTGGCGATGATCACTTTACCTTTTTCAAGACCACCTTCTCGAAGAGCCGAAAGAATTTCCTCGAGCTGCTGCGGGCCGGCTACCAGGATTACGTCATCAACGCCGAGGCTCTGGCCTACATGCGCGAGCGTTATCTCACCGGCGCCGTGATCGAGCAACTCGACGGGCACACCCAAAAGATCTTCACCGGTGAGGCCGCCTGGTCAGATCATCTCGACCAACTCGGCATCAGCCAGCTTCCCCATGCAGGGTCCGGCGTTCATCCCGATCCTGTTAAGATCGCGACAGAAGGCGCTCTTTGGGGCAGCATCCAGGCTCACGGCCTCCTGCAGAACACGGTGATCGTCTCCGACGGCGCCGGCCAGTTCCGCCTCGATGACCACGCGGATTGCTGGATCCACGCGGAAAGGCTGGTGCACAAGCTCGACAGCTTCAACGATGACCAGCGACGGGCGATCGAGATCGAAAGGGAGCTGATCTGGTGGCTCTATCGGGATCTCAAACTCTACAAAGAGGAGCCCTCTCGACAACGGGCCGCCCAGCTCAAAGCCAGGTTCAAACGGATCTTCTCAAGAAAAACCGGCTTCGCTTCGCTCGATCGCCTGCTCGTCCGGCTCCTCGGTCGCAAGGATGATCTTCTGCGCGTGCTCGACCGACCCGAAATTCCGCTCCACACAAACGGCTCCGAAAACGACATCCGCTGTCACGTCACCAAGCGAAAAATTTCAGGCGGAACCCGGTCCGAAGCAGGGCGTGACGCCCGTGACGCCTTCCTCGGCATGCTTAAGACATGCCAGAAACTTGGCGTCTCCTTCTTCGACTATCTCGGCCATCGCCTCGACGTCAAAGGCGCTCCCATCGTCCCACCGCTGTCAGATTTGATGATCGACGCCAAAGCCTGAACGCTGCCATCCTTTTGGCACCGATTACCGATCGAGTTTCTTAGGATACTGCTTTCCATAAACCCTTTTCACATTGCCAACTTTTGTGGCGTAGATTGCGGAAAGGAATGAATGGGTCCTGTATTCACCGATCGGCCGTTACCTGTACGCCATCGCGTGCTAATCTCAAGGCGGCGGCGCTGAACGGAATTCCCGTGCAGAAATTCGTGATGTCCGCCTTCATCGCCTCAGGTACGCTCGCCACCCTAGCCGGCGTACTGCTGGCCTCCAAACTCCGGATCGGCTAGGCAAGCGTCGGGCTCGAATATCTTCTGCCAGCCCTGGTGGGCGCCTTTCTGGGCTCCACCACCATCAAGCCTGGGCGGGTCGATGTTTAGGGTACGATGATCGGTGTCGCAATCCTCGCCGTCGGCATCGCCGGGATCCAGCAATTCGGGGGCTCGTTCTTCGTCGAGCCCCTGTTCAACGGCGTAATCCTGCTCGTTGCCATCGGCCATCGCCGGCTGCGCCCAACGCAAGCGCGCGGCTGCCAGGCCGGCACCACGCCCCGATCCAACCGGCTCGACATGAGCTGGACCGCAAATGTTAGGGAGACTTTCGATGATCACATGACGCATCCTCATGACATCGGCCGCAGCACTGGCGTTCGCCGCTCTGCTTCCGGCCTCCGTCACCTTCGCCGACGGCCTCGCCGAGACCCAAGCCGTCGTCGACAATCTCGCTGGCCGCAAAACCACCTGGGACGACCCGACCGCGAGCCCTGCCGCCGGTCAAGACAAGACCATCGTAGTGCTCGCCACCGACATGAAAAATGGCGGTATCCTCAATGTTGCCAACGGCATCGAAGAAGCGGCCAAGGTGATCGGCTGGGAAGTTCGCGTTCTGGACGGTGCCGGTTCCATCTCGGGCCGGACGGCAGCCTTCAACCAAGCCATGGCTTTGAGCCCTGATGGTATCGCTATCAAAGGTTTCGATGCAGTCGAGCAGAAGGTCGGCTGGGACGCAACCGCCGAAGCGAAGGTTCCGTTGGTCGCCTGGCATGCAGCACCGGTTATTGGCCCTGTCGAAGGTACTCCGGTCGTCGCCAATGTCAGCACCGATCCCATGGAGGTTTCGGCGGCCGCGGCAAGCTGGGCTTATGTTGAGGCAGGCGGCGCCCCTAAGGCCGTCATCTTCATCGACAGCACCTATCAGAGCACCATCGCCAAGACCGATCGCATGAAGAAAGAGACCGAGAAGCTCGGCGGCGAGTTCCTGGAATATGTAGACACGCCCATCGCCGACACCTCGACCCGCATGCCGCAGCTCACTACGACACTTCTGAAGCGGCATAGCGATGCCTGGACTCATTCGCTCGCCATCAATGATCTTTACTTCGATTTTATGGGCTCCTCGCTCCGAGGCGGTGGCCGCTGGTGATGGTTCGGATAGCGCTTATCAACGAATCCGAAGCGCTCAGTATCAGGCCGTCACCGTCGCCGAACTTTTGAACCTCCAGGGCTGGCAGCTGGTCGACGAGCTGAACCGCACCTTCGCCGGCGAAGACTGGTCCGGTTATGCTTCGCTGCTCCACATCGCAAATCGCCCTTTCACTGACGACGGTGCACATCGATTGCGTCGGCATCGGCGAACGTACGGAGCAACTATTCCTCGATCTGCTTTCCCAACCGCATGGGAAGGCAGCTGAAGAACACCAAATCATTGACCTTGGCATCGACCTGACCGAACGCCAATCAACAGACGCACGATCAACCTCATCCTGACGAGGCGGGTTCCTAGTGGATAACTCTCCCTGAGATCGTCAAGTCGCAGAGGCAAGCCCGAAAAGGCACCCGAGGCTGGCCGCCTTGCTTGGCCAGCTTGGCAAGAACACGCTTGGCCATCCTCTTGTTCCGCCGTTTCTGAACCATGCTATCGAGCACGCCGCCATACGGGTCGACCACCCGACAGAGATAGAAAAATCTCACCGTTGATCTTGATCACAACCTTATCAAGGCGCTACTTGTCACCCGCCTTTAACCTATTGTGGCGAATCGTGTCGCAAAGAGTGGACTGATCTCTCCTTCCCAATTCAGCGTCGCCACTTAGCTGATGATCCTTCGCGCAAAACGGTGACCTCTGAACGGATCAGAGCAAGGTTCCGGCATGCCGTCATTCTACCGAAATCCCCAAGCCGTCCCAACAATCCGTTAACTTGACGATGCTTCTGCAAGGCCGTGCCATTAACCCTTTTTGAAGAATCTTATGAAAGGATTGAGGCCATGTGCCCTGATCGTGCGCCTTCTGTAGAATGGTCCGCTTATCGATTGGGTCGCTAGGAGCATCGCTTCAGGATGGAATGGGCACATGCACAAACCTGCGCTTCTTGCACTCACTTTCTTATTCATGGCCGGTACGATCGCTGAGGCGTCACCGCTTCGCATCGCGACGGGCGAGTATCCGCCATTTGCCTCCGAAACCATGGATGACTACGGGCATGTCAATCGCATCGTCGCACGTGCCTCACAAGAGGTGGGTATCGATGTCGAGTTTCAATTTCTTCCCTGGAAACGGGCCTTGGAGGAGGCACGACGCGGACACTATGCAGCAAGTTCGTATTGGTACCATAGCGAAGATCGTGAGCAGGATTTCATTCACGTGGGGCCAATATCCGAAGAGCGTATCGTTTTCTTTCATCGTCGCGACCATGATGTGCCTTCCTGGTCATCGCTTGATGATCTCAGCGGTTTTAAGATCGGCGCCACCAACGGCTATACCTATTCGAAGGCGTTTTGGGACGCGGCGGAAGGCGGCAAGCTCACCGTCGAAGTCGCCGCTGACGATGTCACCAACCTAAGAAAACTGTTGGCTGGTCGGATTGATCTTTTTGCTGCCGAAAGCTCATTGGGCTGGTACCTGATCAACGAAAATTTTACCAAGTCGGAACAAGCACAATTGGCGACATTAAATCGGCCACTTCGGATTACATCCGGCTATCTTCTGGTTTCACGGAAGGCCCTCGATGCAGAAGCCGTTGCCGCGTCCTTGCAAAGAGGGATCGATTCCATCCGGGACCAAGGATTGATCGATCAGTTCGTGCGAGATTTAATGCCAGGCGATCACTAACAAATGGTCGCAACTTGCTATCAAGCATGGCCAAGCTCCCTCTCCAAGGTTGATCGAGATGGACTGGAAACAGAAGCCTCAAGGCTGCCATTCACGGCTGGGTCGGTTCCGGCGTGATACTGAACCACTTACACACAATCAGAGTGCGCTTTGTCGCCTTGATTGCGACAGCTATGACACTGGCCTATGGCGCTATCGTCTACAATCAGTTCCAGGAAACGTCGTCGAGACTGAATGAGCAACTTGAACAACAAAGCTCGCTGCTGGCGGTGGCACATGCTGCGGCGCTTGCCGACGACCTTTGGAACCTCAACGAACCCGTTATTTCCAGGCAGCTCAATACACTCGTCTCGTATCAGGACATCGTCTCGGCCGAAGTTCGAGAACTGAAAAATTTATTGACAGTGGTCTCCAGCCGCGGAGGCGTGGATGTAACGGACGATAAATTCGTCATAATGCAACCCATCCAGCATAGCGATGGCGAAGTCATCGGTGAAATTACGCTGATTGTCAGCCGAGATCGCGTTCAGGCAGAGAATGCTTACCTTCTTCAGGCTCAGATCCAGGAATTCTTGATCGTAGTCCTGGTGGTCATTCTCGTGGTTACATCGACCGTCACCAGCCTGATCCGCCCCATCGCTTTCATCACCGAAACAATGACGAAGCTCGCAAAAGGCGATCTCAGCGTTCCCATTCCGGGGGTAAAACGTCGTGACGAAATAGGTGAAATGGCGAGGGCTCTTGAGGTGTTCAAGGCCAATGCAGAGCAGATCCAATGTGCGCTCAATAAGGAACGGGAGCTCAATGGGCTGCAACGTCAGTTCGTCTCGATGGTCTCCCACGAGTTCCGCACACCATTGGCCATCATCGATGGCAATGCTCAACGTCTTTCCCGGCGCTTTACCGACATGCCGCGCGATCGCGTTGCCGAGGCGCTAAAAAAGGTCAGGAGTGCCGTCGGTCGGCTGACCGGCTTGATGGAGAGCGTTCTGGATGCCGCGCAACTCGAGGAAGGCAAGGTCAAATTTCAACCGAGCTCTGTTAACCTTGCCGAACTTTTGCATGAGGTTGTCGAGAGCTACGGCGAAGTCTATCCAGATCACGAAATCATCATGCATCTCGACAATTTGCCGCCGGCCTTGTCGCTAGATGAGCGGCTTATGCGGCAGATCATTTCGAACCTGGTATCGAATGCAGTAAAGTATTCGCTCAAGGGCTCAAAAGTCCAGATTTCAGGATGGCAAGACGAGACCGGTCAGGTCTGCCTTACAGTCCGGGATGAAGGCGTAGGTATACCGAAACACGAGCTTGATCAGCTGTTCGAGCGATTCTTCAGAGCCAGCACCTCGACAGGTATTGCTGGGAGCGGCATCGGTCTGCATCTGGTTCAGCATTTCGTCGAATTGCACGGCGGCTCGATTGGCGTTGAAAGCACCGAAGGCGTCGGCACAGCCTTCACCTTACGATTTCAAAGTCCAATCGACGAAGCATCATCAAGTTAACGAGTTGCTTGGCATAGATTGGGGGAATCCAGTGGTTGACAGCATGCCAAACCCTTACTCTGATCCGTTCAATGGTCACCATTTTCTACGAGCGATCAGCAGCTAACCGGTTCGGTTTATTATCACTTTAGCCTGGGCTTCGCGATGTCGAGGAATTGGTGGCCTATCGGGGTTTGAAGCCAGCCACGAGACGATGCTAAATTGGAAAGGAGCATTTGCTCCTCTCTTTGCCGAACCGATCCGCGGCATAAATCTGGACAGCCTCAGGAACCGTTTTCGAGCTTACTTCTGCAACTCGACGATCCCAGGGGGGGGAGCCGTCCATCAATGGATGGCAGAAGATATACGGTGGGATGGAAACCGGCTAACTGAGGAAGCCAAGCTAGCCGAAGCGATTCTAAGAAGAGAATGACCGGCTTGGGGAGAAAGTGTCGGATACTTATCAAGCAGCAACTTCTAGCTCAACGAGGCGCTTCTCGATCGAAAAGTTCGTCATCGCCAGGGCATCGGCGATCTTCTCACCGGCGGTGCCGTCGCCGTAGATCATGTCTTTGGGCGACCTGCTGCCATTCCACATCTCTCGAATCGCTGTGACGATCGCGGTGTGATCATAGGGGATGTCGATCACGTTGATCCCCCGATCCCTGCCGACCTGCCGACTGCCGACATTGACGGCTGGTACACCGAGATAGGCAGATTCCCGGATAGCCGCGCTCGAATTGCCGGCAATGCCCCTGCTGTTGATGAGGATCGAGAGGAAATCGAGAGGTTTCAAGTTTTTGTAGAAATGCACGTGTTCAAGGCTGTTTTTCTCGCGATAGGTACGGATGGCCTTGGACATGCCGTCCGAGCCGGCATCGACATTCGGCCAGAACCAAAGGGTCGGACAGCCGATCTCATCCACAGCCTGCAGCATGACCTGAGCCTGTTGGGCGGCCAGTTCATACTCCGAGGTGACCGGATGCTGCATGACCACGATATAGCCCTTTGACGTATCGATGTCCGGTCCCACACCGCCGTAGTGCGAGAGCGTCTCCGCCACGGGTCTTGGCTCGCACGTCAATGCCTCGCGGGCGAGGTCGATCGACGGACAACCGGTGACGAACACGGTCTCCGGCCGCTCTCCCATCCCGATGACCCGCGTAGCCGCCTTCTCGGACGCGACCAGGTGCACGTCTGCGAGCTTGGTGATGGCATGACGCACCTTTTCATCGATCGATCCGGTGACCTCGCCCCCCTGCACATGGGCAAGGGGGATATTCATGTAGCAAGCCGCAATGGCCGTCGCGATGGTTTCGTACCGATCCGCAATCGTGACCACCACATCGGGCTTGAGATCATCGAACGCCGTCGAAAGTTCCACGAGGCCAAGCCCCGTCGACTTAGCGGTGGTGATCAGATTCTCGCCGTCGACGACCATAAAGACCCGACGATCAACATCGAAGCCTTCTTCCTCGATCACCCGGGCGGCATTGCCGAAGCGATCCAGCAGAGCCGAAGCTGCGACCACTATCTGCAATTCCAGATCCGGATGCTCGCGGATCGCATGAAGTGCGGATTTTATCCGTGCATAGCTTGGCCGGGCGGTGATGACGACGCAGACTTTTCTAGCCATGGACATCCCTGACATCATTGATCAGAAACTGTCGCCGAACTGACGACATCAACTTTCCTGCTCGACATCCTCGGGAGCGAGCGGAGCATGTTTCTTCAACGGTCGTGCAAGACGCCGTCCGACGAACTCGTCGAAACGGGTAGCGGCGATGCCGGTTCCCGGCTTACGGCAAGCGAGCGTCGTCGGTGAGAGTGTCTCCCCGGCCGCCAGGTCCCGAGCTGCGACCAGGCTCTTCATGAAGATGGGCCTGAGCTCGCCTGCCTCATCCAAAACCGCCGTCTTGTCGACGCCGTCGCGACGCATGTCTTCGGCGAATCGGACCCCTTCGACCAGCCTGGTCAACTCCTCGACCGTCAACGAAGCCGCAACATCGGGGCCAAAGGCATGCTTGGACAAGGTGAGATGGACCTCGATCACCTGCGCACCGAGATAGGCAGCGCAGATGCCGGGATAGACTGTCGCCGTATGGTCCGAAAGTCCCACCGCCGTCGCGTAGCGCCTTTTGAAATCGCCCAGCACATTTAGGCCGACATCCGCGGCCGCCGTAGGGTATGTGGAAGAACACTGTAGGACCGCGAACGGGACACCGGTGGCCTTGATCCGGTCAACCGCCCGGTCGATCTCCTCAAGCGCACTCATGCCGGTCGAAAGCAGAAGCGGCTTGCCGGTGGCGCACATCGCGTCCAGCATCTGGACATTGGTAATTTCTCCCGAGGCAACCTTCCAGCCGGCAACCTGGATCCGCTTCAGGAGATAGAACGCCTCCATCGAGAAAGGCGAGCTCAAAAAGAGCAGCCCTTTCTCATGCGCGTGATCCCTCAAACCGGCCCACTCGGCCTCGCTGAACTCCATGCGCCGCCAGTAGTCGAAGCGTGTCTCATCCTGCGGACTGAAACGAACGCGCCAGGGCTCGTCGGGCGAACTCTCGGCGGTGGCAATATGGGTCTGGAACTTGACCGCGTCAGCACCAGCGACGGCAGCGGCATCGATCATGGCATGAGCCGTCCCCAGGCTGCCATCATGAGCCTGAGCAATCTCAGCGATCACCGTGCAGGCTGCCGCGGGCTCAGGATGGTGTAGCCATGTAGTCATCCTGCTGACCCTTTCTTCGAGGCTCTATCCGCAAACAGGCTCCGCACCTTTTCCAGGTCTCGAATTGAATCGATGCTGACTGCCTGCTCTTCGAACAGAATGCCCTTCACGCATGTACCATGCAGGCTGTGCGTTCCCAGAAAGGCCGGCACACGAATGGCATAGCAAAGGCCATTCCTGACATAGGTGCGATCGAGTTGCTGCCGGTTGATGTTAGGCTGAGCATCCGGAAGGCAAAAGCTCAGTAATCCGTCCGTCGATCGGCGCAATTGCTTGAGTGGATGATATTTGCGCTCCACCGGACTGACCGTGAATGCCGCATCCCAGCCTTCGGTCTCGGCCGCGAGAACGGTTTCGCGAATGATCCCGGTGGTCCGAAGGGGTGACGTCGGCTCGAGAAGGGCTAGCGTATCATAGTGCTCACCCTGTGCTGCGAACGTGTCGAGCGTATGGCGTATGGCGTCGGCGACCAGGCTTCCGTCGGCTGCCAGCTCGGTTGGACGCTTGAAGGGCGTATCGACGCCCGCCCGCGCAGCTTCGTCGATATAGTCGTCACTATCGGTCGAAACATAGACACGATCGAACAGGTCGGCCTCTTGGGCTACGGCGATGGCGCGCGCGAGTAGGGTCTGTCCCTCCACCACACGCAAATTCTTGCCAGGCACGCCCTTGCTGCCACCTCGCGCTGGAATGATCGCGAGGCGCATTTTTTGGGAGGGGGTGTAAGTCGATTCGGAACTCATTAACGCGCTCTGCTCTCATTGAATGTCAGATCTGCTTGCGACAATTTTGACGAAAATTATTATTGCTATTCGGGAAAAAAAACAATCATTAGCTGTTACATTGGTTATTTTCCGTGGTACCTCCGAGAAGCTAAGTCACTGCGATATGCTGTCAGGAGCAATGCTCCCAATTCCAAAACAGGATGAGCCCCTATGATGACGCGAGATGCGATTCGGTCACGACTCACACATTCGTTCCGCCTATGCAAAGCGAAATTTGGAAGCCGCTGACAATGTCGTCGCCTCGACAGCTCGTCCTGCCGGCAGAGATCCGATCTCGGGAATTCGATGCCCGGATTCTCCAGGGATTTCTCGCGGTTCAGCGGGGATGGCAGGTGGTGCTCGGATCCAAGGCGATGATTAGTCGCCATATCTGGCGTTTCCCGCGCGGCGTCTTTCTCTGTCAGACATTGACCGGGCGCCGCGTTACGATTCTCGACCTTGTCAGCAACCTCGGCATGTCCAGTATCGGGTGGTGCGAGGAAGGGTTGATCTATCAGTCCCGTGATATCTACCTGATGCGTCGTGTTGCACCGGATACATTGTCGAAGCTGTCAGCCGTGGTGGCCTGGGGGGAGCAGAGCCGGGCCGACCTGAGTGTCGCGGCAGACCCGCTTGGCATCGACATTCACTCGTTGGGCAATCCGAGGTTCGATCTGCTGCGCACTCAGTTGCGCGACATCCATGCCGAGGATGTCGATCAGCTCCGGAAACGCTTCGGCGACTTCATTCTCATCAATACGAACTTCTCAAATGTGAACTGCGCGCCGGAGGCGAAAGCGCGGATGATGCCTGCAGCGCCCTCATCCTCGAAATCGTCCGCCGACCTTGTCGAGCGCTTCGAAGCGTTTCGGGAATATCGCCGGGAACTCTTTCAACACTTTCAGCAGATGATCCCGAGCCTGGCGGCACGCTTTCCGAAACAAACGATCGTCATCCGCCCTCACCCCGCCGAGAATCCTGACGTCTGGCAGGACATCGCCGCACATCAGCCGAATGTCGAGGTCGTTCGCGAGGGAGCGGTCGTGCCCTGGATCCTGGCGACGAAGGCGCTCATCCACAATGGCTGCACGACCGCCGTGGAAACCGCATTGCTGGACCGATGTCCGATCGCCTATTGCCCGGTCGTACGCCCGGAACTCGATGCCGTCCTGTCCAATGACATAAGCCGTTCTGCCGGCTCCACCGAAGACCTCATCGGACTGGTCGAGGTCGAGATGGCCGACGGGCTGTCGCTCGACGGAAAACAGCAGCAGCTCCTGGATCATTACGTATCGAGCCGTCATGGGCCTCTGGCGTCGGAACGTATTCTCGATCTCTGCGATGCCATCGCCGACACCAATGGAATCGAGGAAGTCAAGGTTCCTCTGCAAGCACGCCTCGCAGTTATGATACGTCACGCTCGAAAGTCGTTCAGATTGAACCATCGGAATGACCGCTATCACCCCACTGTCTTCCCTACCACTAATGCCGCGTATGTCGAGCGGCGCTGCGCGGCCATGGCGTCATGCCTGAACCTAGCAATCACTCGCCCGGTCGCCGTTCGTGCCCTGGGATCGAACATCTTCGAGATGAAGGCCGCATGACCGATGCGGTTTCTAGACGTTAGCGATCGGCTTCGGTTATCATACAGTCGATATTCGAGCTTCAAAGAGACGTGAAATCATGCAGTTGACACCCAACGATGATGATCGAGCGCTTGCCAGGGCGACGTTCGAACAGTTTGCTGGCCGACCTGGCGCACAGCATATCGCGACCGAATTCGCGCTAACTTATCTTTCTGCCCTGCTCCGGACGCAGAAGCCCGCGTCCGTCCTGGAAATTGGCGCCGGCATCGGAACGATCACCTCCATGCTCCTGGAGCATCCGTGCGGGATCAAACATGTGACCAGCACCGAGGATCATCCCTTCTGTCTGGAGCAGCTCGAAGCCAATCTGCCTTCAGAGAGAGACCGCCTGGAGCTGATCAAGGAAGAGAACAGACTGGGTGAGATCGATCGCAATTTCGACCTGATCATTTTTGATGGCGAGTTTGGCGCGCCTGAGAAGCTGCACTTCCTCGATGATCGGGTCGTCTGCTTCGTCGAAGGTTCTCGCACCAGCGCACGCAACGCCCTCAGCCAGCATCTGGCGGGCAAAGGGCTCGCCTGTCAGTTCACGAACTACAATCGCGGCCGAAAACTGGTGTCGATGGCATGGCGGGAGAAGCGACGGCTCGGCTTGCGGCTGCCGAAGCTGCGATTCAATAGGACGATCAAAGGTTGCTGGGTGGGCGTCGTCAGCGCATTGGCCTGATCGACCTTGATACCGTCGGAAGTTTCTCCAGCAGAGTTCCATCCGCCCCCTGCCCCAACTTAGAAAATTTACTGATGATGAACGAAATGCAGTTGCCGAGCGATACCAAGGAAGCAGCCAGCCGCATGCGGCAGCTCGTAGCCTGCCCATCCTGCGGCAGCAACGATTTGCGCGATCTCTTCGACGATAACGACATTTCCGACAATGATACCCTGCCCGACCCGCTTCGCCGGAGCGATTATCGCCTGTGTCGTCATTGTGTACTGATCTTTGCCTCCTGGAGGCAGGTGCCGGAGGCTGCCGACGCTTATTACGATCTCTTTCCCAGCCTGGAGCACCGCGACTACGCAAGCTATCCTCCGCCGCAAACTTACCGAGACAACAAGGCGAAGGTCGCGAACTGGATTGCTGGAGAGCTTGAGAAGGAAGAGCTCCTGAAAGATCATGTAAGAATTCTTCATGTTCGCTGCGACTGTGGAAGTCTAGGCCCCGCTATTCGAAGCCATGTTCCCAACGCCGTCGTCGTCGGGCTCGACTATTTCGAATCGAATGTCAGATTTGCAAATGAGAATGGCAATGTCGAAGCCAGTGATCTCAGCCCTGCCGGCGCAACCCCGCTGCACCAGGAAAAATTTGATATCATCGTCATCAATCACATGTTCACCCACGCATTGGATTTGCATAGTGATCTTGGAATCTATTTGGAAATGCTCGGCGAAAAAGGTGCTCTATTCGTTTATAATGAGATCGATTTCTCTGAAATGCTTCGTTTGGGCGGACGTTACTTCCGCCTGAAACCGGTCAACAATTACCACAAGCAGCTCTTCTCGCCGCATTCATTTCAGCGCTTTTTCGCATCGGCAGGTTGCAGGATCGTGTGCGCCCAGCGACGCAGGAATAGCCTTTATGCTTTGGTGAAACGTGACCCCACCGTTCACTTCGAGCCCGCAAGTGAAACTGAAGCGAAGACTGTCGGCGAACAGGTCGAGGCGTGGATGGGATATCGTCGATCCCTGAAAGGCAGGATTCTTTCTTGGCCACCTATCCGAAAATCACTCAAAGCTCTGGCTTCTCCTGCGCCACAGTTGCCTTACTGACAGGCTTCGTCAAAACGATGGAGAACGCATCCGTCGCTCACCATGGGCTTAATGACCTGCCGCTGTCATCCGGGTCAACGGCGGAAGCTACCGTTGACAAAATTGGTCGTATTGGACAGCAAAGCCTTTGCCATGTTGTCGAGACATTCATTCACATCGATCGCTAGACACGGCTCCTAGCTGTCTTGCGATTTTTCAGCGAATCCAGATAGATCGCAATGAAGATGAGCGTGCCAGCAACGAAGGGGTAGACGAAGGGTGAGACGCCGCGCGTACCCAGGCCGTTGTTGATGATGATCAGGAGTAGAACGCCGGCCAGGGTCCCGGGAAGCACGTTGCCACGGCCACCGAAGAGGCTTGTTCCCCCAATAACGACGGCGGCGACCGCCTGGAACTCCATGCCTCGTCCGGTGAAGGTCGTGACCTCGCCGAGATACATCGACAAGAGAATACCGCTCACCGCTGCGGATGCTCCCGAGAGGCAGAAAGCCATGGCCTTGACCTGCCGAACTGGGATACCGAGTTTCTCCGCCGCTGTTTCACTATTGCCGATGGCGTAGCAGTAGGCACCGAAGCGGGTTCGGCTGAGGACGATTTGAAGGATGATCATCAGGCCAAGACTGATCAGGAAAATCAGCGGCAACCACTCGAAGAATTTTAATCTGCCGAGCGCAGCCATGCCGTCGCTGACCTTCTGCACGGTGCCCCCGGTCAAGACGAGGCTGATCCCGCGATAAGCGATCAGAAGGCCTAGCGTGGTCAGGAGCGCATTCATTTTGAGATAAGCAACGAGAAGGCCATTGATCAGGCCGATGAAGGTCCCGACGGCCAGAGCTGCGATGATCGAGACCACCGGGGGATAGTCTGCGGTCAGGAAAACGACTGACGCTGCGAGATAGGCGATCGAACCGATGGAAAGGTCTATATTGCCGGTGATCAGCACCAGCGTAAGCCCTGAGGAGACGGCCAGAAGAAAGCAGGCGGCGATGCTGATCTGGGTCCAGTTGCTAAGGGTCAAAAAGGAATTCGAGATGATGGTGAACAGCAGCACTAGGCTTGCCAACAGCAGATAGAAGCCATAGGCAAACGCGAAATCCCGAATACGTGCCAGAACTGGCCCCGCTTCAGGCATCGATCCGTTCCTCACCGAGCGTCATGGCCATCAGCGTGGCCTCGTCGATCTGTCGACATTCGACATCGTGAATGATGGCCCCATCGCGCAGCACCAGAACGCGATCACAGAGTTGAACCATCTCTTCGACCTCAGATGTGATCAGCAAGGCGGCCGTGCCTTCGCTCGTGAGGCTGGTGATCAAATTGCCGATCTCACGCTTTGCGCCGACATCCACACCTCGGGTCGGTTCATCGAGAACGAGGATCTTCGGGCGCTTGTTCAACCATTTCGAAAAGATGACCTTTTGCTGATTGCCGCCACTGAGGTTGCTCACAATGGCCGTGTGATCCGGTGCTTTGATTTTCAGCGAACTGATAAAACCGCGGGCCGCGTCGGCCTCGCGCCTGGTATCGAGCAGTCGCAGAAGACCTGAAGCATAGGCACCGAGATTCGTCGCCGTGATGTTCTTCCAGACGGGCTCGGCATCGAACAATCCATCAGCATGCCGGCTCTCGGTGACATAGCCGCAATGTCTCAGCAGTCGGGTCGGCGCGATCGGCCGAAGCTCGCCTCCTTCCGGGAACAAGATCTCACCACGATCGAGCCGGTCGAGCCCGAGCATGGCGCGAACCAGTTCGGTCCGGCCGGATCCCATCAGTCCCCAGATTCCGAGAACTTCACCCTCAAAAAGCTGGAAGCTGATGTCGTTCAGTAAGCGGCCACTCTTGAGATGCTCCACCTTCAGAATAGGGCTCTGCCCTCTCGATGTCGCATGAGGTTCCAAGGCCGCAACGTCCTGACCGACGACCATACGGATGATATCATTTCTGGAAGTCCCCTCGACCCTGCCCTGCCCTGCCACCTTACCATTTCTGAGTACGCAAAAGCTGTCGCAAAGCTCGATGATCTCGTCGAGGAAATGCGAGATGTAGATGATAGTGTTGCCCTCCGACTTCAGCCTTCGGATGATGTCGAAGAGGCTGCGTTTTTCCTTGACGCTGAGCGATGACGTGGGCTCGTCGAAGATGACGATCTCGGATCCTGTCGCCAGTGCCCGTGCGATCTCGACGATCTGTTTCTCGCCGACCGACAGCTCCTCCATCCTGGTCGTGCCTTTGATGTCGACGCCGAGCATCGCCAGATAGGTCTCGGCCCTTTCGACCGCAGCCGCCTTGTCGACAAAAATCGGCAGAGCCTTGCTGGCCGGAAGGTTCGAGATGAAGATGTTCTCGGCTACGCTCTGGGACGCGAAGAACAACAGCTCCTGGTGAATGAACGCGATACCGTGCCGATCAGCGTCTTTTGGCGACCGCAACGTGACGATCTCGCCGTCCACCACGATCTCACCTTCATCGGGCGGAAAAATCCCGCCGAGGATGTTCATGAGCGTCGACTTGCCGGCGCCGTTCACACCGACGAGGCCAATCACCTCGCCCGCATGTCCGATCAGTGATACCTCGTCCAGCGCCTTGACGCCGGGGAACGATTTGCTGACGCGAGACATCCGAAGTTTTTCTGTGCGCTGCGCCATCGCTCTATCTCGACCGCAGAACGTCGAGGCCGATCACCGCTACTAACACCGAGCCTTTAATTACCATCGCGATGAAGGGAGAGACGCCGAGCAGGTTGAAAACATTGCCGAGGATCGTGATGAATAGGAGGCCAAACATCGTGCCGAGTATGCTACCCGATCCGCCTTTGAGACTGGCGCCACCGATAACAGTCGCGGCAATCACGTCCATCAGCCGCTCGTCCCGCACCATCGAGGTCGTGGACGCCCCCACGATCGCTGTGAGCACGATGGCCGTAACGCCGGCCATTAGGCCTGACAGGACATAGGTACTGAATTTGGTGAGGCGGATATCGATGCCGGAGACGCGGGCGGTCTGTTCATTCGCTCCGGTCAGATAAATCCAGCGTCCACATTGCGTTTTGGCCAGCATCAGGCCGGTAATCAGAGCGATGACAAGAATGAGCATCGCTGGCATCGGGATGACGCCGAAGATGCGACCGGAGATCAGGTCGATATAATCATCCGGCAGACCGTAGACGCTCTGCGCTTGTGTGTACCAAATCGCTAAGCCCTGGGCCAAGACCATGGTCGAGAGCGTCACGATGAAGGGAATCATGCGGCCATAAGCAATGGCGATACCATTGACCGCACCGAAGCCGAGACCAACCATAAGCATTAAAGAACAGCCGAGCAGCGCCGAGTCAGTGTCGACCATCGCCGTCGCCCCGACGACGGCAGCGGCCGAGACGACGGTGTAGCAGGAAAGGTCGATACCGCCTGCCACCATGACGAAGGTCATGCCGATGGCGAGGAAGCCGAGCACACCGAGCTGCTCGAAGATATTCAGGATATTCCTGAGATCGGCAAAATGCGGGACGGTCAGGCTGAAAATCAGCGCAGAGAGGATAGCGATAGCGGCAGGCAGCAAAACCGCATGGCTCTCAAACCATAAGCCCCAATGCCAAGCACTCGAAGAGTTTAAGTCAGACGCACCACCAGACTGCACACCGCTGCTCCATCCCTCTCATCCAAAGCCGCGAAGGCCCCGGCCCGACGCTAGCAAGTCCACGCGCCGGGCCGCGCCCGGTTAGGTGGCCCAGAGTTGGGATTGCAGGTCGGGCTCATCGACATTTTCCGGCGTGTAGACCGGGCCTTGGATCAGGATGTCCTCGGCGAAGGTTTCGCCGGCGGCGAGCTTGGGCATCAGTTCGACCGCCTTTTGGCACATGCCCTTGACGTCGAACAGGGTGTCGGCATCGAGATGGCCGGAGCGCAGGAGCTCAAGGCCGATCGGAAACACGTCGACGCTGGAGAGGTACATGTGGTTGGGATCGCCGTGGGGCTGCCACTTGCCAGCATCCTGCAGAACCTGTTGCACGCCGCTCATCATCACATCCGAAGCAATCGAGATCATGTTGACGTCGGGATAAGCCTTTAGAGCGGGGGCGAGGGCCGCAGCCGCCTGCTGCGGATCCCAGTTACCCGGAAGATCCTGAAGGATCTCGGCGCCATGTTCGGCTGCACTTTCCTGCAGGCCGACACCGCGAAGGCGCGAGTTCTCATCTCTGAGATCACCACTGACCCAAAGGACACCGCCGATCGGCGCACCATCCGCCTTCATCTTCTC
>JBPCVQ010000411.1:0-3137 GCA_051010395.1 Geminicoccaceae bacterium | reverse complement strand
AAGCATGCTGTTACGCGAACTTCCGATCCAATCTTGCCATCAGGGTTGCTCGTGCTGGCGGGTGAGAAGAGCGGTTCGCGGGCCTATCTGATCCGAGGCCGCGGAGACGCTGCGGCGAACGACTTTGTCCTCATTTCTGCCTCATCGCCCGCCTTCGCTAAAGGCAAAAAGTGGCACTGAATCCCCTCCCCGGCCTCCGGCGCCGCGTTCACGGTCTTGGATCCGAAAGCCGACACGAGCTCGTCCCACGCTGCCCAGGTCGGAGGCGTCAAGAAAGTGAACCGGCATGCGTCAGGCGCTCTTGCGGCCACTTCTGGCTAGAGAAGGAGACGCACCGACAAGCATGCTGTTACGCGGACTTCTGACCCTGGCCGTTACAAAGCGTAATCGGCGGGAAAAAATTTAGAATGAAATTCTAACGAGCCCGTTCAGTCTGTTAAAAATGCTGCAGTTTAGAGGCTTACTGGCTCTGTCTTCGAGTGTTTCGGCCATCAGCTTTCCTGCCGATAGAAAGATTTTCTAACCAGATTTTCAAATTACACGTTTCGAAACAGCCAAGACCCGATGCCGACCTTCGGCGCGGTAGATACGACGAGACCTCGGCATCTGGCTGCTCAAAAGGCGTCAGACGCAGTGTCCTCTGGAAAGCCAGCCGCTGTCATTCCAACATCAAGCCCTCCAATGATCCTGAGCAAATCGATGTAGACATGCATATGATCCTTCACTGGCCGTCGGATGGGAGAACTTTCAGGCTGGGTCAAGCGAAGAAAGTCGTTCCTTTCTAAGCTTCGGATGTGTGCTCGCGATAAGCCTAGTTCACTTGTCAGGAGTCGATCGGTTCGCGACGATATGCGGAATGGCACCACCATCACGATTTCCAATGCAGACCATGGGCTGGCGGGCTTCGACACGAGTTCTTTCCGAACGTCCGTGTCGGCGCATTCTTTGACTTGCTGAGCATGTCGACGAAGTCGCTCGATGTCGAACGCTAGGGACTTGGCTAGGGCCTGGTCGTTTGACTGGAGAGCTTGCATCAAGGCTGGACCGATTTCTCGGATGTTCAGGCGCTCCAATACTGGGCAGTTCCATGTGTTTTGGCAGGACGTACACTTGTAGATCAGCCAAGCATCGAGCTTCTTTCCCTGCGCGTTCAGTCTGAATTTGCCGCTGCTTTGAAACGGCTTGTAGCAGCCGCATCGGTTACAAGCGATCAGTGGTTGAGGGGCGTCTTTCGGGATAACTGTCCATCGGACACGTAATAAGCCAGACATATCGTCTCGTTCTTCCTGACGGAAGTCCATCGAGACGACGGTTTGAATACTGGATCAGTCGGCACGGCGTGGGAATGGAAGCTTAAGAAAGGATCCAAATGACGAGGATCGAAACGCTTGGTGACGAATCAGGCTTGCCATACCGGCCTCAGACCGCCACCTCGACGAACACAAATCTATACCTCACGACAGCGCTGATGCTGTCATGCGTGCGTGCGAGATCTGGTGAGACCGGCAACTACGCTGGCAAGAGCTAGGCTCCCAAAAAATGCTTGGCTCAATCCATTGATTGATCGCTCAGCGCTTTGACAAGGGCAAGGAAAAAAAGAGCTCCTCTGCTGTGTCTCTAAGCTGCGATCTCAGCACGGATTGAGGCAACGGGGCTAATTCACGAATGACTCAGAGCGGCCGGTGCCGCGCTCTGCGCCATCGGGCGCTTGCCGATCAACAAAGCTGCCTTCCATCTTAGCGAAATGAATTTCATACCTTGTAATGCAAGATACCATGCATTATCTCAATTTTAGACCATCACTGCTGGTGCCCATGACGGAATCGATTCAGATCCAACTTCGCAAGGGGGCGCTCGAATTGTGTGTGCTTGCCTTGCTTTCGCGCCAGGAAAGCTATGCCTATGAGATCGCGAGCACCCTTTCGGTAGCCGTCGGCATGGGGGAGGGCACGATCTACCCGCTGATGTGGCGGATGCAGAAGGAGGGGCTAGTCAAGACCCGCCTGGTCGAGACTAGTAACGGTCCGTCGCGCAAATATTACCGGCTCACCGAAGCCGGCCAGCAAGCTTTCAAACGCCATTGTCGGGACTGGCAAGCCTTTGTCGGCGCTGTCGGTAAATTGCTCGGACAGGAAACATGACGAAAGACACCTTCTTGCATCGCCTGCGTCAGGAGCTCGCTGACCTGCCCCAAACGGAGGTCGACGAGATTCTCGCCGACTACAGCGCCTATTTCGAGGACGCTGAGACGGATGGGCGTCCGATGGAGGACGTCGCCCAGGCGCTCGGCGATCCCAAGCAGCTTGCCCGAGAGCTGCGTGCCGAGATGGGCCTGCGCCGCTGGGAGCGTGACCGTACGACCAAGAGCCTCGTGGTCGCTGTCCTGGCGCTCGGCGGGCTTGCGCTCGTCTACTTTGTGGTCTTGTTGCCACTTCTTCTGGTTATCGGGCTTGTCCTGCTGGTCGTCTGCCTGACCCTTTTGATTGTCAGTATCGTTGGCTTCGGCAAGCTGCTCAGCCTCCTAACATTCGGCGGGTTTCCTCCGATACACATGGTGTTGCCTATTCTGCTGACTGGCACTGGCCTGGTCGCCGCAAGCATCGGCGGCGGGGCGCTTCTCCTGCTCTGCTTGCATGGCGGCATGGATGCCATGGCACGCTATGTCCGACTTCACTACCGCCTGTTGCAGCCGATTCAAGGCGAGTCGGCAGGGACTAAGGCAGCTACGTTCAAGGAGAACGAGCGATGACCCGCCGACTCGTGTGGATTGCGGCCATTTCGTTGACGTTGTCGGCCGCCTGTCTTTTGCTGGCCGCTTGGATCGATGAAGCTGCCTGCCGCGATCATGGATCAGGGTCAGACGCATCCGTCACGCTGCCCTGGCAAGGCGCGCAGAAGGTCGTTATTGAGCTGCCTGCCAAAGTCTTCTATCAGCAAGGCGAGAAGGCCGAGGCGATCGTAACCGGGCCTGCTGATCTCATCCATCTGGTGCAGTTGCAGGATGGTCTTGTGACATGGAAGGCATCGCCGCCTTGCCTGCCTCAAGACAATCTCATCATCCGGCTTACAGGACCTGCTGTCGGCGAGTGGCGGTTTGACGGCAGCGGCGCTCTCGAACTCTCCGGGATCGATCAGGA
>JBPCVQ010000410.1:0-10377 GCA_051010395.1 Geminicoccaceae bacterium | reverse complement strand
GTTGAAGGACGTGCTGCCGATCGACCGGGCGAATGTCTCGACGATACGCCGTCATCTGAACAAGGTTGAGAGCATGTCAAACTGTGGGAGATGGGCCTGCGGCTTGATCAAAACAGCTGTCGGATTCTACTGGATTTGAGTTCCGGCCGGCGCCAAGTCCGCGTTTTCTCGCAACAGGACCCAACGGCCTTGGATCAATCTCCCACAGTTTGACATGCTCTCCCTTCATCTCTCCTACAGCATGACGTTTCCACGTCTTCTTGACACAACACAATCGAGTCAGGCGCCAGGCGGGTTGGTATTACTTCTGCGTACTCCAGGGAAAGAGCAGTCGTTGGATCAGGTTGATCGCCTGAAAGAGCGTAAGCGACAAGGTAACCAGCAGGGCCAGGCCTGCCCAGGCCTGGGGCAGCTTGAAGAACGCTGTCGAGAACTGAATGAAATAGCCGAGGCCCTTGTCCGAAGAGACGAACTCGGCGACGACCGCACCGATCACCGCCAGGGTGATGGAAATTTTGAGGCCAGAGAAAATATAGGGGATCGCATAGGGAATGCGGATCTGCGTGAACTCCCGATATTTGGGGGCACGAAGTGAACGCGAGAGATCGATCAGCTCGTCGGGCGTCGCCATCATGCCTGTGGTCATCGAGACGACCAGCGGAAAGAAAGAAATCATGAAGGTGATGGCGACCTTGGGTGCGATGCCTGATCCCAGGATGACGATGATGATCGGCGCAATCGCGACGACCGGCGTGGATTGCACCACGACCAGTATGGGGTAGAGGCTTCGTTTCAGCAGGCGGGATCCTGTCAGGCCGATTGCCAGCGGCAAGGCGATCGCGATGGATGCACCGTAGCCCAGGAGTGCGACTGAGAGAGTGGCCCAGACGTGCTCGAGCCAGCGCCCAGGGCTGACTTTAGCAAAGCCGCCGATGATCTGGCTGGGTGCCGGGAGGATGAAGGACGGGATCTCGAATAGTCGCGTCGAGCTCTCCCAAATCATCAGAATCGCCAGAAACGTACCAGCGGGTAGTAGTGCCGGGATGTTCAAAAGCCTTTGCATCATATTGATGTCTCGGCCGTTGTGTCTCGCCGAAGCAGAACTTCACGGAGATGGGTGGAGAGGTCGATCGCCCTTTTGTCGGCAAGCGATCGCTCGGTTCTCGGACGATCGAGCGGCACCGTCACGTTCTCGATGATCTTCCCAGGTCGCTCGCTCATGACCAGGATTCTGTCTGCCAGCAGAACCGCTTCAGGGATCGAGTGAGTGATGAACAGAACCGTGCGGCCGTGTTCCTGGCAAATGCGCAGCAGCTCGAACCCCATCTCTTCACGGGTGAGCGCATCGAGGGCGGAAAACGGCTCGTCCATCAAGAGAATATCCGGATCGAACATGAGTGCTCGTGCGATCCCGACCCGCTGCTGCATCCCCCCGGACAGGGCGCTAGGCATGTAGTCTTCGAAGCCGGCCAGCCCTACCGTTTCCAGCAAGGAGCGCGCCTTATCAGTCTCCGCCGCCGTAACCCTGCCCTTCGCGTGTCTCAACGGAAAGACGACGTTTTTCAGCGCGGACGCCCAAGGCAGGAGCGTCGGCCTTTGAAACACGATGCCGATATCGTCGCGCGGCTCACCGATCGGCTCGCCGTACACGCTGACATGACCATCGGTCGGTTGCAGTAGGCCGGCGGTCATGCGCAGCAGCGTCGACTTTCCGCAGCCGGACGGGCCGAGCACGGCCGCGAATTCATTCCTTTCGATCGAGAAGTCCACTCCGGCCAGGGCTTCCAACGGCTCCGTCGCCGTTGGAAACACCTGCCCGATATGATGGAAGCCGAGGGCTGGCTCGGTGACCAATCCTGTCAATCCGTGAGGAAGCTCCGGTCGACCACCGTTTCCGGATCGAGCGCTTCCGGATCGATTGACTGCGATTTCGCGACCTGGTCCCAGGTCGTAGCCAGCTTATTGTCCAGGAAAACGCCGAACCCGTCTGCCTCAGTGACCTCGTTGAAGACGAGCTTGTAGGTGTCGCCGATCGACGCAGTCATAAGATCCTGCTCCATCTCCGGCACCATCTCGACCACTGCGGCCGCAGCCTCCTCGGGATTGGCCTGCACGAACTCCACCGACTGCTTGAAAGCGGCGACGAAGCGCTTGGCTACATCTGGCCGCTCCGCCAGGAAGCTGTCCGACGCCGAAAGCGCTGTGGAATAGATCTCCAGACCTACGGTCGACCAGGGCAGGTTCGCGAATTCCTTGTCGGCCTCCTTCGCCTGTGCCTCGAAAACTGAAAGGTTGGTGACCCAGGCGATGGCGACATCGGCCGCGCCCGTCAGCACCATCGGGGCGAGCGTGCCCGGATCGGATTCGATGAGCTCAATGCTGTCCTTCGAAAGACCCGCACTTTCTAGCACAAACGGCAGGAAAACGTTCGAGGAGGTGAAGGGCGACGTCACCACCTTCTTGCCTTCGAGATCGGCGACAGAGCTGATGCCGGTTTCCGTGAGACTGTAGAAGCTGTGCGGCCCTTTGTTGAAATAGGACATAACCGCGGTCACCGGCACATCTTCATTGGCACTCGCCGCCATCAAGGCGTCGAGCCCGACGATGCCGACATCGGATGCGCCTGTGGCCATCTTGGTGATCGCCTCCGATGATCCTCGGCCTGGCTCGATGTTTACCTTGAGATCGGCATCACCGCAAAAGCCTTGCTGTACGCATACATAGATGGGCGCGTGCTCGCCACTGGGCAGCCAATCGAGCTGAAACGTCACCAGATCGGTGGCATGGGCTGCCGGCATGAAACTGACGCTTAGGGCAACGGCGCTGAGAAAAGATGTCGGCTTCGAGTTCATTATTTCGTCCCAATTTGTTTGGTGTTTCGTTGATTATCACCAGAATCCACTGTGAATTTCGATGATCTCTTCTTCGAGCTCGGGGAATGGACCGCGCACCTCGATCGTTCTCTGACCGGCCCCAAGGATCGTCCTGCAAGGAAGCGACATTGTGAGATTCTCGGAATTGTCGCCTGTCAGTTCAGCAAGACGTTGTTCTGTTACGCCAAAAACCAGGGTTCCAATGCCAGTCCAATAAATGCCTCCTGAGCACATGCTGCAGGGTTCGAAGGGCGAATAGAGCGTGCACGTCTCCAGATAGTCCGCTGAGTATTGCTTGGCCGCAGCGCGACATACATTCATCTCGGCATGGCCAGGGCCTTTGTCGGCCAAATAGGTATTGCCGGCCCTGATCAGGACCTCCCCCCCCGGAGACGCGAGAAGTGCACCGAAAGGGTGATTTCCTGAGGCTCTCGCCTCCTTGCAGACGTCGTTGGCCTCCTTGAGGAGGCGGACATCGCAGAGATGGATATCATCACTCATCAGTCGGTCTCCGCGTCCGCCGGAGCATCCGGGCTTTCAGGCATTTCCGCGATCACCCCGCGCACGAGATAGTCCATAGAAAGTAGATCGGCTTCCGACATCGTTTCCCGTCCCTGGAGGCGAATTCTACCTTCTTGATCCTGGATCGGGCCTGTGAAGACTTCGAAGGTTCCATTCTCGATGCGCTCTTTCTGGTCTGCGATCATGTCGGTGACGGGTTTGGGTAAGCTCTCGATGGTTCCTTCTAGATCGACAGCCCCCTCGGCCATGGTCATCCATACGTTGTCGTTTTGCCATCGCCCGTTGTGTATATCCTGAGCGATCGCCTGGTACACTGAACCCCATGTATAGACAGCTGACGTCAGCACGTAATCAGGTGCGAACAGGCTCATGTCGCTTTGGTAACCGATGGAAAATTTGCCCCGCTTGGCCGCAGCCTGGATCACCGCCGGCGAGTCCTGTTCGATCGTGAGGACATCGGCGCCTCGATCCAGGAGGATCTCAGCTTTTTCAGTTTCGATATCGGGGCCGTACCAGGTCCCGGTCCACTCGACATTCACATCGACGTCTGGCTGCATGGTCTGCGCCCCGAGGGCGAAGGCATTGATGCCCATCAGAACGTTGGGGGTTGGCATGGCGGCGACGAAGCCTAGGACTTTCGTTTCCGTCATCAGACCGGCCAAGACGCCAGTCAGGTACCGGGCCTCATACATCCTGCCGAAATAGGTTCCCGCATTGCGCTCGGTCTTGTACCCGCTGCAATGCATGAAGATGATTTCGGGGTGGCGCCGCGCCGCTTCCATGGTCGCGTCCATATGGCCGAAGCTCGTCGTGAAGATGACATTGTTGCCATCGGCAATCAGCTGCTCGATCGCTGCCAGGATGACATCGTCGTCGCCTGTTACGGATTCGATGTAGCTGGTCTCGGTGACGAATGGCAGCTCCTCGAGAGCAAGCCGGCCCCGGTTGTGAGCGTAATTCCAGCCGGCGTCTCCTATGGGTGCACCGAACAGGAAACCGGCCTTGATTTCGTCGATTGCTGGAAAAGCGCCGGCGATTTGGGGATCGCCCAGGCCATCCAGAAACTTGGCCGCCCCCTCTACCGCCAATAGACGGTCTGCCACCGGATCCAGGTATTCTGCTGCTACCCAGCCGATCTTTGCACCTTTGTCCTGAACCTGGAACCAAGTTCGTCCTTCGACGCTATTGACCGTCTCGTCGAGCTTCTTGAGATATGCGCCGCGTAAAAGTGAGCCAAGGGCCTGATCCCCGGTGGATGCGCCATTTCGAAAGTTAAGGGCGCTGGCATTGACCGAGTATGTATCGACGAGCTCGGACTTCGGGATCTGTCCTGTCTGGTCCGATTGGATCCAGCCCTCCTCGGCGTAGGCAAAGGGGGCTGCAGCCAGGATGGCGACCGCTGCAATGAGGCTTGCCAAGAGAGGCATACGTTTCCTTTCTCATTATTCTTGATGAGATTACCGTCTGGTATAGGGCGTACTCCTGTATGAGTCACGCAGCGGTTGGGATGCGTCCTGCCTCTCTCTCTCGGTCGCCCATCGGGTTCCGTCGCAAATTTATCGATAGCGTGAGGGGGGATCGTCAAGTTGAAGAGGCAAGCCCGAAAAGACCGCGGGCCTGGCCAGATTCATGCGGCGGTGAGGTCGTTAGTGAGTCCGTCCAAATGTTGAAGGCATCATTTCTGGCGTGTCGATAACTGGCTCTGGATAGGCGATGGCGGCGGGGACGAAACAAGGTGTTGATCTGATCGTGAGCGGCGCAAAATCGCTGAGCATGCTGCGGCGACTTAAAATGCTGTATCACCCGTTCTCGTCGCCTTGTCGGTTTGTGTGACGTTTCGGCCCGGTTGTTCAATCCCTTGTGCTGGCGGTGATCGACATCGGGCATCACCTCCTTCTTGGCGGCGGCGAGGATCACTTATGACGAACCGTGAGAGCTACCTAACGGGTATCCCGGCTTTCTTCACGTCGGCTCTCAGGCGGGACACATCAGCCTTCACATCTTGGACGGCCTGGCGGGTTGCCTGCGTATCGGCACTGACAGCGGAAATCTTGCGGTCCAGATCAGCGAAATCCTCTTGAGAAGCCAAAGTGTCGACAACCTTACGGGTCACATCAGCTTCTTCTCGAAGGGTAGCCCTTTCGGTCTGCGCTTCGTCGAACCTAGCGTCCATTGAGGTTTCGAGCCCGTCCACCCTGGCAGACAACCGGGTCTCTACTCCTTGGATCTCTCCTCGGAGCCTACCCTCCATACCGGTAATATGCCGCCAGAGGTCCTTCATGGTGACCTCTTCAGGGGTGTCCTGGTCGTCTGAGCCTGCGTTCGCCATTCGACAAAAATCCGCACAAACTGTGAACTAACTCACACTATATGCTTCCTAGCGTTCACAGTCTATGAATGCGCAAGCGGCGCACTTATTAATCCTTGAAAAGGATCGCCCTTTAACCGTGGCCCAAGGTATGCCTTCGGTGTGCTGTGTTTTAGCCCCGTCGATTTGGGCCATCATTAAGTTTGGATAAGGAGTGCTGTTGGTGGAGCATCCTATCCATTATATTCATCGAGTCGTTCAGGCCAGTCAGACCCTGTCCAACCCGAATGGGACCACTCTATCCTCAGTGCCACGTAAACGCACACGACGTCCAACCTTGGAGCGCATCAGCTCATCCAGGGCTGAGCGCCACTCCGTATCCGTTTTCTTTTCCCATCGGAGCTCAAATCCAACCAACTTGCCGCGCAACGGCCCGCCCCGACGAATCGGATAGATCTCAGCCCTGAAATCGCTCAAACCGTTGACTTCTTCGACTGCAGGATTGACGACACGGCGAAGGAAATCTGGTGGACGGGCCAATTTATCTGATGGCACGCCAAGAAGAGCACGAAGATCTTCGAGAGAGATTCGCTCGGATGTCATCCTGAGATTGCCGCGAAGGCAAAGCAGCTCATACAGCGCCAGTGAATATTTTGAGGTAAACGAAAACATGATGATCGCCTTAATGCGACCCCAGTGGCTGCTGTTTTCGATTATCCCCCGCATGGTTTTGGAAAAGCTATAAGACACCTCCCCTGAAGGGTTGTCTTCGTCATCTGTCGTTGTGGTTTCAGCCAAGAGCGTAGTGCGCAGAGTTGCCGGGTTGCCCCGCCTGTCCTTTACCGGAACCTCGACAATTGTCGTCATCAATCGGACGATGCTTTCACGAACCCTTTCAGCACCCTTGTGACGTCCTCGTAACCTAGCCATCGGGACACGATGAGGTACATCCGATGCGATTGCCTGGCCTGCATTTTCGATTAGCACATTGAGGATACGTCGATCCTGCAAGGAAAGGTCCGACGATTGACGCATTTCAATCATCTCGCCGGATTTGACTATGCCTTCGGGGCTGTGCTTCTGCTCAATGGTTAAGCTCAACGAACTCATCCGATTGTGACGTGACATCACCTAGCATGTCGCGTCACAATAGCAACATAAGATTTCACAGCAAGAATGAATTTACGAGTTTTTTTGGTAGCATTTGAAGGCGAACTAATGGAGCTTACCCCAATTTGTCGGATTAGATCACCCAATTTGTCACGTTCGCCAACCCCGAAATGTCATGATTATTCCCCATTTCGTCACGTAGTAAAAGAAAAGTCCTTTTAAAACAATCTGTTAAATAGGACGAATCTTAAGAAATTATAGTTAGAAACTAGAAACGCGATCCTGTGGATAACTTTTTATGGAGCGACGACTTTTTACAGCTTTGCAGAGAGAAGATCCCCCAGTCTGTCACGTTAGAGTTCCCCAATATGTCACAATAATTAGTGTAACACGTTGATTATAAACATTTAATTAGCAGCACAACATCTCTCCCCAATACGTCACAATAAGCTACTTGGGACTAAGACGTCGTCTATTGGACGGTGCAAATCTTTGTCTTCCCGACAGAAATCCCTGATGCATCAAACATCACTTTGCAAGTTCGGCCTGAGAGAGGCGCAAAATGCAAATTGTGGATGCAGTGTAAGGGCGATTGGGTGCTATCTCATCAAATCTCACCGTCCATTTGTAAAGAAAACCTGCTTGAAGGGAATGGGAGACCCTTCTCCGATCGTGACAGATTGGGGGAAGCGACCATCTTGATCGTGACATATCGGGGGACAGTGGACTTCATTCTTCAATTTCTACTCAGCAAGGCATCCAAAAAATACGTCGAAAGGCGCTACGACGAACTCGAACCGGGTTTCCAAATTGCGATCATTTTGCACCAGATCAGCGGTATTCATCACAAGAATTCCCCGACAACAAATTTAAACTTTGCAAAAATGCCATCCTTGCATGAGAAATATCTCAAGTTCGTGGATCCGCCTCCATTATCAATTCAGTCAACTCGCCCATGAGGCTTAGCAATGAGTGACAAAGTTTCCTTTGATGACATAGCCGAACTCGAAGAAAGATCATCGTTGGTGATTGATCGGCTACGTGACCATGTGTTTGCTCCTGACAGGACAAAGAGACTCGATCTGTCATTCAAGTTGGAAACCGCTGCACGGATGTGCGGCCGAACAACCCAAGCCGTGCGTGATGCTGAGTCATCCGATCGTTTGCCTGAACCTGCACTTCACCCCAATGGAAGAAGAGCCGGGTACAGCTTGTCCGATGTCAATGCGATGCGTAATGCATTCAACACCAGGCCATGGCGCGACGCTGACGATGAACCAGTCATTTTGGCAGTTCAGAATTTCAAAGGCGGTGTCGGCAAATCGACATTGGTGACTCATATTGCCCAATATCTAGCTCTAAAGGGTTATCGTGTTTGCATCATAGATTGTGACAGCCAAGCATCGACTACAACGATGTTTGGCATCAACCCCGACCACGATATAGCAACGGAAAAGACCATCCTGCCTTTCTTGCTGCATGGTGGTGAAAACTCTCTCGATTATGCTGTTCGTAAAACCTACTGGGACGGCCTTGACCTGGTTCCAGCCAACCTTGAACTTTATGATGCAGAGTATTCGCTAGCGGCCCGAATGCGCGATGACAAACATACTCTCGACCGGCTACGTTTCGGCGTCGATGCCCTTTCAAACAATTATGACATTATCCTCCTCGACCCTCCCCCTGCCCTTGGCATGCTCTCGGTTAGTGTATTTCGCGCAGCCAACGCGATTATTGTGCCAGTTCCGCCCTCGACAATAGATTTCGCTTCCACCAACCATTTTCTTTGGATGCTGCTTGATACCATGGAGCAACTGCAGAAACTCGGCCTTACTCGTAGTTATAAATTTTTCAAAATCCTGGCGACCAAGGTTAATGAATCGAAGTCAGCTCAAGCTGACATCGTCCAAACGATGGAGAAGGTGTTTGGGGTATCGATGCTCCGAGCGCGTCTCAAAGACAGTGCTGAGATTGACAATGCGACATCTCAATTGATGTCGGTTTATGAGCTACAAAAACCTCTGACGTCTCGCGAAACTCATAACCGCTGCCGGGCATCGCTTGACGCGGTTAATGCTGAGATTGAGCTTTTAATACAGCAGAGCTGGCCGAGCTATAACAGCCGGCTAAGCGCCCAAGGCATCTAGCGATCGGAGAGCGGACAATGAAACGATCTCTTATGAGCTCAGTGGCCGATGGCCTCAACGAAGAGAGCAATCCTGATAGCGAGCGGCGTAGGCCTAGCCGGTTTGCAGAACGTTCCAATCGACTTGCCCATGTGACAAGCGAAGACCGAATTGAAAAGACGCTGTTCAAAGTCGATCCTAAGCGTTGCCGCTTATGGGAATATCATAATCGCCGTTACGATCTGCTTGATGAGCGGAACTGCGCAGATCTCATTGAAGGATTAAAGAAACAAGGCGAGCAGGAATTCCCCGCTGTCGTGAGGCGCATTCATGATGACCCATTATATGACTACGAAGTTATCTGTGGTGCGAGGCGTCATTGGGCGGTTTCTTGGCTTCGAGATCACAATTTTCAGAAATACAAATATCTCATTGAAGTTAGGGATCTTGGTGATGAAGAAGCCTTCCGATTGGCTGATGCTGAAAACCGCGATCGTGTAGATATTTCTGATTTCGAGCGGGCATCCGACTATCTCCAAGCCCTGGACCGCTACTATGAGGGCAAACAAAAAGGCATGGCCACCCGCTTAGAGGTGTCTGAAGCATGGCTAAGCCGATATCTGGACTTGGCTCGGTTGCCGGCCGAGATCATCGCGGCATTTGGAGCTGTCACGCATATCCGTGTCCAACATGCACGTGAACTTAAGCCATTGCTTCGCGAAGCGAAAAGTAGATCTAGGGTTTTGGAACGCGCTCGTGAATTGCAATCTCAGCAAGCAGCTGACGAGGTAAAGCCTGAGAACATTGTAAAATCGCTTAAGGAAGCAGCAGAAAGCAAGGCAGTACGCAAACTGGGTCAAGCACAATTGGCAACATATCAATCGTCTGCCGGCGCTAAATTTCTGACTGTCCATCGACGGCGCAGAGGCGAGCTAATCTTCAAAATCAGATCTTCGGATGCGGCGAATAGAGACGAGCTATTGGCTGCGTGCAAAGAGGCTCTCGACACATTTGGAGATTAAAAAATTGTCGATCGACAATTTTTGCCTAACCCTTTGATACCAAAATGGGAATTGTTGTTCTTTGATTGAAAATTGTCAGGAATTAACAGCGGTTTGCTCGACAGTGGATAATCTGCCGTCTTTCGACATAGCTGTCAGGATCGAAAATCGATCACGCTGTTCAACGACTGGATCGTGCCGGTATATCAGCCGAGTAGAGCAAGAGTTGAGAGTTGGAGGCCTGGAATAGCTGCTCCAGGCTAATGTTCACTGACGGCTCAGCTAATACACTACGCCTTTAGAATCAGCTGAATTGGCGAGCTTGTCATAATGAATAGGGCCTTATGAACTGCTTGCGGTTCATAAGGGCGGGTTGTTCTTAGCCGCTGGCGAGGACGGTGGTCTTGGGGATTGTAAGGTTTTGACGGTCTCAGTGG
>JBPCVQ010000409.1:0-13268 GCA_051010395.1 Geminicoccaceae bacterium | reverse complement strand
TTGTGACGCCACGAGCCTCTCTATCGGCGGCCGGTCCCCGCCCGGTCATCGCGTCCGCGTTTGTCGGTGCCTCGCGGTAACTTGATCTTAACCAAAAAGTTGCAAGGTAGTTTCCTGGTTCTTTGAGCGGACCCTCTGGTTCTTCGCTGCAGGCTTCTTATCTAGTTGCAGTGTGATCCGGACTGGATATCGATTTCGATGATGCCGTGCCGCTCGCTCACCAGAGCGTGTCGCTCCAAACGTTAGGCTGCTACCGATGACGATCTTCTCATCCAACGACCTTCCGCAACAGGCTAACCGGGCATGACGCGCGAAGATGCTTCCCTTATGCCGATAACTTCCGGTATCATCGCGGTAGTCGAGCCCATGGAGCAACGGTAGCAGGTATGAGCAATCGACCGGACGACTTCGATGCCGATCTCGCCGGCCAGGTCGTTACCAAGACGCAGGACAAGACCGAGAAACCTTCCATGTACAAGGTGTTGTTGCTGAATGACGACTACACGCCTATGGAATTCGTTACCCATGTGCTGGAACGCTTCTTCAGCAAGAGCGCCGAAGACGCGCACCAGATTATGCTTCATGTGCACAATCATGGGGTCGGCATCTGTGGAGTCTATACATATGAAGTTGCAGAGACCAAAGTATCTCAAGTGATCGATTTTGCACGGCAGAACCAGCACCCCCTGCAGTGCACCATGGAAAAAGACTAACGGAAGGCGCGGATGCCCATGTTGTCGCGCAGTCTCGAAAAGACCCTCCGCCGAGCCCTCGCTCTGGCTAATGCTCGTCAGCACGAATATGCAACGCTCGAGCATCTGCTAATGGCGTTGACCGATGACGACGATGCAGCAGCCGTGTTGCGCGCCTGCGCTGTCGAGATCGATCGCCTGCGAGCCAGTCTCACCGATTTTCTCGACCATGAGTTGACCAGCCTTGCGGTTGAAGGTGTGGTCGATGCAAAGCCCACGGCTGGCTTTCAACGCGTGATCCAGCGCGCCGCCATTCATGTGCAGAGTTCGGGGCGCAACGAGGTGACTGGGGCCAACGTTCTGGTGGCTCTGTTCTCCGAGCGTGAATCGAATGCCGTCTATTTCCTTCAGGAACAGAACATGTCGCGGCTCGATGCCGTGAACTATATCAGCCACGGCATCGCCAAGCGCGCCGGCCTCACGGAGGCCAAGCGGGTGCGTGGCAGCAACAACGAGGAACCGGGCGAGGAGAAACGGGCGCCGCAAAACGGCGAGGCGCTGACCGCCTATTGCGTCGACCTCAACGACAAGGCGGAACAAGGTAAGATCGATATACTGATCGGCCGTGATGCCGAGATTGAACGCACCATCCAGATCCTTTGTCGGCGTTCAAAAAACAACCCGCTGTTCGTCGGTGATCCTGGCGTCGGCAAGACGGCGATCGCTGAAGGTCTTGCCCTTCGCATCATCAAAAAAGAGGTGCCGGAGGTCCTGGAGACCGCCATCATCTATCAGCTCGACATGGGCTCGTTGCTCGCGGGCACTCGCTATCGCGGTGATTTCGAAGAGCGCCTAAAGGCCGTGCTGACGGAACTCGAAGCCGATGAACGCGCCGTTCTGTTCATCGACGAGATCCATACCGTAATCGGCGCCGGCGCTACAAGCGGCGGTTCGCTGGACGCTTCGAACCTTCTGAAGCCGGCCTTGCAAAGCGGCGCTCTGCGCTGCATCGGTTCGACCACCTACAAGGAATATCGGAACTATTTCGAGAAGGATCGTGCTATGGTTCGCCGCTTCCAGAAGATCGATATAAGCGAACCAACGAGCGAAGAGGCGATCAAGATCCTGCTTGGCCTGAAACCCAGCTTCGAGAGCCATCATCAAGTCCAATATGCCGACAGTGCCATCAAGGCGGCGGTCGAACTGTCTACGCGCTATATCCATGACCGGCGCTTGCCGGACAAAGCGATCGATGTGATCGACGAGGTTGGTGCCGCTCAGATGCTGAAGCCAATCGAGAAGCGCAAGAAGAAGCTGAACGCCAAGGATGTCGAGGAGATCGTCTCCAAAATGGCGCGGGTGCCGATCAAGCATGTCAATGCTCGCGACAAGGAGGCGCTCAAAAACCTTGATGCCGAGCTTAAGACAGTAGTCTTCGGCCAGGAGACGGCGATCGAGGCGCTTGCCAGCGCCATCAAGCTGTCCCGCGCCGGATTGCGTGACCCGCAAAAACCGATTGGCTCCTACCTGTTCTCCGGTCCGACCGGCGTCGGCAAGACCGAGGTTGCCCGCCAACTATCCAAGGTGATGGGAATCGAGCTGGTGCGCTTCGACATGTCGGAATATATGGAACGCCATGCCGTCTCTCGCCTGATCGGTGCTCCTCCAGGCTATGTCGGATTCGATCAGGGTGGCCTTCTGACAGATGCGATCGATCAGCAACCGCACGCAGTGTTGCTCCTTGATGAAATAGAGAAGGCGCACCCAGACGTCTTCAATATCCTCCTGCAGGTGATGGATTACGGCAAACTCACCGACAACAACGGCAAGACCGTAGACTTCCGCAACATCATCTTGATCATGACGACCAATGCCGGCGCCTCCGATATGAACAAGCCAGCCATGGGCTTTGGCCGAGCTGCGCGCGAGGGCGAGGACACCGAAGCGATCAACAAGCTTTTCACGCCGGAATTCCGCAATCGTCTGGACGCGGTCGTGCCGTTCAGCGGCCTCACGCGGGAAATCCTTGAGAATGTCGTCAAGAAGTTCGTCGACGAACTCGCAGCCCAGCTGGCTGATCGCCGGGTTCATTTGGAACTGGACGAGAAGGCGCTGAATTGGCTCTGCGAAAGAGGGCATGACCCTCTCTACGGTGCCCGACCACTTTCACGGGTCATCCAGGAACATATCAAGCGCCCGCTTGCTGAGGAACTGCTGTTCGGCAAGCTTGCCAAGGGTGGCAAGGTGGTCGTCACTATTGTCGATGGTGAACCCGCTTTCGACTGCCAGCCCTCCTCTGGCTCGCCTGCACTCCTGGCCCCGCCGGACTCCGATGATAACCAGCCGCCGAACGACGGGACCGACGATCAAGAAGACGAGTTTCTGCCTGAACCTGTCGCCTGACTGACGCGAACTCGATGACTTTATCGATAGCCTGCGAGGGGCGGTCCATCGCCCCCGAACACGATGCCGACTTCGAAATGAGAAAAAGGGCCGCATGACGCGACCCCTATCAGCATCGACTTGGTGATGGTTGATCGACAGAGCCTGCCCAGGCTCCGTGCCACATTACATTCGGCGTGACTGAAACCTAGTCTGAACACCCTGGAGGATTTGGCTGAACTCGTTGTACACTTCGTGTCGGACCGTTCTCGAGATATTGTCACCATCGGCCCGGTCGGGGTGATAGAGGTTGGAAAATTCGCGCTGGATGGTCCGGAGAACCTCTGTGCCCTGCTCAAAGCGGGATATCTCCAGGACCTTGTCTTTGAGCGCTTTGTTCCTCTCCTGAAGCTTCTCAAGGCAGTCATGGGCAGTTTTCAAGCTCAGGGATACGACGTCCAATCTGGACCTGTAAGCATCAACGGACGCGGTCAGTTCCTGATTCTGTCGACGATAGTCCGTCATCTTCCGACGATGGAGCTGCAACTTCTGCTCATACTCCGCCTCGATCGTCTGAAGCTTCTTCTCTAGAATACGAAGGCGCTTCTGATCGTGAATCTTCATGCGGATGAGATTGTTGTCATCTTTCGCTGGCTGCTCTTCAACTTCCAACGGCTTTACAGGCTGTGCAGCCTTTACCGTTTTTACTGTTTTTACTGTTTTTACTGCTTTAACCGCCTTCGCTTCTTGGTTGGTTTCTTCTTGATCGCTGCGAATGATCCTTCTGATGCTCTTGAGAATGTCATCCATGGACGGCTCATGCGCAGCGTTCATCGCTTATCCAATCTAATCCGGGCCGGAATTTTCACAGTGCGGACTGGACTTTAGCTCTAAGCCGACGGTTTTGAAAGCCCTTGAACGCGAATGGCCACGAAATAATCCACAGGCAATAGGGGAATTTTTTCGTTAGCATTTATAGTTGTTTTAAATGATTTTTAAATAACCACCAAAAGTTGACGCACTCCATAACTGAACCTATGCGCTTGCCAGATCGCCATAGGGTAGCGAAGACCTTCAAAAGTGAATGACACGCCCGTAGGCATCGAGTGTGCTCTCATGCATCATTTCGGAAAGAGTCGGGTGCGGGAACACCGTGTGCATCAGATCGAGCTCGGTAGCTTCGACCTGGCGCGCGATGACGTAGCCCTGAATCATCTCCGTTACCTCTGCGCCAACCATATGAGCACCAAGCAGCTCGCCAGTTTTGGCGTCGAACACAGTCTTGACCATACCTTCCGGCTCGCCAAGCGCGATCGCCTTTCCATTGCCGATGAAAGGAAAGCGCCCGACCTTGACATCAAAGCCTGCCTTCCGCGCGGCTGCTTCAGTATAACCGACACTCGCCACCTGCGGTGTGCAATAGGTGCAACCGGGGATCTTGGTCACATCAAGGGGATGGGTGTCGTTCAGCCCCGCGATCTTTTCGACACAGAGCACACCTTCATGGCTGGCCTTATGGGCAAGCCAGGGTGGACCACACAGATCGCCGATCGCAAAGACGCCAGGTTCTCCCGTACGGCACCACTCGTCGATCACCACATGGGTTCTGTCGACCTCGACCTTGGTGCCTTCGAGGCCAAGATTCTCGACATTGCCGACAATGCCAACAGCCATAATCACCCGGTCGACCTTCAGCGTCTCGGTTTTGCCGCCAGCCGCGATGGTGGCGGTCACGCAGTCCGCCCCCTTGTCCAGCGACTTGACCTCGGCCTTGGTGATAAGCTTAATGCCGCGTTTCTCAAATTGTTTGTGGGCGAAGGCGGAGATCTCTTCGTCCTCCACCGGCAGCACCCGATCCATAACCTCGACCACGGTGACCTCGACACCCATGGCGCGATAGAAGCTCGCAAACTCGATGCCGATCGCCCCTGAACCGACCACCAGGAGGCTCTTCGGCATGGCTTCGGGAACCATTGCCTCCTTGTAGGTCCAGATCAGCTTGCCGTCAGCCTCCAGGCCAGGAAGCTGGCGTGCACGCGCGCCTGTCGCGAGGATGATGTTCTTGGATTTGATTTTCTCCGCACCGGACTTGGTCTTGACCTCGATCGAACCTGAGCCTGCAAGCGCTGCTTGCCCGTCGAAGACGGTGATCTTGTTCTTCTTCAGGAGGTGGGCAACGCCTCTGGAGAGCTGGCCTGCGATCTTGCGAGAACGCTTCACCACCGCCGAGGCGTCGTAGTCGAGATTATCAGCGGAAAGGCCGAAGTTCTTGAGGTGATGCATCATGTCGAACACCTCACCCGAACGCAGTAAAGCCTTCGTCGGGATGCAGCCCCAGTTCAGGCAGATGCCGCCTAGATGCTCGCGCTCGACCAGGGCGGTTTTCATCTTGAGCTGGGCAGCTCTGATCGCTGCCACGTAACCACCGGGGCCGCCGCCGACGACAACCAGATCGAACTCTTGCTCTGCCATAAGGGGCGTCCTCTCGTTTCGGACTTATTGCTGGTTTCGGCCTGCCTGATTGGGCATGGTCTAAAGAAGCATCGAAAGCGGTTCTTCGATATAGCTCTTGAACGCCTGCAGCAGCTGAGCACCGAGCGCACCGTCGACCGCACGATGATCGACCGAGAGCGTACAGGACATCACGGTCGCAACGGCGACCTCGCCGTTTTTTATCACGGGCTGCTGCACACCAGCGCCGACCGCGAGGATGCAGGCTTGCGGCGGGTTGATGACGGCGGAAAACTCCTTGACGCCGAACATGCCGAGGTTGGAGATCGAGAAGCTGCCGCCCTGGAACTCCTCGGGCTTCAGCTTGCCATCCTTGGCGCGTGCGGCGAGGTCCTTCATCTCCTCCGAGATCTGGCCGAGCCCCTTGGCGTCCGCATCCCGGATGATCGGCGTGATCAGGCCATCCGGAATGGCGACCGCCACCGACACATCGACCGCCCTGTAACGCAACAGCTTATCACCGGCAAATGAGACATTCGCCAGCGGCACCTTCTTCAGCGCCAGCGCCGAGGCCTTGATCACGAAGTCGTTGACCGACAGCTTGTAGTCGGCCCCTTCCCGCCCATTCAGCTGTTTTCGAAGCGCCAGCAACGCGTCCAGCTCGCAGTCCATGGTCAGATAAAAATGAGGGATGGTCTGCTTGGCCTCGGTCAGGCGCCGCGCGATCACCTTCCGCATATTGCTGAGCGGTACCTCTTCGACCGACGCGGTCGGATCGGTGACGACTGCCGCGGTCTCCGGCCTGGCGGTCGGTGCTGCATCCTTCGCCGGTCCGGGCTTACCCGTGCCGTCTTTGAGGACGCGTTCGATGTCGGCTTTCACGATGCGGCCGTGAGGTCCGCTGCCGTCGATGCTTGTGAGATCCAGCCCCTCATTCGCAGCCATGCGTTTAGCAAGCGGGCTCGCAAAAACCCGGTCGCCGGCAGCGACAGGCTTGACCTGACCATTCGGCTTGGCTTGCAGCGCTGGTACTTTCTTCTCCTCGACCACAGGATCGGGCCCCGCCCTCGCAGGCTTGGGCGCCGCAGCCGGCGCAGGCTCAGGCAAGTCATCGATGGAGGCGGCCTCCTCCCCTTCTTCGAGAAGGAGGGCAATGGGGGCGTTGACGGGGACGCCTTCGGTGCCTTCGCTGACCAGGATCTTGCCGAGCTTACCCTCCTCGACCGCCTCAACCTCCATAGTCGCCTTGTCGGTTTCGATTTCGGCGATTACGTCACCGGCCGCAACGTCGTCGCCCTCCTGCTTCAGCCATTTCGCGAGATTGCCCTCGGTCATGGTGGGCGACAGGGCCGGCATCAAAATTTCGATCGGCATTTTTTCAAACCTTCCGAGGCAGCCGGTATCAACGGTAGCAGACGTCTTTGGCGGCCTTCACGACATCAGCGACTTGCGGCAACGCAAGCTGTTCCAGATTGGCGGCATAGGGCATGGGCACGTCCTCGCCAGTGACCCGAACGACAGGCGCATCCAGATAATCGAACGCATGTTCCATCATGATGGCCGACATCTCGGAACCAAGACCAAAGCGCGGCCACCCCTCCTCGACCGTCACCACGCGGTTGGTCTTCTTGACCGACGATACGATCGTCTCGATGTCCAACGGACGGATGGTGCGGAGATCGACCACCTCGGCGTCGATGCCCTCCTCAGCAAGCGCATCAGCGGCCTGCAGCGCGCGCTCCACCATCAAGGAGAAGGCGATCAGCGTGACGTCGCTACCGCCGCGGGCGATCCTCGCCTTGCCGATCGGCAAGACGAAGTCATCCATGACCGGCACATCGAAGCTCTGGCCGTAGAGGATCTCGTTTTCTAAAAACACCACTGGATTCGGATCACGGATCGCCGCTTTCAAGAGTCCCTTGGCGTCGGCCGCACTGTAGGGGGCGATCACCTTGAGACCGGGGCAGTGCGCGTACCAGGTCGAATATTCCTGGCTGTGCTGGGCAGCGACGCGTGCTGCCGCCCCATTCGGGCCACGAAACACGATGGGGGAGCCAAGCTCCCCGCCGGCCATGTAGCGGGTTTTGGCAGCCGAGTTGATGATATGATCAATCGCCTGCATGCCGAAATTCCAGGTCATGAACTCGACGATCGGCCGAAGCCCGGCCATCGCAGCACCGACCCCGATGCCGGCAAAACCATGCTCGGTGATCGGCGTATCGATCACGCGTTTGGCGCCAAACTCCTCCAGCAACCCCTGGCTAATCTTGTAAGCGCCTTGATACTCCGCGACCTCTTCGCCCATCAGAAAGACGCGATCATCGCCACGCATCTCCTCGGCCATGGCATCACGCAACGCCTCACGCACCGTCTGCTTCACCATCTCAGTCCCTGCGGGCAAACCCGGATCGTCGGCCACGACGGGCTTGACTTGGATCGGAGCCGACGGACGAGCCTGAACAGGGGATGATGGCGCTTCAGCCCTGGCGGACACAGGCGCCGTATCAACGCCGGCCGCATCGGCCTCAGATTCGTCTTCGCCTAGGAGCACGGCGATCGGCGTGTTGACCGCAACGCCTTCGGCTCCTTCTTCGACCAGAATCCGGCCCAGCCGGCCTTCATCGACGGCTTCCACCTCCATGGTCGCCTTGTCGGTCTCGATCTCGGCGATGACATCACCGGGCTCGACCTTGTCGCCGACCTGTTTCAGCCATTTCGCGAGATTGCCCTCGGTCATGGTCGGCGAGAGGGCGGGCATCAGAATTTCAGTTGGCATGTCAAGCTTTCCAAACGCAGGGTCCGCAGCCCTCAGGCGTCGACATAAACATCGGTATAGAGTTCTTCCGGCTTTGGCTCCGGGCTGTCCTGGGCAAATGCCGCGGCCTCATTGACAATCGCCCGGATGTCCTTGTCGATTGCCTTGAACGCATCTTCATCAGCAAGCTTATCCTTGAGCATGCGCTCGCGCAGACGATCGATCGGATCGCGCTCGGCGCGCGTCTCTTGCACCTCCTCGCGTGAGCGATATTTGGCGGGATCGGACATGGAGTGGCCGCGGTAGCGATAGGTCATTGCTTCCAGAAGAACCGGTCCATTCTTCCTCGCATGGGTGACCGCCTTATCCGCTGCAGCCTTGACCGCGACCACGTCCATGCCATCGATCTGCTCGCCTGGAATGTTATAAGCGGAGCCGCGCAGATGCAGATCAGGATTGGCGGACCCTCGCTTGACCGAGGTGCCCATGGCGTACTGGTTGTTTTCGATCACATAGACGACCGGCAACTGCCAGAGGCTCGCCATATTGAAACTCTCGTAGACCTGCCCCTGGTTGACGGCGCCGTCGCCCAGATACACCACGCACACACCGCCATCCTCGCGGTATTTATGCGCGAAGCCGACACCGGTACCGAGCGGCACCTGGGCTGCGACAATGCCGTGGCCGCCGTAAAAATTCTTGTCCTGGGCGAACATATGCATCGAGCCGCCCTTGCCCTTGGAATAGCCTCCAGCGCGACCCGTGAGCTCGGCCATGACCCGGTTCGGGTCCATCTCACAGACCAGCATATGGCCGTGGTCGCGATAGCCGGTGATCACCGAATCGCGTTCATCAAGCGCATGTTGAATGCCGACGGCGACGGCCTCCTGGCCGATATAGAGATGACAGAAACCACCAATCAGCCCCATGCCGTAGAGCTGGCCCGCCTTTTCCTCGAAGCGACGGATCAAGAGCATGCTTCGGTAATAGGCAAGCAGTTCGTCGACCTCCACCTTCAGCTTCTTCGTGCTGCCCTTGGTTGCCCTGCCGGTCTTCGCCGCAGGTTCACGACGCGTCGCCGTTGCCATGCTCGTCGTCTCCAATCAACGCAGAAAACTCAGTTACATCAGATCCAAGACCTGGCAACGCACCACGCGTTCAGCGCCCCTCGTTTGCCGTGGGCGCTTTGGTCTCGAGAAGGATGATCACATCATCAGGCTCAGCCATGCTCAGCATGTCACGCGCCAGCTCATCAATAAGATCGGGATCCAGGCTTCCTGGTCGAAGGCGCTTGACCCTCCGCTCCAGGCTGGTGCGTTCATGTTTCAAAGCCGCCAACTGTTTTTCGGACACCAAGAGTGCCTCTTCCATCTGCTGAGAGGCCAAAAGCCCACGATTGCCGTTCACGGCATGATAGCCGAAGTAGATGGCAAGTCCGAGGCTGGCCACCGTCAGCCAAGACTGCCACTTCATCCGAAGTCGGAAATCGAAGGTTTTTCTCAACACAACCCTGTCCTCACACGCCAAGCGCCGCTTGACCCGCATAACGCGCCGCTGAACCCAGGCTCTCTTCGATCCTAAGTAGCTGATTATATTTCGCAAGTCGATCCGAACGCGAAAGTGATCCGGTCTTTATCTGTCCGCAGTTAGTCGCCACCGCCAAATCGGCGATCGTCGCATCCTCGGTCTCGCCGGATCGGTGGCTCATCACCGAACGATATGCAGCTCGATGCGCCAGCTCGACCGCATCCAGCGTCTCGGTGAGCGAACCGATCTGGTTGACCTTGACCAGAAGGGCGTTGGCAACGCCGAGCTGGATGCCCTCGGCCACGATGGCGGGGTTAGTGACGAAGAGGTCGTCGCCGACGAGCTGCACGGTCTTGCCAATCGCCTCGGTCAAGGCGGCCCAGCCATTCCAATCGTCCTCGCCCATGCCGTCTTCGATCGACTTGATCGGATAGCGGGCACAGAGCTCCCGGTAGTAATTGACCATGCCGTCGGCATCGAGGGTCTTGCCCTCGCCCGCAAGCTCATAGCGGCCATCCTCGCTGAACTCGCTGGCTGCGGCATCAAGGGCGAAGACGATATCCTCCTCCAACCGATAGCCGGCCGCCTCGACGGCTTTCGCAAGAAAGCCGAGTGCTTCGTCCGTACTGGCCAGGTTCGGCGCAAAGCCCCCCTCATCGCCGACATTGGTGTTGTGCCCGGCCCCCTTCAATCCAGCCTTCAGCGCATGAAAAATCTCCGTGCCCATGCGCAGGCCTTCGGAGAAGGTGGGCGCGCCCACAGGCATGATCATGAATTCCTGCACGTCGATCGGATTGTCGGCATGGGCGCCGCCATTGATCACGTTCATCATCGGCACCGGCAGCACCTTGGCATTGACGCCGCCGACATAGCGAAAGAGCGGCTGGCCAAGGGCTTCCGCCGCCGCCTTGGCGATCGCCAGGCTGACACCGAGAATAGCGTTGGCGCCCAGCCGTTCCTTGTTGGGCGTACCATCAACTTCGATCATCAGTTGATCGAGCGCCGTCTGCTCAAGTGCATCGCGCCCGAAGAGTGCGGCAGTCAGCTCACCATTGACGGCGGCAACCGCCTGGGTGACCGCTTTGCCGAGATAAACGCCCTTGTCACCATCACGAAGTTCGATGGCTTCCTTCGATCCCGTCGAGGCTCCCGACGGCACAGCCGCGCGGCCGACAGCGCCGCCCTCCAGGGTCACGTCCACCTCGACGGTTGGGTTGCCGCGGCTGTCCAGAATCTGGCGCCCGGAGATGGCGGTGATTTCGGTGTCGATCATCGTCTGTCCTGCTTAAAGCGTCAGGTTGAGTGGGTGGCTCTTGGCGAGCCGGTCGAAGTCCTGAAAGACCGAAAGCATACGCGAGAGCTTACTTATCGGCACCATATTCGGACCGTCGCTCGGCGCACTGTCCGGATCTTGGTGGGTTTCGATGAAGAGTGCTGCAATACCGATCGAAAGCGCCGCCCGCGCCAACACCGGCACATATTCCCGTTGGCCGCCGCTCGATCCGCCTCGCCCACCCGGCTGCTGCACCGAATGGGTCGCATCGAACACGACAGGCCATCCGGTCGCCGCCATCTGCGGCAATGCGCGAAAGTCGGAAACCAACGTATTATAGCCGAATGACGTCCCACGCTCACCGACGAGGATGCGGGAAGCACCGAAAGCTTCGAGCTTGTCGACGACATGCACCATATCCCAGGGGGCCAAAAATTGGCCTTTCTTGACATGAACGGCTGCGCCAGTCGCGGCAACCGATCTCAGAAGATCCGTCTGGCGACAGAGAAAAGCTGGAATTTGTAGAACGTCCACCGCTTCGGCGACGGCTGCGCATTGTGGGCTTTCATGAACATCCGTGATCACCGGACAGCCGAGTTTTTCTCGTACGTCCGCTAGGATCTGCACACCCTCCTTCAAACCAACGCCTCGCGCGGCCGCGCTGCTGGTGCGGTTGGCTTTATCGAAGGAACTTTTGTAGATCAGGCCAATCTCGCGCTCGCCGCAGATGTCGGAAAGGGCTTCTGCAGTCTCAAGCGCATGATCCCGGCTCTCGATCTGGCAAGGTCCGGCGATCAGGATGAACGGCAGGTCCTGGCCGATTTCGAGATCGGCAACATTTATTCTGCACAATTTGCTACCAGGGGCTTTGTCCGTTTCCGCCATCACCCTCGAACTCAGACCAAACGGGACTGATCGAGGGCGGCCTTCACGAAGGACGCGAACAGCGGATGGGGATCGAACGGCTTGGATTTGAGCTCGGGATGGTATTGCACACCGACAAACCAGGGATGATCGGGAAGCTCGATCACCTCCGGCAAGCGACCGTCTGGCGACATGCCGGAAAAGGAAAGGCCGGCCGCGGACAGACGGTTCATGTAGTTGACATTGACTTCATAGCGGTGGCGATGGCGCTCGCTGATGTCAGCATCACCGTAGATGTCCCGTGCCAGGCTGCCTTCCGCGAGCGCGCAGGGATAAGCGCCGAGGCGCATGGTGCCGCCGAGATCATCATCCGCACTTCGTGTCTCGACGCCGCCGTCCCGCTCCCACTCGGTCAAGAGGCCGACCACCGGCTCTTCGCAAGGGCCGAATTCGGTCGAGCCGGCGCCTTCGATAGCCGCAAGCTTTCGAGCGGCTTCGACCACCGCCATTTGCAAACCGAGGCAAATGCCGAAATAGGGGACGCGCCGCGTCCGGGCGAACGTAACCGCCCGAACCTTGCCCTCGACGCCGCGCTCACCGAAACCGCCGGGGACCAGGATGCCGTGAACGTCCTGCAAATGCATGGCGGCATCGTCGGTCTCGAAAACCTCGGCATCAAGCCAGATGGTTTTGACTTTGACATTGTTGGCGATGCCGCCGTGGGCCAGCGCCTCGTTGAGCGATTTATAAGCATCTTGCAGGCCGGTATATTTGCCGACGATCGCGATCGACACCTCGCCTTCCGGTCCGGCGGCGCGGCGCACGATTTCCTCCCAGCGCTCAAGATCGGGTGGCCGGACGTCGGTCAAATTGAACCGCCGCAGCACCTGCTCGTCCAAGCCTTCGGCATGGTAACTGAGCGGCACTTCGTAGATGCTCGACACGTCACTCGCCGGGATCACCGACTCGCGGCTGACATTGCAGAACAGGGCGATTTTGGCCCGCTCGCTATCCGGGATCGTGCGCTCGCACCGGCACAACAGGATGTCGGGCTGGATGCCGATGCCGCGCAATTCCTTCACCGAGTGCTGGGTCGGTTTGGTCTTCAGTTCGCCGGCTGAGGAGATATACGGCACCAGGGTCAAATGCATGAACATCGACCGGTCGCGCCCTAATTCGTTGCCAAGCTGACGGATTGCTTCCAAGAACGGCAGGCTCTCGATATCGCCGACCGTTCCGCCGATCTCGCACAGCAGAAAATCCGTGTCCTCAAGATCGGCCATGACGAACTCTTTGATCGCGTCGGTGACGTGCGGGATCACCT
>JBPCVQ010000408.1:0-43161 GCA_051010395.1 Geminicoccaceae bacterium | reverse complement strand
CAAAACAGTGCGATGGTCGACAAAGACATGAGAAAAAACGATCCTGCAGGGGACGACAGGATCTTGAACCATCCGGCGAATGGTTCGTGTATCCCTCTCTACAAATCTCCTTATCCAGAATTGGGGTCAACTACGAGGATTTGAAAGCGGCAGGCGGGCTGGCTCCGGCCGAGTGGCAGTTCGACAGCGAGGATTGGTGGCTGGAGGAGAATGGCTTGATCATGGAGAAGCCGGATTTCCCCGTATCTCCCGGCCACTACATCGTCACGGGCGACCGCGAAGTCACTACCCTCTTGACCATTCACCCCATGGATAAGGATGGCGCTCAGCGCTGGGAACTCGCCGACAACGCAAAGCTCTACGACGTGACCCATTTGCCATGCCGATCGGCGCGCTACACACCGGCGATGGCCGATGGTTCATGTTCGCCGGCCAATGCGCCGAAGTCTGCATTCCGTGTGACCCCAGGAGCCCCGATGCCTCCCGTCCCAGGCTGCGCCAAGCAAGACTACGCCGTTCTTTTCGTTATTGGCGTGGCTGTCGAGAACTAGTGGCATGGCCACTTCATTTGGTTTCGACCGCCTTCGAAAAACGCGCCAAGAATTCTTAGGGCATGCCGGCTTTTCTTGGAAAGGTCCCGCGTCTTCGCCGAGACAAGCTCGCATACCCCTGGATATCCTGACACGTTCTGCGAAGGCGGTGAGAATCAGATGAGGTGGTCACACCACCAGATCGCCCTGTCAGTCAGTCACTGTCTCGGATCGTTGCGATGACATTTCGCTTGGGAATCGTCGCAACATCGAGCGCGGAACTCAAAAACAGCGTCAACGACTCGTCATCCTCGGCTTCATCGTCGTCAATCAAGGGGATGGTCAATTGGATTGACGTTGTTCCGGCGGGCAGCCTCACGATGCCCTTGGTGCTTTCAAAATCAATCCCTGCCTCGGCCGTTCCATCAAGGGTCGTGTAGATGACGATGATGTCATCCGGCCAGGGCTTTGATGATGAAATTTCAAAAACCAGCTCTCTCGCCTCTTCCAATGCAGCATCGGCCGTGGCTTTGATTTCCACGAGATCGAATTGATTCTCACCATCGACCGCGCCCAGGCTCGTGGTGACCTCCAAGCGATCGTCAGGCTCAAGCGCCGACTCGACAGACGGGGGCTTAGGTGGTGTTTTTTCCAGCACTGCGGATTTCAAGGCTGGAGTCGCGCCGGCATCATCCTCCTCTCCCTGCTGTTCCTCGAGTCGCGTGAGCAAGCCACTTGACAGGCGTGCGCCATCTCTGGCGCCGACCAGCTTCTCCTGAACTTTCAGAACATAAGTGCCATCGTACCAATCATGCAGTACGCCTTCGATCGCACTGCCATCGCTCAAGATGTAGCGAACCTGTTTGATATCGTCAGGAGCAAGCAAGATCATGCTGCCACCGGCTGGGCGAATCGTAACCGTACTTTCCGTAAATCGGATGATTTCCCCGAACACCGCGCTGCCATCAGCCGCAATGAATTCCGCCGCGCGCGCAGGCGAAGACTGCTGGGCAATCATGCTTGCCAACAGACAAGCGCCTGCCACCACACACGCCCGGGAAGAAATGAAGTCTGCCACTGGTCTTCGAAGTCCGGTCAACAATCCTTGTCCCATCGTTCCAAATATTTGACGTCGGCTCGCATATCGACATCCTGCCATTTCGGTTGATACGAACCGCCGAGCAAATCGGGAAATTTCTCATTCAGCGCCGCTACGAAGCGTTGCACTTTAGCGCAGCGAGGGTGGGCCGCTTCCCAATTGTAGGCCAGAAGCACGGCCGGGTTTCTGAGCGTCGTTATCGCTTCACCGGCTGCAATCAGGTTTGGATAAACATCCGATGACAAAGAGGAGGTTTCGTAACCTCTGGGGATCCAATCGGGCGGAATATCGAGAAGATGCACGTCATCTTCCGGACCAAACTCTTCCGCAAACGACCAGGGGATGGCGCTGTTACTGGCCATCGCGGCGATCTTGCCTTTCTTGAGGCGTTCTCGAGCAATGGATTTTTTGTCGCTTTGCACGTCGACCGATAGGCCGTGGGCTTCAAAAAGATTGGTCATCGTCAGGTAGGTTCCGCTACCAATCGATGAAAAATTAACCTTTTGCCCCTCGAGATCGTAGATCGATTTGAACTTTTTGTTGGCGACAATATGGAGTTCGGTATCCCACAATCTCGTTACATACCGAACGTTGTCCTTGATATTGGGATGGACGCCCTGCTTCTCCATGAAATCGAGCGTGTCGGCAAAGGTCATCGCGAGATCGACGCCTTTCAGATAGAGAATATCTTCGACATTTCTTACGGCCCCCGATCCGATCATCGGAACGACACGCAGGGAATAACCGATGTCATCATTGAGAAGAGATGCGATGTCTTCGCAGAAATAGAGAAATGATGCGCTGGTGCGCCCGCACATGATTCCGACAGTGCCCTGATTGACACGATCTCGTATCTGATCCACCGATTGTGCCCTCGCGATTGTCGGCGAGATGCTGGCCAGGCAAACGGCCAAAATAAGCATCGAGACAATCTTCAGAGTGCTGCGAACCAGGCATGAGAGCCCATGCAGAAGAGTGTGAAGGGCTTTCAAGAGACCTTGCCCTCCAGTTGAGGTTTCCGAGAAATCACCGACATCCCTCCGTCAAATCGACTATTGTTTGAACGTATCGATAGTACCAGTGTAGAAAAAAGAAAACCCCTCATAATCACTGATCATTGTACAGTATTGGCCGGGAATTTTCTGTTGGTTGATTGTTGAGCGTAGTTGCTCTCCTTATGGAAATCGCGCCTCCCTAATGGATCCCAAGGCCGTGAGTTTGCTCGCCCGGCCGCTTATAGCGTCGATGCGTTTGCGTGTGGCCTCGAAACCCCTTTCGAGAGCGGCTATCCGCAGTCGATCTCGCTTTGTGCGTTCGGCTAGTTTTTTGGCGCGCATGTCGGCAAAAGAAAGCTTCGAGTGGGTTTCCTGCAAATTGCCCGCCAGCCTTCTATTGGCAACTTCCCAAATCGTCGGATGACCTTGCCCCTCCGCATATTCCCTTTTGAGCGCCGGCTCCCACCTTTCGACCTCGTGATCGATGATCTCCGCTGTTTCCGTCCGCGAGAAAGCCGGCCGGCCCAGCCGCCTCTCTTCGTCCGCCACCGATCGAAACACGCTGACTTCGGAAATGTCCGATCTGATGATCAGCGCAGAGGTTCCTTTAGCCAGTAAACCCACGGCGAGTACGCTCAACACGCAGCTCAACATCACCTGAAAGCGCTGATCCGCTATTTTCTGCAGGAGGTGGTTGCCGATCAACGTTCCGATGAAACCGGCGCTGATCATCGCAACCACTAACGGCAAATAAGGTGCGAAAGCGAAGCCCAGGAAGCCGAATGCGGCCACCTTCACACCGTGTTGGGCGATGACGCAGGCCGATTGTGTGGCGACGAGGGAGAACCGATCGAGCCGCAGCAACCTCAATACGGATGCAATCAGCGGCGACGTTGCACCAAAGAACATCGTCAAGAACGTGACGACAAGTCCCGTAAGCGCAATCGCGCGGCGATCCACGACAAATGTCGGCGGCTTCATCCAGGCCGCCCAGAGAATGAAGGCCCCGATTGCTATCTGCATGATCGTTGGCGGCAGTTGCACGACGACAGCCGCACCCAGAGCGCCGCCAAGCGCACTGCCGGCCAGGAAGGGTAGCAGGATAGCCAATTGCACACTGCGCAGCATGAGAAGCAAGCGTCCGACATTGGAGCCGATCTGGACCACGCCATGCACCGGTATCAATGCCGAGAGCGGCATCACCCATGCCATGATCGCAAACAGCAACACCCCGCCACCGACACCGGCTGTCGCCGTCAACATCGATGTCATGGCGCTGCAAATGACCAAGAACCCCACCATCTCGGACGACAGGCCGGCTGGAAAAAACCAAAACGCTTCCGGGCCCACTATTCCTCCCTCGGGATCTGCAAGAGCTGCGCATTTCCTCCAAGACACCCGAAAGGTCGCGTTTATTGCGTACTATTTTCTTTCCCTGATTCCTTGCCGATACCGCCGTCGTGCGCTGCGCAGGTCCTGGGCAATTTCAGCCGCACCATCGCGCATCAGCTGATAGCTTGGTAACATCTTCAGACCATCGCCCCTTCGATGAGAAACCAGGCGACAAGCTGGACCCTATTTCATGACCGTACGGCGTCGGATCGGTCTGTTTGCCATCGCGATCGGTGTCTTGATGGCTCTATTGCTCTGGTCCCTGCCGGCAACGATATCGCTTGGCCTGGCCATCGCCGGCGTCGACGATGTGACCTTCGGATCGATCAAGGTCGGGTTCAGCCGCGCCCGTGTCGATGCTCTCGCCATCGGCAGGCCGCCACGCCAAAGCGTCGACGCGATAGAAGCCGACTACAGCTTGCGAGGTATCTTCAACGGACGGCTCGACCGAATTCGCATCGACGGCCTGGTGGTGCAGGCAGCCTATAAGGACGGCGAGCTATCCTTCGGCAATCCAGTCAAGTCAGACGTCGATGAAAACCAGTCAGGCGATGACGACCCAATCGATTTCATAGCGCCGTTCGCGCCTGAGAACTTCATAATCGAGAATAGCCGGATCGACATCGAGACCCCGGCGGGACCGATCAGCTTGCCGGTAAGCGGCCAAGCAGCCTTGATTGATGATCGGTTTCAATTTGACCTCAATGTTCCCTCCGCATCTCTTACCATCGGCGATAAGGGCACGCTGCGGGCGACGCTTCAGCTCTCAGGCCATCTTCCGCTCACCGAAACTCCACGAGCAACCGAGGTCGAGGCTTCCGGCAGCCTCGATTTGCAAGCCACCGAAATCGCTTGGCCCGATAGAACGCAAAGGGCCGTGATGACAAGTGACATCGATCTTGCCTTCGCGGATGGTCGGCTGACACTGCGCGGGGGCCTGGCGCTTGCAGATCAGATCGGTTCCCTAGACGGCGCGTTTTCGGCCGCTGTCGATTTCGATGACCAGCTGCAGCCGGCTGCAATCGAAGGGGCAGAGGCCTCATTCGATCTGACACGGATCCGCTTCGATGATCTCACCTTGGATCGAGGCCAGGCAACGCTTCGGCTTGACGGCGTGCTCGATGCTCTGAGAGGTACGCTCGCCTTCGATCTCGACGGCCTTGCGATGTCACTCGGTGACGTCGAGATCGAAGGCGTCAAGATACAGCGTGTCCTGGATTTGGCGCTTGATGATCGCATTGTCGACGTCACGGCGCGGACCGAGGGCCAAAAGGTCAGCGTGGACCGGGTCGTTATCGATGAAAGCGGCGAACGGGTACTGGAAAGCGGCTGGTTCACCATTCAATGGCCGGTTCGCGAGGAGCCCTGGCTTCGGTTTCATCCGGGCGATCGCCGCTTCGAGCTGGATTGGGGCCTCGAGATCGATCCGGTGCGCATCGATCTTCCGACAAGCCGTTTTTGGGCACGGATCGAGGACCTTGGCGTGACGCTGAACGGCAGCCCCGATGGGCTTCATGAAGGGACCATCCGCATTCGACAGGGCCGGGCCGATGTGCCAAGCGCCAATCTGGCGCTTGCCGGGATCGAAAGCGACATCCTGCTGAACGATCAAAGGTTCGTGGAAGATCGCTCGATCCCGCTGACCATCCGCGCGGTTCGCCCGCTCGGCGAACCGCGCCTGTTCTCACCGTTGAGGCTCGACGCTCAGGTCAACGCCAGGGCATCCAGCCTGGGCATCGACGGTACGCTAAGATCGACATCTGCTCCCGGAGCGGTGATCGACTTCACCGGTCAGCATGACCTGGAGACGAGGCAGGGCGTGCTCGATCTCGAATTAGCGCCTATCGCGTTTGTCGCTGGCAAGCTTCAACCCGGCGATCTTTCACCGATCCTCGAAGGCGTGATCGCCAACGCCGAGGGAGGCATCGCCCTGGATGGCCAATTGACCTGGCTGGACGGGCAACTCGCCAGCGATCTTGGCCTCCTTATCGACGAGCTTGGCTTCACGATTGGACCGGCGAGGCTGTCACGCATCAACAGCGTCATCAAGTTCGACGGGCTGGCTCCGCCGACCACGCCCGGCGATCAGCTTCTGTCCGTCGGGCTCCTCGACGTCGGCCTGCCGCTGACCGACGGTCTCGTGTCGATGCAGCTTCGCCCCAATGGCCTGCTCGCCGTCGATCAGCTCGACTGGCGCCTGGCGGATGGTGAAATCCAGGCCGAGCCATTCAGCTTTGGTTCAGACATCCAGGACTTAACTCTTATATTGAAGGCTGAACAGCTCGACCTGAATGCGCTGCTTGGGTTGACGCCGCTCAACGATCTGACCGGAGAAGGCCGCATTGATGGAACGTTGCCCCTTACGATCGGCGAGGCTGCAGCGATCAATGACGGCGAGCTCAACGCAACCGGCCCGGGTGTTCTTCGTTACACGCCATCGAGCGTTCCCGGCGTCTTACAAGCAGGTGGCGAAAGCGTTAGGCTCATGTTGCAAGCACTGGAGAACTTTCGCTATGACGCGCTTAAGATCACCCTCGACGGCAGAACGGATGGCGCCACGGCGATCGGACTTCATCTCAAAGGCGCCAATCCCGACCTCCATGATGGCCACCCCGTCGAGTTCAATCTCAATCTCGAGGGCAATCTGGCGAGCCTTGTTCAGACCAATCTCGATAATTACCAGATCCCCGACCGCATCCGTGAACGCCTGCAGAGATTTGAGCGCTAGTGCAGCGCCAATCGCATTGGCCGTGTTCGTGCTGGCAGCCTGTCAACCACGCGTCGCCCTCGAAGCGCCGAAAGATCCGATCGTGATCAACCTGAACGTCAAAATCGAACAGGAAGTGAGGGTAAAGGTTGAAAAGGACGTCGAGGATCTGTTCGACGACAATGATGAACTTTTCTAGGAGTTGATGCCATGCCTGTGATGAGACGTTGGATCATGGCGTTGCTCAGCCTCGCGCTGGTTGCGTTCACCGTCATCGACACCGCCCACGCCGGCCCGCTGGATGACGCCAAGGCGGCCGGTCTCGTCGGCGAGAAGGCTGATGGCTATGTTGGCGCGGTTACGGGCGACGCCGATATCAAAGGACTGATCGACCAGGTCAACGCGGGCCGTAGGGCGAAATACGCCGAAATTGCGTCGAAACGCGGAGCACCCGTCGATGCTGTCGCGACGATCGCCGGCAAGAAGCTGATCGAACGTACACCATCCGGACATTATGTGATGGGGAGCGACGGTCAGTGGCGGCAAAAGTAGACGACGTTCACATCGTGGCCGGATAGTCCCGTAGTCAGTGCGTGTGCGGTCGGGATCCCAACGGCAAACGCAAACAAACAAAGCACGTTGTCGATCACGTCCAATAGCCGAAGGCCCTTCTGGCCGGAACCGGCAAACTTGAGCGACGGCGAAGAGAGACCTCCGAGATGGCGCGAAAGCGCTGCTGATCATGGCGGCAAGGCGAAACCTTCAAAGCCGCCCGCGCCACTGGGGTAAACTCATGCTACCCCTAGGCGCTGATCCTCGGCGTTATTCTTCCCATCCAGAGTTTTCGCTTTCCGCCTGAGCTATCTTCCGGTTCGGGAATAATATCAGTGTCAAATCGTTAATCTATCGCGGTGAGTGTGCCTGCAAGCCCAAAAAGAGGATCGGATTGCCGACAACGGCCACAGAAGCGATGCCTAAGCAGGTGAGCCGTGAGCTTCGAGGCGTTCTATTACCAATCGGAGTGATCAGCGTCGTCGTGAATCTGCTGATGCTGACGACGCCGATTTACATGCTGCAGATCTATGATCGGGTTTTGACCTCGCGCAATATCACCACGTTGATCATGCTCTCCGTGCTCGCCGCAGCGTTCCTGGCGATAGGAAGCTATCTAAACCATGTCCGGTCGCGTGTCGCGGAGCGCTTGGCCATGCGTTTTGAGGAGCGCATGGGCAAGGCCGTCTTCGCCGCCGAATTCAGGCTTGGCGGTGAAACGAACACTGCTGCGCCAGGTTCGCTGGTAGCCGACCTCGACAAGGTCAGAAAGTTTCTGTCCGGGGCCGGCCTCACCGGCATATTCGATATTCCCTGGGTGCCGATCTTTATCCTGCTCCTCGCCATCCTGCATCCGCTCTTGGGAACAACCGCGGCCGGCGCTGCGGGCTTGCTGCTGCTGATCGACTTCATTTCAGGCTGGACCAGCCGATCGCGGATCGGCGACGGCACCGAGGCCGTCGGCGATGCCGATCGCTTCTTTGCGACCGCGCTCAGACAGCGTGATGTGGTGCAAGCGATGAACATGGGGCCGGCCATCGGCCAACGCTGGCAACAGCGCCGTCTTAGAGGTCTGGGCAGCTTGGTCGAAGGCAGCGACATCACCTCGACCTTTCGCGCCATGAGTGCCTATGTCCGTCAGCTCGCACAGATGGCGATGATCGGCTTTGGCGGCTATCTAGCCGTTTACGACATCATTACGCCTGGTGTGATCGTCGCCGGCAGCATCATCTGCGCCCGTGCGCTGGGACCGCTTGGCCAATCGATCAGTACAGTGAAATCCGGGCGCGATGCTCTCAGTGCCTATCGAAGGCTCTGCCACGCGACCGAGAACATGATCGATCATGCGAAACTGACCCCCTTGCCCAAACCTCAAGGTCGGCTCGAAGTCAGGGATGCAACCGTCACATTCGAAGGTCAGCCGACACCGGCGCTCCGCGACATCGCATTCAACGTCGAATCTGGCGGCTCGCTTGGCATCGTCGGCCCCGCTGGTTCCGGAAAATCCGTTCTGGCCCGCCTCTTGGTCGGCTCGCTCGCCCCGAATCAGGGAAAGATCGTGCTTGGAGGCCATGATCTCTATAGGGAGGATCATGGTCGCCTCAGCGCCCATATCGGCTATGTAGCCCAGCGCAACTCCTTGATCGACGGTAGTGTCCTGGACAACATCACCCGCTTTCAGAATATCTCTCTGGGCAAGGCCGCATGGGCGGCGGAGCAGGTCGGCCTCCATGCCGTGATCGAAAAATTGCCTCGTGGTTACGAGACACCCATCCGCAACGCCACCAGACATCTGACCCCCAGCCATTTGCGCATGATCGAATTCGCACGGGTAATCTGCAGCGATCCGGCGCTCATCGTCCTCGACAAGCCCGATACCGGCCTGGATGGCGCAGGCGCTCAAGCTCTGCTGCAACTCATCACCTTCGGACGTAAAGATGGCCGCATCCTGGTCGTGGCGTCCGACCGGCCAGCCTTCGTTCGCGACTTCGATAATCTCCTGGTGCTTTGGAACGGCGCGATGGAAGGGGTCATCAAGCCGGAGAAGCTGCTTGGTGGGATGCAGAAGATGAAGCGGGTAACCGGCGTCGGATGAGCGCTTCCAGCAAGATATCGGCAATCCGCGCCCTCGGCTTCGGTATCCCCGCCGCTGTCAGGCGAACCGTGCGAATGGCAGGGGTGACCGATCATGCCTTGATCTCCGGCAGCATGCAGGAGGATCAAGATGATCATCCCAATACCAATTTCGATCCCATGCGCTATGCGCGACGGGGAATGGCTGTCGTCGTTCTTCTGGTTGGCGGTTTCGGCAGCTGGGCTGCGTTTGCGCCGCTGGACAGTGGCGTAATCGCCGCCGGCACGGTGATCGTGGATGGAAGACGACGGTTGGTGCAGCACCAGGAAGGCGGCGTCATCGAGCGTTTGTCGATCAGCGAAGGCGACCATGTCGCCCGTGGCCAGGTGCTGCTCAGGCTCGATCAGACCAGTGCTGGTGCCGCCTATGATATTCTCCAGGGCGCCTATGATTCCGCCTTGGCCGAACAGGCGCGCCTGTTCGCTGAGCGCGACGAGCTTGCAGAGATCGCGTTTCCGGCTGAGCTTCTTCGGCGCACTGATCAACCTGGAGTTCAGAGCATTCTGGATGGCCAGACCAAGCTTTTTTCCACGCGCCAGGCCAGCCTGAAAGGCCAGGAAAGCATCCTCTCCAAGCAGATCGCGCAATCAAGACAGGAGATCCAGGGGCTAAGCGCCGAGCGCGCCTCGAAGGATAAGCAAGTCTTGCTCCTCGAAGATGAACTCGAAGGCCTGCGCGACCTCCTGAAAGATGGCCTCACGCAGAAAACCCGCGTTCTCGCCCTTGAGCGTGAGCGCCAACAATTGGTTGGCGAGGGCGGCTCGGTCGATGCATCGGTCGCCGGAATTGAGAATAGAATTGGCGAGAAAGAGCTTGAGATTCTCCAGGTACGAAAAGCCCACCAGGAACAGGTCGCTACCGATCTGCGTGACACCAGGGCCCGCCTCCTCGACAGCAGGGAACGCCTCGGAAATGCACGCCACGTTCTTGACCAGATTGAAGTCAAGGCGCCGATCGACGGTATCGTGGTCAACCTCAAAGCCAATACCGAAGGCGGTGTCATCGGTGCTGGCGACGTGATCATGGAACTGGTGCCGACCAACGAGCAGCTTGTGGTCGACGCGCGAGTCTCACCATCCGATATCGACCTCATTCATCAGGACATGAAAGCCAATGTCCTGTTCACCGCCTTTGAAATCGGCTCGACACCGACCCTTACCGGTAAGGTCATGCATGTTTCCGCCGACCGGCTGGTCGACGATTTGAGCGGGCAACCTTTCTATCAGGCGACGATCGAAGTGCCCGAGCCCGAAATTTCCAGGCTTGGCGAAGGTCAGCGTTTGACCGCCGGTATGCCGGCGGATGTCATCATCGTCGCCGGCGAGCGCACGATGCTTCAATATCTGCTACATCCCATCCAAAGGAGCTTCCAGCGTGCCTGGCAAGAATAATGAAGCGACAAGGCGGCGCTTTAACGGCCAAACCTCCACAGGTCGATATCGAACTTTTGTTTTCCTTTTCGGACTGGCTCCTGCCTTCTTTTCTTTGCCGTCCCTTGGCCAATCCTTGGAGGAAGCGCTCATCAGCGCTTATGCCACGAACGCGACCCTCATAGCGGCGCGAGAGGAACTGCGGGCCGTCAATGAACAGAGGCCACAGGCGCTGGCCGGCTACCGTCCGAGCCTTTCCAGTTTCGTGCGCGCCGGCGGCGACTACGAGTTCACGGCCAATGATGATGAAGACGCGGCCAGCATCACGGCAGCCGCCGGCATCACGCTGACCCAGCCGCTTTATCGAGGCGGCCGGACGTCGGCTGGCGTCAGCAGTGCTGAGAGCGTCATCCTTGCACAACGCGAAAGATACCGGGCAGCCGAACAGGATATTCTGCTGCAAGCAGCGAATGCCTATCTCGACGTTCTTCGCGACCAGACCATTCTCGATCTGTCGAAGAAAAGCGCCGCAATTGTTGGTGATCAGGTCTCTGCCTTTCGCCGTCAGTTGAAAGCGGGTGCGGCGACCAAGACCGACCTCACCCAAGGTGAAACCCGGCTTGCCCGCACGGAGGCCAACCTCGCCCGGGTGGAGGCGACCCTTGCGGCAAGCCGGGCCGCCTTCGTCGAAGTCACGGGGAGCCAGCCGGAACGTCTCGCAACACCGAATGACGTTCGCTATGCCATGCCGCCCAGTCTTGCCGATCTCGAGCTTCTCGCTCTTCAATCCAATCTGGCGATCAAGGCCGCAGCTTTTACGGAAATCGCGGCGCGCCATGACGTCGACGTCGCCAATGGGTGGACGGGCCCGGACGTCGACCTTGTCGGCAGCGTACAATATTTCTCCGAGGCTACGGACGAATCCGTCGATCTCGATGATGATTTTGCGGCCGCCAGTGTGGAACTTCGACTCACCCTTCCACTCTACGAAGGCACCTATGGCAGCCGTAGCCGTCAGAGCAAAAGGACTGCAGACCAGCGCCGGGCCGAGGTTCAGTCCACGAGACGAAGCGTTGAGCGCCAGGCAGCAAGCGCTTGGGAGGACTGGACGTCAAGCCGCACCCAGATCGAGCGCCTGACGAAAGGGGTCGATTTAGCGGAAACCGCCCTCGACGGCCTGGTCAAGGAGCATCGTCTGGGCGAGCGCACGGCTCTTGATCTCCTGAATGGCGAGCAGGAACTTCTTGATGTTTCGATCGAACTTGCACGCGCCAAACGTGACCACCTCGCCGCCCGTTTTCAAGCCCTGTCGCTTCTCGGTAGCTTTACCGTCGATGGACTCAAACTCGATACCCAGAGCTACGACATCGAGGCCGACTTTCGGGCCGTGCGCGATGCTTGGTTCTGAAGATGCTTGGTTCTGAATATGGGCGCTGTGCGCCGGATGATGATCTGAGTTCCAAGAGCGTATCATATTGTTCGGCGACAAGCCCTTAGAATCACTGACTTTCAAAAAGTAAAAAAGGAACAAAACGGACGCTGCGCTGTTCGCAGAATCTTGAAGCTTAGTGTAGTACAATTCTATTGGGGGGAATGTTAGTATGGCGACAAGTCAGGTAGGAGGCCGCTCTGTCGACAATGTCGACAGACGGGTCGTTCAGGGCACGGACGGCAATGACACGCTGAACCAGAGCAACTTTGTCGACCCCGTCGATATTGATGGTGGCGCAGGCGATGACGTGATCACCGGAACAAGCGTTGGTGATGTCAGCGATGTGCTGCGCGGCGGCGACGGCAATGACACCTTCTTTGGCCTGGCAGGCGACGACTTCATCATCCCGGGTGCAGGCGATGATCTGAGGGTGGTCGGCGGTGCCGGTTCTGACACCTTCTTCCCTGAGACCAATGGCGGCAACGACATTTTCCCCGAGTTCTCGCTCGAGGATCAAATCGACGGTACGCTGCTCGACGGCGTGACGGCGATCAATGCCTCCCGCCTGGAAAATGGCCGCACCCTTCTCGATTTCGAAGGCGCCAACACCACGGTTCAGATCAGCGGCGGTGTCTCGCCTGAGCAGTTTGTCGCCAATGCCAACGATCTTCTCGTCAACTTCCCGGACGGTGTGCGTGTACAGGTCGCGGGTGCCGACATCGTCAATGAAATTGGCGATGACGCCGGCGCAGCCGACGATGCTGTGGTCGACGATGATGCCGGCGACGTAGGTGTTGTCGACGCACCGGAGGCGGCTTTTTCAAACGTGGCCCCCGATGCGCCGGCAGAGGTCTTTTCGCGTGTGCCCAACGGCCAGGGCGGCTTCGATGTTACCGGGACGGACGGCAACGATCCTGCCGCCTTTGGTGAGAATGGCGACGATGTCATCGTCACCTTCGGCGGCGACGATGCCGCTGTCGGCTTCGATGGCAATGACTTTATCGACGTCGGCGACGGCAATGATCTCGCCTTTGGCTCCGGTGGCGACGATGTGGTGATCGGCGGTGCCGGTGACGATATTGTCAGAGGCGACAACGAGGCCGCTGGCAATGGCGCCGATACGATCATCGGCGGCGCTGGCAACGATCTCCTGAAGGGCGATGGCACTGGCCTTGTCGGTGCCGACACGTTCGTTTTTGCAGCTGGTGACGGCAACGACAGGATCCAGGACTTCCAGACGGGTGTCGATACGCTCGACATTAGCGCCTTCGGCGACGTCGACATCAACATCAGCCAGCAAGGCGGCGACGCTCTGGTGAGTGTCGGCGACGTCAACATCACCCTGCAGGGTATCGATGCCGATGATCTCAGCGACGGCGACTTTGCGCTCGGCAACAACGTTGCACTTGAGGACGACGGCGAGGAAGTAGAGATCGTCGAGGAAGAAGTTGAAGAGGTTGTCGAGCAAGAGGTCGTCATCGAGAACGACGGCGGCGGCAACATTGCTGGCGGACGGAACGCCGCCGACTTTGGCATCGACGCGCCGAATGCCCCTGCCGCCGTGCAGCAATCCGTTGCCAACGCTCAGGGCGGGCTGACCGTTACGGGCACAGACAACAATGACGGTGTCGCCTTTGGCAATACCGGCGACGACGTCATTGTCGGCTTTGGCGGCGATGACGCTATCGTCGGGTTCAACGGTGAAGATTTCCTCGATGGTGGTGATGGCAATGACTTCGTCTTCGGCTCGCAGGATGACGACATCGTTCTCGGTGGCGCCGGCGACGATGTCGTCCGCGGCGATAACGAGGCCGCGGGCAATGGTAACGACATCATCATCGGCGGCACTGGCAACGATCTCCTGAAGGGCGATGGCACTGGCCTTGTCGGTGCCGACACGTTCGTTTTTGCAGCTGGTGACGGCAATGATGTCATCCAGGACTTCCAGACCGGTGTCGACACGCTCGACTTCAGCGCCTTCGGCGACGTCGACATCAACATCAGCCAGCAAGGCGGCGACGCTCTGGTGAGTGTCGGCGACGTCAACATCACCCTGCAGGGTGTCGATGCCGATGATCTCAGCGACGGTGATTTCGATAGCGGCGTTGCCTAACACCGTGAGAGCTTGATATGCAGCCTGCCGCTCTGGCATCCAATCCGGAGCGGCAGATTTTTATGTGGCGTAAGCTCTCGCCAAGACGACCTATGATTTCGTCAAGTTTTCTATGCGTCAGATGCGTCATCTGAAAATGAATGGCACAGCATGTCCACGACAAGCGCTCGTTCATTGTAAACGACGGCAGAAGCAGGCCAGGTAATCCAGTGTGCGTTGTCCATGCGCGTCGATGGTTCCGGTAGACGCACCAGCCTTCCACTCTTGATCTCCCCGGCTATCAGCTCTAGCGAGCCGAGCAGGACGCCTGCCTCAGACAGCGCAGCCATTCAAGCGGTGGGAGCGAGGATGGGGATCTGCTGCTAGCCATAACTAAAACCATCCCATAGTCATATAATACATTGCTTGTCGTTATGCATACACTTGGCGACACTCAAGGTCGACGGCTTGGCATGAAAGGGATTCATGATGAGGTTGACGTCGGTCGGACTGCTTGATGAGGGGCTGGCGCTGGAGGCTGAGTGGGCCGATGGCAATGTGCGACGATTTCATGCGGTCTGGCTGCGGGACAATGCCCTGGACGAAGCGACCCGATCGCCCTCGAATGGCCAACGGCTGATCACGCTCCAAGACATCCCCGCATCGACACGCATCGCCGAGGCTGACATCATCGAGGATGAGTTGGATGTCCTCTTTTCTCCAGAAGGGAAGAGAGTGCAGTTTCCATCGGCATGGCTGCGCGAAAACGCCTATGATCGTCAGACGAAGGTCGCAGGCCTGCATCTCCCCCCGAACGTCGAGAGCTGGGACGGCACACTCGATATCGCGCCGCTATCAGATGATTTTCAAACCATTTCCGACCAGCCGGACAGGCTATGCGCCTGGCTGGGCCATATCCGCCGCTACGGCTTCGCCAAGCTGACCGGTGGCCCGGTGGACAGCGGCGCGCTGTTGAGAGTTGCGGCTCTTTTCGGCTATGTCCGCGAGACCAATTACGGCAGGTGGTTCGAGGTGCGCACCGAGGTGAACCCGACCAACCTCGCTTACACCGGGCTGGGACTGCAGGCACATACCGACAATCCCTATCGAGATCCGGTGCCGACACTGCAAATTCTCTACTGCCTCGAAAACTCGGCAGACGGCGGCGACAGCCAGATCGTGGACGGCTTCCGGGCCAGTCTGCGACTGGAGGCCGAGGATAAGAAGGGGCTCGCGTTGCTCGCGAACTACTGCGCTCGGTTCGACTATCGCGGCGCCGGAGACGTGTATCTCCATGCGAAAAGACCGATGATCGAGCTCGGTCCGGATGGCGAGCTTACGGGCCTTCGCTTCAACAATCGGAGCACGGCGCCCATCATCGATGTACCCTTCGACGATATGGACGATTATTACGCCGCCTATCGCCGGCTCAGCGAGATCATCGACGATCCGGCCATGGCGGTCGGCTTCAAACTGGCGCCCGGCGAGTGCTTCATCGTCGACAACACACGGGTGCTGCACGGGCGCACCGGCTACGCCGGAAGCGGCGGCTCACGCTGGCTGCAGGGCTGCTACGCCGACAAGGACGGTCTGCTCTCGACACTCTCCGTCCTGGAGGCTCAAAAGCTGGAGACTGCGATATGAGCGTTCCCGACAAGGCCGGATTGGCCCCCGACAGCATCGCTTCGTTCCTTGCCGATGTCTTCGAGCGCCGAGGTGCGGAAGAATATCTGGGCGAGCCGGTGACCATCGCCGAGCATATGCTGCAAGGCGCGCACACAGCCGAGCAGAACGGCGAAGACGAGACGATCATCGTTGCCGCTCTCCTCCACGACATCGGCCATTTCACCAGCGAGTTCGGCACCTTCTCGATGGAGGACACCGAGGACAGGCATCACGAGGACGCGGGAGCCAGTATTCTCGAGCGCTTCTTCCCGACCATCGTTACCGATTGCGTACGCTACCACGTCGCCGCCAAACGCTATCTCTGCACGAAAGATCCTGACTACTTTACAAAGCTGTCGGCAGCATCGGTCCATTCCTTGAATCTCCAGGGTGGCCTGATGAGTGCAGAAGAGATCAAAGCTTTCGAAACCAATCCCAATCTGGACGCCATCGTCAAAGTTCGCCATCTCGATGACGGCGGCAAGATCGCCGGGCTGAACACGCCGCCATTTGCCCATTTCGCACCGATGGTTCAGCGCGTGGTGAACGCTCATTGCGGTAGCCCAGACCTTTGATCCGGCTTCAATGACAGCGCTTCGGATCGGCGGATGGTGAAACGCTGGGACCTGGCGATTGTCGGTGCGGGCATCATGGGGCTGGCACACGCCGTTCAGGCATCGAAGGCAGGCCTGTCCGTCGCTGTGTTCGAACGCAGTTCGAGAGCGCTTGGCGCATCGGTGCAAAACTTCGGCATGCTCGCGATTGCCGCTCAGGCGCCAGGGCGACAATTGCGGGATGCAAGGCGTGCCCTCGCCGATTGGCAGGAAATCGCTCCTCAGTCCGGCATCGGGATGGTGCCGTCCGGATGTTTGTTCCTGGCTCGCGAACCCGAGGAGATGAGTGTCCTGGAAGAATTCTGTCAGTCTGCCTCCCTATCCGGCCATAACGCTGAACTGCTGACACGCGATGGCCTGAACCGCCATGCGGCTGACCTCTGTTCGAAGAATCTTCTGGGAGGTTTGTGGAGCCCGGATGCCTGGAAAGTCGACCAGCGCCAGGCGATGGCGAAGATCGCCGACTGGCTGCAAAGAGAGCGCGGCGTCTCCATGCATTTCTCCACGGAGGTTCGGGTCGTCGACCCACCGTTGGTCGAAACGTCGATCGGCAGCTTCAAAGCCGACCATGTCATCATCTGCGGGGGAGATGAGTTCGATGCCCTGTTCCCCGACAGCTTCCGGGCAACAGGCGTGACGACATGCCAGCTCCAGATGTTGCGAACACACCCTCAGTCCGGTGGGTGGCGGCTGCAGCCGTTCATCTTGGGCGGCCTGAGCATCACCCGCTACAGCGCCTTTGCCTCATGCCCCAGCCTGCCGGGTCTGAAGGAGCTGCAGAAAAGAAAACATGGTCCTCACCTCGAACATGGCATTCATGTGATTGCCTGTCAGGAAGCTGATGGCAGTGTGACCATCGGTGACTCGCACAGCTATGGTGAAGGTTTGAGCTCGGAGCGATCGGAGGAGATCGATCGTCTCATCCTGGACGAACTAGCGGCGATGATCTCACTGCCGAAACCGCATATCGCCGAACGTTGGCTCGGCCGCTACGCCCATCTGCCAGAGGACGAGGCCCTTCGCCTGACGCCGGCAGATGGGGTTACCGCCGTCACCATGACCAATGGGCAGGGTATGACCCATGCGTTTGCCGTCGCGGCTGATGTTGTCAGTCATCTCATGTAGGTCGCCGCTGGCACCGCCATTACTCAACGCCAAACCCTCGAAGGGGAACGGAGTATAGAAATGCCCCAACTTGCCGAAGGCGATACGAACCGATCCCCTGATAATTCCGAAGGTGAGTCCAATCTGAGCCAGCGACGGCTGAAATGGCAGGCGCGCCTCGGCGATGACACGCGTGAAGCGGTAACGAGAGATGCCGCATGTTTCATCCATCAATCCGTTTCCTCCCCTTGCCTCAGCGCCATCAGCAAGGCGGAAGGCATCTGGATCGAGGATAGGGATGGACGCCGCTACATGGATTTTCACGGCAACTCCGTCCATCACATCGGCTATGGCCATCCGCGCCTGAAGGCTGCGATCGCCAAGCAGATGGATGAGCTTCCCTTCGCGCCCAGGCGTTTTTGCTGTGATGTGGCGACCCAGCTTGCGGAAAAGATCGGTGAGATCGCACCCGGCGATCTCTCCAAGGTCCTCTTCACGACAGGCGGCTCGGATGCGATCGAGACCGCGCTCAAGATCGCACGAATCGCGACCGGAAGGTTCAAGACCCTGTCCTTTTGGGACTCGTTCCATGGTGCTGGGTTCGGCGCGTCCAGCGTCGGGGGAGAGCAGCTCTTCAGGATGGGATCGATCGGCCCTCTCCTGCCGGGAGCAGAGCATGTCCCCTCCTTTGACGCCTATCGCAATCCTTTCGGCATCGATCACTCACGCGAAACACCTGGCGATGAGGAGGTCGGTGACATGGTCGCCAGCCTCATCCGCTTCACGCTGCAAAAGGAAGGAGATATCGCCGCTGTCGTGGCCGAGCCAAACCGCGCCGTTCCCTATATCCCACCGAAAGGTTTTTGGCAGAAGGTTCGAAGCGCCTGCGATGAGACCGGCACACTCCTGATCTTCGATGAAATTCCGACGGGCCTTGGCAAAACGGGCCGCATGTTCGCCTGTGATCATGACGATGTCGTGCCGGACATGCTGGTGATCGGCAAAGCGCTGGGTGGCGGGATTTTGCCGATCGCCGCGACGTTGTGTCGGCCAGAACTTGATGTTTGCGGTGACTTCGCCGTCGGCCACTACACCCACGAGAAAAACCCGGTGACATCGAGAGCGGCGCTCACCACCATCCAGATCATCGAAGACGAGCATCTGGTCGAGAACGCGGCTGACGTTGGCGCATGGGCATTGGAGCGCCTCCACGACATGATGGACCGCCACATCTCCATCGGCGACGTGCGCGGGCGCGGCTTTCTCATGGGCATCGATCTGGTCAAGGATCGCAGCACCAAGGAACCGGCACATGATCTGGCCGAGGAGGTCTTTTATCGCTGCCTGGACAACGGCCTCAGTTTCAAGATTTCCATGGGCTCCGTCCTGACGCTCTACCCGTCGCTGGTGACGACCAAAGACCAGATGGAAACGGCGCTTGGCGTCATCGACGCTGCCATCGAGGCCGCCTTGGCATGAGCACAGATCGAGCCAAGATCCTCCGCACGGACGCTAATCTCGAAACGCCGCGCATCGACGAAGCTCTCTGCGAACGGGGCGAACTCGTTCTGCTGCCCGATGGCGTGTCGGAGGAGGTGGTGATCGACGCCATCTCCGACGCTGATCTCCTGCTCACATGTTACACACCAATCACCGCTCGCGTGATCGAGCGAGCGAAGCGGCTGAAGGGTATCGTCAAATATGGCGTCGGCATCGATTCCATCGATATCGAAGCGGCCAAGGCACGCGCCATTCCCGTCGTCAACGTGCCCGACTACGCCGCCGAAACGGTCGCTGAGGGCGCCTTCGCGCTGATGATCGCTCTCGCGAAAAAGCTGCGGCCTCTGCAAAAGGCGATGGACGCTGAAGGCTGGGTCTGGCCCTCTGAGCAATGGCTCGGTAGCGACATCTCCGGCAAGACGCTCGGGCTTGTCGGCTTTGGCCAGATCGGCCGCAGCATGGCGCGCATGGCGGGCCTTGGCTTTAACGCCCGTGTACTCGCTTACAGCCCGCACACCTCAGCGGAAGCCATGCGATTGGCCGGGGTGGAAAAGCGTGACGACCTGCATGGCATGCTGGGTGAGAGCAACTTCGTCTCGGTTCATGCCGTCCTCAACCCGGAAACCCGTCATCTCATCGATAAGGCGGCACTGGCAGCCATGAAGCCGGGAGCCATCCTCATCAACACGGCGCGCGGCGCCATCGTTGACGAAAAGGCGCTGGTGCAGGCCCTTCAAGCCGGCCGGATCGGCGGGGCAGGTCTTGATGTGTTCAGTCAGGAGCCTCTGGCAACATCAGGGCACATGCTGAGCCCCCTGTTCGAGATGGACAACGTCATCCTTACCCCTCACCTCACCTTTTATACCCAAGAGGCCATGCAACGCCTCGAAGACGAAAGCCTGGAACGCTCTGTCGAAATTCTCGAAGGCCGGCCGGTGCTGATCAAATCATCAGATCCACGCCTCACGGCACAGACGAAGGGTGTCGTGTTTCCGAAGAGTGATTGACGTCCATGCCTGGACGAAGACACCTAGTGGTGCGTTCGATACGAAAGATTCCCCCGGCATACCCAGAAACTGACTGCATACCGTCGATCTTGGCGATCGCAGCGGGAGCCAAATGATGTGATCACACCACTAGGCGCGGCTCGCTCGCCAGCCCTGAGTTCGTTTCAGAACACCGGCGCTAAGTCCGGTGTGGACCAGCCGTGCTGCGACATTGGTATAAAAAATCATCATGCCCATGGCGGCAGCGGGCGCGATGTCGCCGGCATCATCCATATTGAGAACCGCGACCGAGGCGAGCGTGGTGTCCGGTGAATACAAGAAGACGACCGCCGAGACCGTGGTCATGGCATTGACGAAAAGATAGATCGAGATGTCCAGGATGGCTGGCAAGCAGACCGGGACGGTGACGGTCCTGAACATCTTGGTGATCGGCTGCTTGAGCGATGCGGAGACCGCCTCGAACTCCGGGTCCATCTGCTTGAGAGCCGTGACCGCGGTCAGGTGGGAGACTGTGTAGAAGTGGGTGATCGAGCAGATCACCAGGATCGTCATCGTTCCGTAGATCAGATAGAGCGGGTTGGCGGGGTTGTTGAAGAAGAAGACGTAGGCGAGACCCAGCACCATGCCCGGAATAGCCATCGGCATCATCGCCAGGAACTGGACGAAGAGACGGCCTGCGGTGAAGTTTCTCGCCTTTTCGACCAGATAGGCGCCGACGAAGATAATCGCGGTGCCGATCCCAGCCACCAGAAGCGCCATGCGGATGGAGTTGAGGTAAGAATCCCAACCGCCACCGTCCACGATGTCGAAATTGTAATTCTTCAAGCTGAGCGAAAGGTCATAAGGCCAGAACTTCACCAGGGCTGCGAACTGGCACATGGCGATCAAGCCCAAAATAAAGGTCGAGATCAGAACGCAGATCAGCAGCATCGAACGGTCGAGCAGGCGGTTCGGCTTCGGCTCATAGGGAACGGCGCGCGCCGAGAGCAGCGCTACCTGGCGACGCTGGACCATCCGGTCCACGGCGAACGCAATGACGGCGGGAACCAACAGAATCACCGAGACCACGGCGCCCATCTCGAAATTCTGCTGACCCACCACCTGCTTGTAGATATCGAGGGCGAGCACGTTGTATTGGCCGCCGATCACTTTCGGTACGCCAAAATCGGTGATCACCAGATTGAACACCACGAAAGCCGCCGAGATCAGGCCGTAGCGAGCACCCGGCAAAGTCACCGTCCAGAAGATTTTTCGTTTCGGCGTGCGCAGCGCCGTCGCCGCCTCATAGAGCCTCGCATCCGCGATCGACAGCGCCACCAGGATGATTACCAACGCATGGGGGAGGGTATAGAAAACGGAGGCCGTCACAATGCCGATCGGCCCATAGATCGAGCTTCCGAACAGGAGGCCTTTCAAGATGCCCTGCTTGCCGAAAAGATAGACCAGCGCGATACCAGGAAGGAGCGACGGCACCAAAATCGGGATCACCGCAATGGTCCTGAACAGCCCCTTTGCCGGCATGCAGCTTCGGGTGAGCGCATAGGCGAAAAGAAAGGCGAGCGACACGGTGATGACGGTGGTGATCGTCGCAATAAACAGGCTATTGCCGATCGAGCGGCGAAGGGCAGGCGTCGTAAAATACTCGACATAATTGCGCAGGCCGGTAGCACCGGCTGGCCGTACAAGAAGTTTTCGGAGTTCCTCCGAGTTGACCTCGAAACTGCCGCCAGCGCTGGAGAGCTCGCCTTGGAACAAAAGTAAGCCCCCGGTCGCCGACCGGTCGAAGAAGCGAAGTTTTTCGCCGTCCTGGAAGTGATCCTTTGGGAAAAGCTGGCTCGCCGGCAGGCGGGTGCGCGCCGTCGGCGTCAGCCCCTTATTGACTGGCTCGGCCAGTTCGTTGACCCAGGTCTGTGCTGTCCCAAGCGTCTCCCAGCCGCCGGCGGCGGCTTGCTCGACTTCGATCTGGTCGAAACGGAAGTCATAGACGGTCGCTGACTTGGAGAGGATCGCATAGAGCGGAAAGGCGAGGGTCGCCAGAAGGTAGAGGGCGACCAGGCCGATCAGCAGGCGGGCCGTCCAGTCATCCCGGCCGAGTTTCGGCTTGATCGGGTTTGCCAGAGCGTTCGTCTCGACCACGCTAGCCATCGGTTGGATAGACCAGCAGATGGTCGCGGGGGAGCGTGATGGGCAGGGTTTGGCCGATACTGAGCGTCCGGCTTCGAACCAGGTTGATCGAGAGGTCCGCTTCCAGAATTTTGCCGCCAAGAACCTCAGCGCCTAATCGCGCCCGAACGAAGGAGCCCAGGAATTCGAGATCCCGGACCTCGACGTTGATCGCATTTTCCTCATGGCCCTGAACATCGCGCACCAGAATATCCTCCGGGCGAATGGCCAGCGTGACGGCGGTACAGCCCTCCGGACAATTGCCGTCGCAGGCAAGATCGACACTGCCCACGAGGGCTCGACCACCATCCGTAAGGCGGCCGTCGAGGAAATTCATCGCACCGATGAAATCGGCGACGAAGGCGGAGGCGGGTTGGCCGTAGATCTCTTCAGGCGTGCCGATCTGCTCGATCACGCCGTGGTTCATCACCACGATGCGATCCGCCATGGTCAGCGCTTCCTCCTGGTCATGGGTCACCAGGATGGTCGTGACGCCGATCCGGCGCTGAAGATCCTTGATCTCATGGCGAAGATGCGCGCGCACCTTGGCGTCCAGCGCCGACAGTGGCTCATCGAGAAGAAGAAGACCGGGCGAGGTCGCAAGGGCCCTTGCAAGCGCCACACGTTGCTGTTGGCCGCCAGAGAGCTGCGCCGGATATTTTTTGCCCTGATCAGGCAGTCCGACAAGGGCCAGCAGCTCGGCGACTTTTTTTGTGACTTGCTCGCGGCTGTCCCCCCGGTTTTCCAGGCCGTAGGCGACATTACGCTCGATCGAAAGGTTGGGAAAAAGGGCGTAGGACTGGAAGACGATGCCGAAGTCACGCTCTTCCGGCGGCAATGCCGAGATGTCCCGTCCGTCCTGCCAGATACTGCCGCTGGTCTGAATATCGAGCCCGGCGATCGCGCGCAGCAAGGTGGTCTTGCCGCAGCCCGATGGTCCTAGGAAGCAGACCAACTCGCCCTTGTTGATACCAAGCGAAACATCCTTCAGCGCCTCAAAGGCGCCAAAGCTCTTGCGGAGATTTTCGATCCGCAAGAAAGCCGTCGAATTGTCAGCAGTCACATCATTCACCGGACCAAGACAACCGGCCGCTGGTCATGAAACACCCAAGCCCCATGACCAGCGACGACGGTTCAAGTCACCCCAGATGCGGGTCACATCATTTGGGTTCGGATTTGCTGTCGTAGCGGGACTGCCATTCGGCGAGGATGGCCTCGCGGTTCTGGGCTGCCCACTCGAAGTCGTTGTCGATCATGGCGTCCGCGATGTTTTCCGGAAAATGCTCGACGGGCTTCGCGAGCTCGGTGCGCGCGATCACGGCGTAGCCTTCGTTGTACATCTCGTTGGCCTGGGTCGTGACTGACCAGTCGACCAGGGTCTGGGCTGCTTCCAGATCGTCCGTTCCCTTGACGATCGAGGTCGCTTCCATGTCCCAGCCAATACCCTCGGATGGCACCACGATCTCCAATGGCGCCCCCTCAGCCTTGGACTTTGCCCCACGGAAAGCAAAGGAGACACCGATCGCGACCTCGCCGCGCGCGGCATCCTTGCAGGGCTTGGAGCCGGAATGGGTGTAATAGGCGATATTCTCGTGAAGGCCGTCCATGAACTCCCAGCCACCGTCTTCGCCCATCATCTGCAGCCAGCTGGAAACATCCAGAAAGCCGGTGCCCGAGGAGTTGGGGTTGGGCATGGCGACGTGGCCTGCATATTCTGACTTGGTGAGGTCCGCCCATGACGTGGGCATCGGCAGGCCGTTGGCTTCCGCCTCAACCGTGTTGACGCAAATCGAGGCGACCCAGGCGTCCATGCCGGTCCAGGACGGCGGGCTGTCGCCATCCACGAATTTCGCATCAAGCTCCTCGACGCCGGCCGGCGCATAGGGCTCCAGCATGCCCTCGTTCTTCAAGAGCATGAGCGAGGTGGCGGCAAGGCCCCAGACGACATCGGCCTGCGGGTTGTCTTTTTCCGCCAGAAGCTTGGCCGTAACGATGCCGGTCGAATCACGCACCCACTTGATCTCGATATCCGGGTGATCCTTGTTGAAGCGTTCCGCATATTTCTGCAGATCTTCAGCCTCGACCGCCGTGTAAACCGTAAGCTCAGCAGCGCCGGCAATTTGGGATAGCGTCAACGCCGTGAGAGCCACGCCGGACAGGAGGATTGATTTCGGTGCCATGTTAGCCTTCCCTTTTTGTTAGATGACCCATCGAGGCCACATTTGCCTCAATGCTGTCACAGTTGGTTAGCTTCTGCCAGCGACAGATTTGTGATGCTGGCGTCCCATCGTAAGCCTCGTCGTTCTCCCTAAGTTTCTTGAACAAAGAGCATCAGGCCAATTTCTGGGGTGTTGTCGATTGCCCCGGCAGCCTTGGGTTCTCTGCATTTTTTTCCGAACGGCGTTCAACTTGCCGGTTGGTTTGCCCTTTCGGCATGGATCGTAACCGCGTCGCTCTGAGCGCGCCCGCGCGATCCAGGATCGGGTAGGCGACCGAGGTCAGATGCGAGTTGATGCGCTTGAAATCCCTGACGATATCGAGATGCAGCGCGCTGGTTTCGATACTCGCGGCCTGGCCCGAGCGCAAACGGTCCAGGTGACGCTCGGTGTCCTTCAGTTCCATCTCGCGGAATTGCTCTTTTCGCGCCAGAAGCTCGGTTGCGATTTCCAGCTCTTGATTCATGAACACGGTGAGCGACAGGCGCACCGTTTCCATCAGTCGCGCATGCATCTCCTTCAGGTCCTGGAGGCCTTCCGGCGAAAACTGCAGCTGCTTTCGGATCTTCTTGGCCGCCAGCTCCATCAGGTTCTTGTCGATGATGTCGCCGACATGCTCGAGATTGGTGGTGAAGGTGATGATATCGACCGCGCGCCGGCTGTCCTCCTCGTCAAGCTCGCCGCGTGACAGCTGGGTGAGATAGAGTTTGATGGCCTCATGCAGGTCATCGATGACGTCATCCGCGACTTCGACATCCCGGCGCAGCACATCGTCGTTCTGCTCGAGAACGATCAGGCTGTTGCCGAGCATCTGCTCGACGGTGTCGCCGATGCGCAATGTTTCCCTTGCAGCCATGGCGATGGCGACGCTGGGCGTATCGAGCAGGTTGTCGTCCAGATGCCGCGGTCCCTCCTCAAGGCCTGCGGTCTCGACCGGGTCGGGCATCAGCGTCTCGACCAGACGCCCCACCGGGCCGATGAAGGCGATCAGGCCGAGGCAAAGCGCCAGGTTGAACAGGACATGAAAGTTGACGATGAGGTGTACGGGGTCGGGATCGAACGCCAGGAGATGGGGCGTGATGTGATCAAGGAAAGGCAGAGCCAGCAGCACGCCAAGCAGCCGGAAAACGAGATTGCCGAGCGGAATTCGCCTGGCGCCCACAGGCTCGGCCATGGTCGCTGAGATCGCCGGCAGGGCGGCGCCCAGATTGATGCCAAGCACGATCGGGAAAAGAGCTGCCGCCGGCAGGAGGCCGCTTGCGGCAAGCGTTGCCACCACCAGGATCAAAGCCAGGCTGGAATAGGCGAGCCAGGTGAGGAGCGCACCCACGAGAATGGCCAGGAGCGGTTCATCGGCGATGGCCTGAAGTACATCGCTCAAGACCTTGCTGTCACCGAGCGTACCGGCAGCGCTTCCGATCATGCGCAAGGCCAGGAGCAGGATCGCCAATCCCATGATCACCCGCCCGAGATGGCGAATGCGGGCATTCCGACCGTCGAAAAATGTGTGGGCGATATAGCCGGTAAAGGCAAGAAGCGGCCAAAACGAGGAGATGCCGGAAGTGAAGATCTGGGCGCCGATGGCGGCACCGAGATCGGCGCCCAGCATCACCGCAAGCGCCGGCGCCGTCGCGAGCGCTCCATGGGCCACGAACGAGCAGACCATGAGAGCAGTTGCCGTCGAACTCTGCACGGTGGCCGCCGCCAGGGTGCCGACGAAGGCGGCCTTCATGCGGTTGCTGGTCCAGTTGCCGATCGCAGCGCGCAGCGACGCGCCGAACGCCCGCATCATCCCGGTGCGGATCATGCGCGCACCCCAGAGCAGCAGCGCAACACCGCCTAGAATATTGATGAGGATGTCGCTGCCGCTCAACGCTGTCTCCGGCCTATCGTGAATCTGGGCTCAATTGGGCCATGGTAACGAATAAGTCTTAACATTTGTGAAGGACTTCATGGCCTCAATGACGCCTTCCTTATACCCCAGACCGCTGTCCTTGATACCGCCGAAGGGAGACATTTCGATGCGGTAGCCGGGAACCTCCCAGATATTCACGGTGCCGACGTTCAGCCCGTTGACATACGCCGTCATGCGATCGAGGCGATTGGTGCAGACGCCGGATGAGAGGCCGAAGGCCGTGCTGTTCGAGATCCTCATGGTGGCCTCGTCGTCGTTTGGCACACGGATGATCGGGATCACCGGGCCGAAGGTTTCTTCGATGACCAGCTCGGATTCGTGCGATACGCGATCCACCACGATTGGCGGCAAGGCAGCGCCTTGACGCTCGGGATGGTAGAGGATGTCCGCCCCGGACTCGGCGGCCTTGATCACTCTTTCTTCAAAAAGCGCAGCCGCCCGGCTGTGGATGACGGTGCCGAGGTCGGTGTCGGGGTTCATTGGATCGCCGAACTTGATCTTCTTGGCTTTTTCCAGAATCAGGGGCACGAAGCGATCCGCGACCGCCTCCTGACAAAGGATGCGCTTCACCGCAGTGCAGCGCTGGCCCGAATTCTTGGTGGCGCCCGCCACGGCAAGCTCGGCTGCTTTATCGAGGTCGGCATCGGACAGGTCGTCGCAGATGATCAGTGGGTCGTTGCCGCCGAGTTCGAGCACGGTGCGCCGATAGCCCGCCTTCTCGGCAATCAGCTTGCCGACCGGCACACCGCCGGTGAACGTGATCAGATCCGCCGCAGGATTGGTGATCATCTCCTCGCCGATGGCTGCGGGCCAGCCGGTGACCACCGAGAGCATCTCCGGGGGCAGGCCGGCATCGTAGAGGACGTCCGCCAGGAGCAAGGCCGTCAGCGGCGTGAGTTCGGTCGGCTTGACCACCATGCAGTTATTGGTGGCGACCGCCGGCGCGATCTTGTGCGCGACCATGTTGAGCGGATGGTTGAACGGCGTGATTGCCGAGATTGCGGTCAGCGGCTCGCGCTTGGTGAAGATTTTTCGCGCTTTGCCCTGGGGCGTGAGATCGCAGGAGAAGATCTCGCCATCATCGAGGATGCAGAGCTGCCCCGCGAGACTAAAGACGTCATAGGCGCGCCCGACTTCGTACAGACTGTCCTTCTTGGAAATGCCAAGCTCCAGCGTGATCACATCCGAGAGCTCATCCCGCCTTTCGACGAGCAGCTCTGCTGCTCGTAAAAGTATCCGCTGCCGGTCGTACCGGCTGAGCTTGGACTGGTAGCCGGCGGCGATTTCGAAGGCCTGTTTCGCATGCGCGGCCCCGCCTGCCGGCACCGTGCCGATCACCTCATCGGTATAGGGGTAGCGAACCTCGACAACGTCGTCGGCGTCCACTTTCTTGCCTGCAATGCGCATAGGCTCGTGACGGATTTCCAAAGCGCGGCTCTTGGCTGACGACATGATCAGTTTCCCACTTCCACATGATTGAGCGCGATGTCAAACGCATCAAAGTTCCGCAATTTCCTCTTGTCATCGAGCCCCGCGACGGGGCGGTTGACCATGAAGGGCACGGTTTGTTCGGTGAGGCCGCCATGGGAGCGAAGGGGCGCATCCAGGCCAGAAAGATCGTGCGCCGCCTTGGCCGCTCCGATCACCACATGGCGGGTCGACGTCACGACCAGATCTCCGATCCGATCCTCCGGCAGCTCAAAGGCGGTGGCCGCCTGGCCACGACTTAGAACGGTGTCGATGCCGTCCATAGAGCGCAGGCGATCAAAAATGGTGTCGGTATCGACGCTCTGGTCGAGGTAGACCGTGACGAACGAACCGAGGGCGCCGTGGTGGACGACATAGGGATCGGTGATCGGGCAGATCACCTCGGACTTATCAGCGCCCAGCCAGTCGTCGAGCACGTCCTGGAGATAGATGACGTCGGGCGAGCCGTCCGGTTTGTGCTTATCGTTCATGCCGTGGTCGGCGACCATCACCAGCGTGCAGCCAAGGGCATCGAGAGCGCCGATATGCTGATCCATCATCGCGTAGAAGGCGTTCGAGCCCTCAGAACCAGGCCCGTATTTGTGCTGGATATAGTCGGTCGTCGAAAGATACATCAGATCTGGCTTGGCCAGATGCACTAACTTAACACCGGCAGCCATGACGAAGCCGGAAAGCTCCGCCGAATAGACGTCCGGCAGCGGTTGCCCCACAAGGTCCAGCACATTCTCGATGCCATTCTCGTCGAGTGACACCTCGTCCGCCTTCTCCGACGAAAAGCAGATGGCGCCGCCATCGCGGCCATCGCCGATGATCAATCCATGGCCCAGCAGCCGGCGAAGCTTGTCCTTGGCCGTGACGACCGCGATCCGTGCGCCTTCCTTCTGAAACGCCGAAAAAATCGTGGGCGCCCGGAGGAACTTCGGATCGTTCATCATCACCTTCTCGCCGGTCTCCTGCTCAAGAAAGAAGTTGCCGGCAATACCGTGAACCGCCGGCGGACGGCCCGTCACGATCGAGAGATTGTTGGGGTTGGTGAAGCTCGGCATCGCCGAGGCCGAGCGCAGGTCCGCGCCCTTTTCCAAGATGGCGGCCATGTTCGGCATGATGCCGTCAGCGATGGCGCGCTCGATATATTCAGGCTCCGAGCCGTCGATGCAGATGACGACCGTCGTCACTTTCGGCCAGGCGTAGGTTCGTCCATTGACGGTGACGCGCCGATCATCGGTCGTAGCAGTACTCAAGTGTTGTCTCCCGTTGCTATAGCCGCGTCACTTTACGCAGTGGTCGCACCACTCGCAGTGGTCGCACCACTCGCAATGGCCGCGCCACTCGGGCCGCAGTTCTTGACGCCCATCGCCAAAAGCTCCTCGCCGATCACGGCCACCGCGTCCGTCATATCCTCCGGCATGATCTGACCGATGCAGCCGATGCGGAAGGACGGCGCCACCGTAAGCTTCCCTGGATAGATCACATAACCCCGTGCCACCAGCCGATCGTAGAAGGCCTTGAAATCGAAACGTTCGTCTCCGGGCATATGAAAGGTCACGATGATCGGCGCCTGACTGTCAACGGACAGTAGCGGAACGAAACCAAGTTTCTGCATGCCGTCGATGAGAATATCGCAGTTATGCCTGTATCGCCGATACCGGCCGGCGACGCCACCTTCGGCCTCGTGCTCGATCAGTGCCTGATGAAAGGCGGCCATCACATGGGTGGGCGGCGTGAAGCGCCACTGGCCGTTGCCTTCCATCGCCTGCCACTGATCATGGAGATCGAGCGCCAGCGAAGGGCTGTTACCCTCGCAACCCTCCAGCACATCCTGCTTGATGATCGCATACCCCATGCCCGGAGCACCCTCCAGGCACTTGTTGGAGGAAGCGACCACGGCCGCAGCCTTGAGCGCAGGCGCATCCAGCGGCAGCGCCCCAAAACTGCTCATCGCATCGACAATGAGGGCACGGCCCTCGGCGTGGACTTTGTCCGCGGTTTGCTCGATGGGGTTGAGAATCCCTGACGTCGTCTCGCAATGCACGGCCGCCACATGCGTGATGGCAGGGTCGCCCTGCAGCGTTGACTGGATCTCGCCAAGGTCGTGGGTTTCGTTTTCGGCAGTGGAAAGGGCGATGACTGCGCGCCCGAGGCGCCGCATGATCTTGACCATGCGTTCGCCATAGGCGCCGTTCACCAGGACCAAAAGTTTACCGTCTGGTGGTACCAGGGTGCCCAAGGCTGCCTCGATGGCGAAGGTCCCGGAGCCTTGAACCGGAACGCAAACATAGCCGGTTTCGCCATTGGCAATCGCGGTGAGACGGCGGCGAATGTCGGCGTTCAGCTCGATGAAGGCGGGATCGCGGCTGCCCCAGTCCCGGAGCATCGCCTGTTTGACGCTCAATGTCGTGGTCAGCGGACCAGGTGTCAGGAGAAACTGATCGTTCCCCGTCCTCCCGGCATGTCGCGCACCGCTATCGCCGGCCTCGTTGCTTGCTTGGTCCACGTCGACCGCTCCATGTTGGTGAAGGCAACGAGATCAGGCTAGCCAGTCTTGATATGCTTCTCAAATTCATAGTATTAGCTATATCTATAAATTTTTCTAATGGCATACTCTTTTGAACCAAGCCCAGCTGAAAGCCTTCCATGCCGTTGCCGAAGAAGGTGGCTTTACCGTCGCCGCGGCCCGTCTTGGTGTCACGCAGCCGGCGGTGACGGTTCAGGTGAAGGCGCTGGAGGCTCACTATCAGGTCGAGCTTTTTCATCGTCGCCCAAGGCAGGCTCTTTTGACGGCTGTCGGCCGGGAGCTATACCAATTGACCCAACGAATGGTCGCCCTGGAAGGCCAGGCGGAAACGCTGCTCGAAACGGAGGGCGGGCTTGGGCGCGGACGTCTGGTCATCGCCGCTGATGGGCCCTTCCACATCCTGCCGTTTATTCAAGCCATCCGCGCCGAGCTTCCAAGCGTCAGCGTCCGTGTTTCAACAGGAAACTCCGCCTTCGTTCGCCAGGCCCTGCTCGACTATCAGGCGGAAATCGGCGTTCTGAGCGAGCATGGAGCCGACCAGCGCTTCACCGTCCTCGCCTCGAAGCAACACGCCGTGATCCTGATGATTCCGGCCGAGCATCCGTGGGCCGGGCGGCCGAGCATCAGCCTTGCCGAACTCGAAGGCGTTCCCATGGTTCTGCGCGAAAAGGGTTCGGCAACCAGGCGCCGCTTCGAAGAGGCCCTGGAGGCAGGCAATATCACGCCGGAGATCGTTCTCGAAATCGGTAGTCGCGAAGCTGTTCGCGAAGCGGTCGCCACCGGCATCGGCCTTGGCGTCATTCAAGAACCCGAATTCGGCAACGACCCCCGCCTCGTCGGAGCCAGGATCAAAGAAGTCGGTATCATCGCCAACGAATACATTGTCTGCCTCACCGAACGCCAGAACAGCTGGCTCCTATCAGCGCTCAAGCCTCTGCTTCGACAATAACTCCATCTGCTTGCCTGACACACACATGCAACGAGGTTGAACGCTTTCGCTCATTTGTGCAGATTTGGCGGCTCAATACATTAAGAACCCGCCGCTGACATTAAGGGTGGCGCCCGTGATGTAGCTGGCCATGTCCGTTGCCAGAAAGACGGTCATCCCGACGTGATCGCTCGGCTGACCGAGGCGCTTTAAAGGGATGGATTGAGTGAGCTGCTCGATCTGCTCTTCCGTCGTGTCCTCGTTCATCAGCATCGGCGTTTCGACCAATCCCGGAGCGACGGCATTGACGCGGATCTGATGGGACGCCCAGGCGCGGGCCATGCCGCGGGTCATGGTCGTGACAGCCCCCTTGGTCGCGTTGTAGATCACCGATCCGCCATAACTGCCGGACATCCATCCTTGTGAGCTGTAATTAATGATGCAGCCGGCGCGCCCTTCCTTCACCATGCGCCGGGCGACCGCCTGGCAGAGGAAGAACAGCGCCTTGAGATTGACGTCATGCTGCGCGTCCCAATCGTCCTCAGTGACGGCGAAGAGGTCATCGGTGCGCTTGATGACACCGGCGATATTGACCAGCACGTCGATCGGCCCGAGCGCTTCCGCAATCATCGCGACCAGCCCATCGAGCTTTGCGAATTCGCGAAGATCCATCCCCCAGCCGCCATGGCCGTCACCAAGGGATGCCGCAACGGCCTTGCAGGCGCTCTGATCGATATCGACGACGGCCACCCTGGCGCCGGCTTCGGCAAAGCCCTCGCACACCGCGCGCCCGATACTGCCGCTCCCGCCGGTCACGAGGATGACCTTGCCGGAGAGATCGAAATCCAGATGCGCCATAGGCTGCCTCAACCGTCCAGTCGGGCCGAGCGGACCAGGTCTTCGTTGATCTCGATCCCAAGCCCCGGACCTCCGGGCATAGGCACAAAGCCGTTCTCGTGCCAGATCGGTTTGTCCACGAGATCTTTTTGTGCCGGGCCGTAAACCGGTTGCAGCTCGAGCAGATAGCAAGCAGGGCTGGCAAAGCTAAGCGCTTGGCTCGCGGCGCCGACGATGGCGGTGGAGAAATTATGCGCATTGGCCTGGCGGCGCGACAGCGCACAGATCTCGGCCGCCTTGGCAAAGCCGGTGATCCCCCCGACACGTCCGGGGTCAAGCCCGACCACATCGACCGTGCCCGACGCCACGATTCTCTGCACGCCGCGAGCGTTCCATTCCCGCTCGCCATAGGCAATGCGAATACCGGACGCGGCGCGCAAAGCCGCATAGCCTTCCGGGTCATCATGACCGAGCGGCTCCTCGAGCCAGGTCACGCCCATCTCCTCAAAGGCCCTGGCACGGCTGATCGCGGTAGCAATGTCCCAGAAATTCTTGACGCCGAGATCGATCATGAGCGATTTGCCCGGCCCCATCGCCTCGGTCACCTGGCGAACGAAATCCAGATCGCGCTGGTGATCGAAACCGAGATTGGCCTCGCCCCGCTTGCCGAAGCCCACCTTCGCGCCATGAAAGCCGGTCTTGGTGTGTTCGGAGATTTCCTCGGCCATCTCTTCGATATGTGTCTTCGTGCCGTGCAGGCTCGCGATTGCCGGCAGCTGATCGCGCACCGGCCCACCTAGAAGATCCAGCACGCTCGCCCCGAGGATCTTGCCCTTCAGATCCCAAAGAGCGATGTCCAGGCCGGAAATGGCGATCGAGGCGAGGCCGCTTTCCGTGCCATACCACCAGCTATGCTCCTTGAGCATGTGCCAGATGCGCTCGGTATGCAGCGCATTTTGGCCGACAACGATCTCGGCGAGACCTTCGACCAGTTTTGCGGTGGCCCGCGTGGCTTCAGGGAAATAGGAACAGCATTCGCCCCAGCCGACCTGGCCATCGGCTGCGATCATTTTCACCAGGCAAACTGACCGGAACCGATCGTGGTCCGTTGGTTCCCGATAGGAGACCGGAATGGCCTCGACCGACTTGATGATCATGGCTCCGTTCCCGGCACGGGGCAGCGTATCGGCTGGCCTTTGAGAGCTAGCGTGATTTCATCGGCGACCATGGTCTGCAGCCGCGCGACGGGCCTTTCGTTCTAAAACGACACCCGCGGCCTTCGTTGCCGGCACCTCGGCGACGAGTTCGGGAAAAGTCGCATCGGTCACCACAACCCGTCGACGATCATTCATGTTGCAGCCGCCAAACCGCAGGCGCGCCGGAAATCTTCCTGCCTGATGTCGAGCTCCTGGCCGATCATGCCATCGGCCGCGGATGTGCAGAGCCACGCGATCGCATGCGCAGGCTCGTCCGCAGGCGCTAGAGTCTCTCTCGGAATTTTGCTGACCGGATTGACGCCCGAAGCGCGTATCCTGACCTGCATCTCCGTGTCGACCACGCCGGGCGCGAAGCCGAAGATCCGAATACCCTTGTCTCCGAAGTCGTCATGCACGGATCTCGTCACCATCGCCAGGCCTGCCTTGCCGGCGCAATAGGCGCTCCATCCCTCCATGGGCTTGTGCGCCGCACCGGAGCTGAGATTGATGATCGTGCCCCCGCCACGCTTTTGCATCGCGATGACAGCCTGCTGGATCGCAAAGAAAGCCGAGACCAGGTTGACCTCGATGTTCTTCGCCCAATCGTCGACCGATACCGTTTCGATATGGCCGATCGGGGTGACGATCCCGGCATTGTTGACAAGGATGTCATGGCCTTCGGCGAGGATTGCCGCCATGCCGTTCCGATCGGTCATATCGCAGACCCGGCCATCCACGCCGTCCATGCCATGAAGCTCGGCTAGCCCTTCGGCCACGGTCTTCTCGCTTCGGCCGGTGAAGATGACGCTCGCTCCGGCTGTTGCAAGCGCCTTGACGGCCGCAAGGCCGATCCCGCGATTGCCGCCGGTCACAAGGGCCCTCTTGCCAGCGAGGTCGATGGTCATGAATCCAGGCTCCATTGTTTGGGAAGGAGATAGGGAAAGCTGGTGGCGGGATCGATGTCGATGTCCATGATCGGCGCCATATATTCCGCCCAGCGCGCATTGACGGGATCGTTTGCCAAACAGCTGATCGTGGCCTCCAGATCGTCGGTCTCGAAATAGCCGATCAGATCGAGACCATGGCGAAAGATGTGGTAGGACGTGATGCCGGATGCGCGAAGGGCGGCATCCATCTCGGGCCAAAGCTCGTCATGGCGGCGTTTATATTCTTCCTCATATCCCGGCCGGACCTTGAGGATCCACGCATAGCTGGCCATCAGCCTTCCTCCTTCAGATAGTCGAGCAGGATCTCACCGGGGACCAGCGTGAACTCGGCCTTCCAGAAGAACCCATCCAGCATCTCGCGCACCGGCAGGCGATGCACCGGCGCTTGCGCATTGGGCCGAAGCTCCACGGTGCAGGGGCCGCGCCAGCATTCGGTGACCGTCACATCCGAAAGGCTGCGGCTCGTGAGCTGCCTTATCGCCGGTGTGCCGTCGATATGATCGACGGCCTTGAGGTTGATGCTGGTCGCGAACGGAAAGATCTCCGACAGCTCGGCGATATCGGCCTCACGCTGCTTGTAGGGCATGGTGCCGGTGACGACCTCGATGCCGTTTCGCTCCAATGTGCCGACGATCAGATCACCGCGAAACTCGACCTTGGGGTTGCCATGCTTCTTCGGCTGGCCGTGGATCTCGCGGCCATGGGTGACGCCGACATCGGATGAAAGAAACAGGTAGGTCGAGTAGCTCCCAACGGCTTTCCCAGGCAGCTCGGCGCCGACCATCACATTGACCTCGTGATAGGGGCCGAGCCAGGAGGTGTCGTTCATCTGATAGATATGGATCATCACCTCGTCGCCCGTGGCGATCAGCGGCTCGGGCAAAAGGGCCTCGATCGCCTGTCGATCGGTGCGGTAGGTAAGGGTGAGGATCTGGCAGTCCCTAAAGGTGAACGGAAAGCTTGGGATCGTCGGCGCATCGAGGGGCGTCGAGAAACCAGGCTTGACGATGTCGGCGCGTCTGGTTGGCCAGGCCACGATCAGACCGCCTCCGGCCTGCCGGATTTGAACGAGCGGTACATGGCATCGAGAACTTCGGTGGCACGCATGCCGACCGTGCCGGTCGCCTCATTTCGGGCCGCGCGACCGTGGCAGATCTCCACCAGCCGGTTGATCGGCTCGACCGCCATATAGTGTCCGGCATCGGGAGCGAGATCGAGAACGACGTCGTCCTCGTCGAAGCGGCGAAGCTCCATCCGCGCGCGCTCCATGTCGATCAGCAACATGCCATCAGAGCCGAAGATGCGGATGTCGAGCTGGTAGCTGCAATGCTTCGGCACCAGGGCGCTTCCGGAAAGGCTCGCGGTAGCACCATTGGCGAAGGTCAGGACGGCGGCATCGGTCAGATCGACATCAGCGGCCGATTTGACGTTGAGCGCATAGACCTCCGCGGGGTCCAGATCGACCAGGCGAAACAGCAGTCCGAGCGCGTGCGACAGCTGTCCCCAACCATAGCCGCCGGCCTTGTCCGGGTCCGCCCAGGTGGACCTGTTGGGCTGGAACATATGATCTTCAGCTTCCTTCAGACCCTGACCGCCGAAGAGATCGAATGTGAACGTCGCCATCTGGCAGGTGATGTGACGGATATTACCCACACGGCCAGCTTTGATCAGGTCGGCGGCTGTTGTCGCAAAATCCTTGAAGTTCCAGCCATAGGGAATGACGATCTCCTTGCCCTTGGCTTCCGCGAGCCGGACGAGGGCTCGGGCATCGGCGGCTGATGTCGTCATCGGCTTGTCGATCAGGACATGGGCGCCGGCCTCGAGCGCTGCCTTCGCATGGTCGAAATGAACAGTGTGAGGCGACACCACGACGACCGCGTCGAGGTCTTCGCTATCGAGCAGCTTCTGATAGTCGGTGTAGCCGCGCGGGACGTCGAACGTGGCGAGAATCTTGTCGAGCGCTTCCTTGTCTCGCCGGTTGACCGCGACCAGATCTGCATCCGCGTTGTCCAGAAGCGCTGGCAAATAGACCTCCACCCCCCACCAGCCTGCGCCGATGATCGCAACCTTGGCCTTTGGATTCTCAGCCACGCGTCACCTCCCTCAGAGCATTGCCGACATTGACCATATGCTGGCGCATGGCGCTTGCCGCGGCCTCGTGGTCGCGCGCGTGCAGCGCCGTCATGATGGTCTGATGATCCTTGATCGATCGGACCCGGATCGACTTTCGCCTCTGAAATTTCTTGCGCGCCTGATCGCCAAGTACCTGGAGCATCTTGCCAATCCTCGACAGGAAGATGTTGCCGGACGCCTCGATCAGAAGCTTGTGGAATTCGGTATCGGTGTCGTGGAAGAGCTCGGCATCGTCGGGATGTGCAGATTGCTCGTCGACCAGGCTCTGAAGGTGCTGGATAGCCTCATCATCGAGCTGCTCGGCAGCGATCGCCGCCACCATCGGTTCGTAGTGGACGCGAGCATCGAAGACCGCCACCAGATTCTCCGCATTCAGCGAAATGAAGAAATCCAGCGGGTTGAGCAATTCGGCAGCGTTGAGCGAGGAGACGTAGACGCCGCCGCCATGGCGAATCTCCAGGACACCGAGAATGGAAAGGGCGCGCAGCGCTTCGCGCACCGTCGGACGGCTCACATCGAGCTGGGCCGCTAATTCGCGCTCGGGCGGCAAGCGGTCGCCGGAGCTGAGCTCGCCGGAGCTCACCAGACCGAGGATCCGCTGGATCACCAGCTCCGAGACCGCCTTTCGGCCGATCGGCGTGCTCAGCCCGGCGGCGACTGTCAGCGGATGGGCATCGGGTCTTGTCTTCATGCGCGTTCACCGACGAGGCGCTTCCAAATCTGACTGAAGCCCTCCTGTATGCTCGGGACCATGACCGAGAGGACGAGCAAAATGCCGAGCACACCTGTCTGGATATGGCCGGTGATATTGGCGAGCGCCATGCCGTTTCTGAGATTGAGCACGATCAGGATCGCCAGCAGCGTGCCGGAGATCGTACCGGTGCCGCCGAAGATGCTGACACCGCCCAGCAGCACGATGGTGATGATGTCGAGCTCGAAACCCAGCGCCACGTCGCCCCGCACCGCCCCGACACGCGCAGCGAACAGCACGCCTGCAAGCGCCGAAACGAAGCCCGAGGCGATGAACACCGTCGCCTTGATGCGCCTCACCTCGACACCGGAATAGTCGGCGACATCGCGGTTCGAGCCGATAAAATAGAGTTTTCGCCCGAAGGCAGAACGCTGGAGCACGAAGTACAAGACGATGGCGAGGCCGAAGAAGATCAGCATCGACAGCGGAAACGGTCCGACCAAGGCTTGCTGGCCCAACTGGTCGAACCATTCCGGAAAGTCGGCAATGCCGCGATCCTCGACCAAAACCCTGGCAAAGCCGCGATAGCCGATGAGCATGGCAAGGGTCACGACCAGGGACGGGATGCCGACCCAGGCAATCCAAAAGGCGTTGAAAGCCCCGCAAAGGGCACCCAAGGCCAAGGCGAGCGCAACCGCGCCGCCGGCGGGAACACCTTGTTGAAACAGCCAACCGAAAGCGCAGGCCGCAAGACCCATCACGGAAGCGACCGAAAGGTCGATCTCGCCATTGATGATCACCAGGGTCATGATCAGGGCGACGATGACCTTCTCGATGCTGAGCTGGAACAGGTTGATCTGGTTCGACGGCGTCAGGAAGAAGGGCGAGTGCCAAGCATTGAATGTCGCTAGCAGCACCAGCACCAGGGCAAGGAAACCTTCCCAGCTGACCAAGCGTTCGACAATCCGCTCCCTCCATGTCCGGGGGGTCATAAGGCTTCCCTTCGCTCAGGGATCAAGGGCTTGTCCGCAGCCGTCTCCGCCTCCTTGGCAGCACGGCGCGCGAGCAGGCGACGTGACATGATGGTGTCGAAGGCGACGGCAAAAAGGATGAGCATGCCAAGCACGGCGTCTCGCCAGAACTCCGACACCAGTTCCCAGCGAACCAATGATGTGTCCAGAAGATCGATCAGGCTGGCGCCGAGAAGAACACCGATCACACTACCGGACCCGCCGAAGATGTTGACCCCGCCGACGACCACAGCGCCGACCGATTTCAGCTCGAGACCGAGGCCGGCGACCACCGTGATATTGCCGAAGCGCGACAGGAACATGAAACCGGCGAGACCCGCGAGCGCACCTGAGATCAGGAAAGCCTGCATCACGGTTCGGCGAACATTGATGCCGGCGAATTCGGCCGCATCCGGGCTCGATCCCACCGCGTAGAACTGCCGGCCGACCCGAAAGCGCGTCAGCATGATGTGGGCGATGACGACGACGGCCACTGCAATGACCACCATCCAGCGGATGCGAAAGCCGCCGATGACGAAGGCGTTCATCCTGGCGAAATCGATCAGCCAGGATGGCAGCGACCCTGTCGTGATCGAGCTGCCATCGGAGCTTTCCACCAGAATCGAGCGGAAGATGGCAAGGGTGGCCAGGGTCACGATGATCGAGGGCAGCTTCAAGCGGCTGACCAAGAAGCCGTTGAAGCCCCCGAAGCAGGCGCCGATTGCGATCGCGATAAGCGGCACGAAGAGAGGAGGGATGTCGGGATAGGCGCCCAGAATCCCGCCGAGGAAATAGGCGACACAGCCGACGACCGAGCCCACGGAAAGGTCGATGTTGCGGGTCAGCACGACGATGGCCTGGCCGACCGCGATGAGGGTGATGATCGCGACCGAGGTCGAGATGCGGTTGAACAGCCTTGCGTTCAGGTAATTGTCGATCTGGGTCGAGAAGAACAGAATGATGCCGATCAGGACGGCAAAGAGTGCCAGGATTCGAACCGTGTTCGGTCCCAGGCGGTGGAGGAGAGCGCCCATCTCAGGCGACCTCCGCCCGGCTCATCGCACCGACGGCCAGCTGCATGACCGTTTCCTCGGTCGCCTTGTCGCCGGGAAACTCGCCGACGAAGTGGCCTTCGCGCATGACCAGGACACGATCGGCGAGAGACAGAACCTCGGGTAGATCCGATGAAATGATGATGATCGCGACCCCCTTGGCCGCGAGGTCGCGGATCAGCCGGTGAACCTCGGCCTTGGCGCCGACGTCGATGCCGCGGGTCGGCTCGTCGACGACGAGGATGCGCGGCTCGGTATTGAGCCACTTCGCCAGCATCACCTTTTGCTGATTGCCGCCGGAAAGCGTGCCGACCGGCACGTTCAGATCGGCAGCCTTGATGTTGAGCACATCGCGAAACCTGTCGGCATCGGCGCGCTCTCGCTCGACGTCGATCAGCCCGAGCGCATTGGTGTAGCGATCGAGCATCGGCAGGGTGATATTCGCGGTCACCGATTCGGCCATGGCGATGCCGAGCTTCCGGCGGTCTTCGGAGACATAGGCGATGCCGAGCTTCTGCGCCGTCTTCGGCGTATCGATGATCACCTCCTCGCCATCGACCACGATGCGGCCGCTATCCGCAGGTGCGATGCCGAACAGAGCCAGGGCCAGATCGGTGCGGCCGGCTCCGACGAGGCCGGAAAAGCAGATGATCTCGCCGCGCTCGACGTGAAAGGACACATCGCTGAAGGCAGGGGGGCGGCTCAGTTTGTCGACCTTCAGCGCCACCTCGCCGGTTGCCGACGACGGCAGGCGCCCGAATTTGCCCTGCATGTCGCGGCCGACCATTTCCGCCACGAGACTATCCTCGGTCACCTCGCTGACGGGCCTTGTCGAGATGTGCCGCCCGTCGCGCATCACGGTAACGGTGTCCGCGAGCGCGAAAATCTCCTCCAGCCGGTGGCTGATATAGAGAATGGCGACGCCCTGGTCACGCAGGGCTCCGGCAATGCCAAAAAGCCGCCGCACCTCGTGATCGGAAAGAGAAGCGCTCGGCTCGTCCATGATCAGGACCCGGACATCCAGCGAGATCGCGCGGGCAATCTCGACAGTCTGCTGCTCGGCAAGCGACAGGCCAGACGCGGCGCGGCGCGCATCCAGGGACACCCCCAGCCGTTCGATCACGGTCTCCGCCTCTTCGTAGAGCGCCGACCAGCGGATGAAGGCGGGGCGGTGATGGTGGTTGATGAAGATGTTTTCGGCAACGTCGAGATCGGGGAAGACCATGGGTTCCTGATAGATCGCGGCGATGCCGGCGGACTGGGCGTCCTGGGTGCTGTGGAACCGCACCTCCTTGTCGTCGACAATGATCGCACCCTCGGTCGGCGCATGGATGCCGGTCATGATCTTGATGAGGGTCGACTTCCCAGCTCCGTTCTCGCCGACGAGCGCATGGATGGTGCCCGGATGCAGCGTGATCGAGAAATCGTCGAGCGCCAGGGTCTCGCCGAAAGACTTCGAAACGCCTCGCATCGTCAACACGGCAGCGTTCACGGCCTCCTCCCGGACATCCGGTTTCGTTCAGGCGGTGGACCGGCCCACTTTGTGAGCCGGTCCGAACAAGGAGACCGCTATTGGGCCGCCGCTTCGACATTGTCCTTGGTGTAGACCGTGAACGGCCCCATCAGGACGCGGTTGCCGACATCGCGGGTCGGGTCTTTCTCGATGGTATAAGGGCCCATTCGGCCAGCCTCGAAGGTCTCGCCGACCTCGCCTTCCATCTGACCGGTCGCGATCAGATAGCTGGTGTAATAGGTGAGGTAACCGAGATCGACGAAGTCCCAAAGCGCGAACTCAGGCGCGCAGCCATCCATGGTGTAGGTCACCATCTCGGCGGGAACGCCGAGGCCGGATACCTTGATCTGATCGCAAAGCCCTTCATCCTGCAGCGCCTTCGAGGTGGCGACGATGCCCACCGACGTCGGCGACATGATCAAGCCGAGGTCTGGATATTTGTCGACCAAGGCCAGGGCGCGGTTGTAGCTGACCTCGGACTGGTCATCGCCATAGACGATGTCGACATGGTTGAGGCCGGCATATTTCTCGCCCTTCAGCGCCTCCTCCATGGCCGCAATCCAGGCATTCTGATTGGCGGCATCAGGCGTTGCCGAAAGCGTCGCGAACTCGCCCTCGCCGCCGAGGATCGAATGCGCCATGTCGGCCATGACCACACCGATGTCATTGAAATCGACCTGGGCGACGAAGAGCGTCTCACCCTCAGCCGAAGGAATGGGGCTGTCCCAAGTCACGACCACCGTGCCGCTCTCCTGCGCGGCCTTGGCCGAGGGCGCGATCTGGTCACCGGCATTGTTCGAGAGCATGACCGCTGCCTGACCTTGGGAGGCGGAGGTCGTCATGATCTCGATCTGTCCAGCCACCGAATTTTCGGGCGTGGGGCCGGTATAGAGCAGCTCGCCGGGGTTCTCCAATTCGGCATGGGCTTCCTCGGCACCCTTATTGGCCTGATCGAACGGCAAAATGCCGAGAAATTTCGGCAACAGGACCATATCGGCCTCTTTGCCCTTTTCCGGTACAATCGTATCGGCGAACGCCGTGCCCGCTGCTAATGCGGCGATCATCGTCAGGCTGGAAACGGTGCTAAGTCGCATGTCGTGGCCTCCTCTTGGGATTTTGTGCCGACGCGAAACCGCAATTTGCGGCGCGTTCGATTATTGGTCAGACCACTTTCCTATTGTGATTTCTCTCCTGTCAAGCACGCGAAAATACAGCGACATCCCGCCATTTCAGGATTCTGAACAGCAAGAAGCTCGGTGATATGGTTGCAAAGGCCTATGGGGTCTGCAAAAAATTGGACTGTCCACTTAGGACTCCACAGTGACGAATCGCCAGATTTCGAAATCCGTCCATGGCGATGCGCCGTCTGGGACAGGGAGACCCTTCATGCAGCTATCGGTGACATCCTGGTCCTTTCCCGCCTGCGGCTTGGAAGAAGCATGGGGCATCACACGCGCAATCGGCATGGACCATATGGACATCGGGCTATTGCACGGACCAGCGCTGGACCGTGCAGCCATCCTTGCGACACCGGACACCGCCGCCGAAGCCATTGAACAGTCCGGAATTCAGGTTTCGAACGTCTATTGGCTATTCGGCGATACGCCTTTTGAACGAGCCGTCTCCGACCCTTCCGCGCACGAAGCTAACATGGTCGACCTGAAGTCCGTGCTGCGATTTGCCAAGGCGCTGAGCAGCCCGACATTGTTCATCCTTCCAGGCGTCAATCACCCCGGACAGAGTATCCAACAATCACTGGAGATCTCGGCCAATGCACTGCGAGACATGACGCGCCTCGCAGACGATCATGGTGTTGCCCTCACCATCGAGCCCCATGTCGGCGGACTTCTGGACAGCCCTCAAAGGACAGAGGAACTGATCGAAAAGGTGCCAGGCCTCAAGCTGACCCTGGACTACGCTCATTTCGTCTGCACTGGATACACACAGTCTCAAATCAATCCACTGGCAGAACATGCCGCCCATATTCACCTTCGTCAAGCGCGTCCTGGCACGCTGCAAGCGAAGTGGGGCGAAGGGACCCTCGACTTCGGTGCAATGATTCACACATTGAGAAGTGTTGGATATGATGGCTTCCTGTCGCTGGAATATGTTCATCAATCCTACATGAACACGCTCTATGACGACGTCCTGACTGAAACGATCCAGATGCGGGACTGCGCGCGCAGCTACCTCATGAATTGAGGATACGGCTCCTGATCTGCGAAGGCGTAGCTTGAGAGCAAGAAGACGAAGCCCACCGCCACACGGAGCACTTACTGCCATTCTGGCGCTTACCCGTTGGTGTAACCACGAATCAAGAAGCCGTCCTTTCGGACGGCTTGTATGGTTCGCAAGGTATTGTAA
>JBPCVQ010000407.1:0-2815 GCA_051010395.1 Geminicoccaceae bacterium | reverse complement strand
TGCCGCCAACACGACAACTCGCAACCAGCCAAGATGGCGGCATGAGCCAACCATGAAAAACCTCACCGGCAGGCCGAAATTGCAGCTCAAAACTCCAACGTCCCCGACCGGCAAGCGGAGAGCGGTTCTTCTCTGTTCGGATGCCTCCAGCTACATTACTGAACAGATGCTCTAAATCGACGGTGGGTTCATGGCCTCGATCTGAGCGGTGGCTTCTTTGAGAACAAGTTTCTGGCTAATGTGCCAAACCAGTGAGAGGGCCTCCAATAACCCCAGCGGGGTCCCGCTAACGGCCTTGAGTCCATGTCAACGGTCACAAAAGGGCATTCCATGCCGGACCCGGCCATTGATGGTAAAGGCTGGGTACGCAGGCTATTCGGCGAAAGCTACGATCTGCCACTGACGATCCACCATGAGCCAAGCGAGCGAGAAGCTGTGAAAGCCTCGTTTGGCGATCTTGGTCAGGAGATTGATCTCAGCCTTTTCGGCGATGTCACGATCGTAGAGATTGTCGACGCGCTCGCCACGGATGCATGTCTTGGTCTGTTGATCAGTCATCATCATCATCGACTCCGACGTTCTTTTTTCCCGATTTCTCCTCTTTCGTCTGTGCAACCTAGCCGAAGTCAGATGAATAGAACGTGACGAACGTCACATTTTACGATTTTTCTAAGGGCTGGCGTTTCAGCTTGCCGATTGATGTCGCCTGGCTGCATCAATCGGAACAAAGCGATTGGGTCTGTTCGGATCGATGAATTTGGAAACTTGATACGATCCATGATCAGCGGGGTGGAAGCTCGGCGATCAATTTTTTGAAGTGCTGATGTGATCGTTGGACCAATGATGTGCTTTCCATCGGTCCAAACCAGTGAGCGCCAACACGTTTCGAGGCGGCATTCTCGTGAAAACCCTCGCTATCCTGGACCATGCGCCGAAATTTTTCGACGAGTGCCTGAAACGCCTCCGGCTTCTCTTCCGCAAAGCGCCGATGGACGGCAAAGAAGCGGTAGACGGCGCCTGACACCGCCTTATCGGCTTCAGGACCCAGTGCTTCGCGAAGGGTGGGGACCTCAGGCCAACTGCGCAAACGTCGGGGGGAAAAGACCGCAAGTGCTGTGACTTTGTCCCCGAGTTTGCGGACGGCGTTGATGCTGCCGGCGGTCAGGTGCACCTCGCCCCGTTTTAACCCTTTTCTCGCCTTACCACCGCTTCCATAGGTTACCGAGGTCAGTTCAAGATCGAGATTGGTGAGAAGCGCCGAAGCCAAAATTGGGCCGCCACCGGTGCGACCGCCGATTCCCAGCTTGTAATCATTCGGCGCGTTGCGGACAGCTGAGATCATGTCCTGCAGGTTTCGCCAGCCCGTCTGTCGGCTTGCGACCAGGATTGGGGGTTCGATTTCCTGAACATTGATTATTGCCAGATCATCGAGCGAAATACCGGGCTGATAGGCTGCGGCGGCCGGCTCGAACCAGGCGAGAACCGTTGATCCGTCCGCAGGACGGCTGATGAATTCCTGATAGCCATCTTCACCTTTTTTAGGGGAATGGTTCTCGACCGTCACGGTGGTCTCTGGCAGGAATTGCTCCACCGTCCGTGCAACGCGGTCAAGCGCGCCGCCGGCCGCGAGCGGCACGATGACATTCAGTTGATCGTCGGTGTCGCCGAGGACAGCTTTCGGCCCGAAGCTCACGAGAACTGCTGCGAGGGCTATGACTGCCGCCGATGTCCGAGAATAACGCATGACCTGGAATCCTAACCTGTATAACGCTGGTCAGGCAAAGATACGGACCAGATGATAACTAATTGTTAACGAGAGGGCATTTTCTTTTGCTGTTCCCTCGATCGTTGATTTGCTTGAACTCGCTTGAAAGGCTAACCAGAAGAATGTGCGGCTGGCGCTGGATCATGCTCTTAACGACAAGCCATCAGCCCCTTTGCTGACGCAAGAACGACTTTATTTTTTCGAGCGAGGCAGCCGTTGAACTCTTCGAGATAGCAAGACAGACTGAACGAGGGCGGCATCATCATCCTTGATGGCGGTATCAGGACGGAACTCGAGCGGCGCGGCGTACCGATGGACAGTAAGGCTTGGTGTAGACCGGCAACCCTCGATCACCTGGCCGTACTGGAAGCCATTCACATGGACTAAATCCGAGCCGGAGCCGACACCATCTCCTCCAGCACCTACGCTTCGTCGCCCCTGATGCTCGATCCTTCAGGCTTTGGCGACAGGTTCGAGAAGGTCAACCGCGCTGCCATGGAAACGGCCATCGGGCACGTGAAGCGAGCGGGCAAATGAATGTAGCCGTGGCCGGATCGCTCTCGCACATGATCCCGATAGTGGCGTGTGTCGACTGCTCGGATCTGGAGCGTGCGCCTGAACATGCCGAGATGGCAACGCGTTGAGGTTTCAATTTTGGGCGTTCGAAGTTGTCCGGCTGGCTCATTGAGATCCGGATCATTCGAGGTCAGGCCAGATCCAGTGCCTTTCGCTGCTTGTCAGCGAACCCCTGGATCAATCGGTCGGTGACCAGGGCTAGTAAAGCCATGGCGGCACCTGCTGCGATACCGAGGCCTGCATCGGCTTGGCCGAGTGCCAGATAGATCGACTGGCCGAGGCCGGTGGTGCCGACGAGGGCGGCGATCACCAGCATGGCGAAGGCGTAGAGGATGGTCTGGGGCAGGCCAAGGAGGATCTTCGGCAGTGCATAATGTGCTCGAACGTCCATCAGGATCTGCATCGGCGTCGCACCTGAGGCGGTCGCCGCCTCCAGGAGATCCGGTGGGGTCGTGATGAGACCGTGGCGGGTGT
>JBPCVQ010000406.1:0-6712 GCA_051010395.1 Geminicoccaceae bacterium | reverse complement strand
GCCAAACTGCGCCATGAACTCCAGAATGCCGGACATGCTTCCCCCTCTTTTGAGCCCGGAATTCTAGCTGAAAGCGATCATCCGAAAAAGAACATTCCACGAACATGTCTTAGTTGGACAGGGGTATTCGCCCTTTGGGGTGACTTCACCAATGAGCTGACTGCAGACTGAAACAGGCCAAAGCACGCCTCTCTTTGTACCCGCAACAACAACCTGACAATGCCTCGCCCCCCTATCCCGAACTGCATGGAGCTGCTCATGAATGTTGGAGGGCAACCATGCTTGATGACACCACTTCCCTCGTCGAAGAGATTTATGCTGCAACGATCGATCCTGCTCGCTGCAACCAGCTCATGCATCTTTGGGAACGCTCTTTCGAGAACCTCCAGACGAAAGATGATGCGAAGGCCGAGCCCATCGCTCAGCATGTCGAGACGGCTCTGAAGATCTTCGATCGGATTGGCCGCCAACGGCAGGATATGAGAAGCATCAATTCCATTCTGGCAGGCCTGCCGGTCGCCGCCCTCATCGTCGACGACAGGTTTTCAATTGTCGGCGCCAATCAGGGGGCGAAACCTCTCATCGGAATAGCTGATCATGCGCAGCTCGACGATCTGGGTCTTGATGATGCCAGCTCGGCCAAGTTGCAATCCTGGATGGCCGGACAAGCGGCGACCAACGGCCCGACGCTGTTGCTGCCCTGCTTTCTTGGGCCGGAGGCCGAGCCAAACTGTATCGTCGCGTCAGCCATCGATCTTCACGGGTTTCTCGTGAAGCTGGAAGACGACCCCAATGTCCGGCGACAGGCTTTTTTCCTCCTGCTCACGATCGATTTCCAGTTCGATGATGACTTCGGCACGGCGCTTTGTCGGGCCTTCGAGCTCAGTTCCGCAGAAACGACTGTCGCCATGGCGCTCGCCGAGGGTATGCGTCCTTCGGCGATCGCCTCACAGCGCGATGTCTCCCTGAACACAGTACGAACACAGATCAAAGCGATACAGGGAAAGCTCAGCGCATCGACCGTTCCGGACATTGTACGGATCGTCAATGGCGTTGCCGCAACGGTTTCCGCCAGCCGCTCGCTTGTCGAGGCAAACGCGGTCGACGTGGTGACCAAACGTGCCAGGAGCGAATGCATGCTCGATCTGCGCGACGGACGCCAGCTTGCCTACAAGGAGAGTGGCTCGCTCGAAGGACGACCGGTCCTGTTCATTCACAACATGCTCCTCGGTCCCGACCTGCCCGAAGAAGCCATCACATTTGCAGAGCGCCAAGGATGGCGATTGATTGCCCTGTCGAGGCCGGGCTTCGGCCGCTCGACCCCTCTTGCCGAGGCGAGTGGCGCTGCGATCCTCGACACGTTCATCCACGACGTGGAAGAGTTGCTGGACTGCATTGGGATCGACCAGGTCACGGTGGTAGGGCACCTCTCCGGCGCTGTTCCGGCCCTCCATATCGCCGGACATCTGCCTGATCGCGTTCGTGCACTCCTAATGCTGAACTATGCGCCATTCGACTATTCGAAGAACCTGAAGGCTCTGCCGACATGGCAGCGCGCCTTCGGCCTGACGATTCGATACGCACCCCACTTGCTGCCCTTCCTCGCCAAAGCGGGGGCAGCTCACATCGATGCCGGCTACGAGGATCAGCTACTTCAGGCATTGCATGGAAGTATACCCGCCGACACGGCAGCATTGGCTTGCCCGAAGGTCCGCCGCCTCGCCGTCGAGGGGCTTCGACACAGCATAGAACAGGGCACGACGGCCTTTTGCGCCGAATGTCCACTAGTCATCCAGGACTGGCGGGACCAGGCCCGCAGAATCGACATCCCTGCCCGTCTTCTACTCGGTGGCCAGGATCGCTTTGTCTCCGCCGAACAAGGTCGTAGCTTCGTCGAAAGCCAGCAGCATTTCAGCCTGACCATCGTCGAGAAGGCTGGCATGTATCTGCTCTACACCCATTGGCCCGAGGTGTTCAGAACTCTCGATGGTTTCTGGGCGTCTTAACTCTGGCTTACCGCGAGGATTGGATCGAACAACCACTCCATGAGCGAGCGGCGATCGATGATGACATCGGCAGCAAGCAACATGCCCGGCTGAAGCGGAAGGCGCTCGCCGTAGGCTTGGATGCTGTCGCTTTCCAGAGTGGCCCGCACGCGAAAAACGGGCTCCTGCATGACCGCACCGGGTATGGCGACTTCGTCCGGTGCTAGAACCGTGTGGGAGACCGCCTCGATCTTCGCTCGACCGACACCGAAACGTTGATAGGGAAAGGCCTCATACATCAGGCGGACGTCTTGGGCTTCGCGCACAAAGCCGGCGGCGCGCGAAGGTACGTAAAGTTCGGCCATCAGGCGGCCGTTCGCCGGCGTGATCACGGCGACAGCATTCCCGGCTTCCAATGTCTGACCAATCTGGATCGGGACAGCGGCGACGCGGCCGTCGATGGGGCTGGTGACGACATACTCGCTCGCCGCCTGGGTTTGCGTCACCCGCTCATCCAGCGCGGCCTCCGCCGATATGGCTTCGGCCTCGGCAGCGGCGCGATCGATCGGAATGACGGCAAGCCGCGATTTGATGCTTTGGATATCGCGGTTGAGCGTACTGCGAGTCCGATGCAAGGCCGCAAGTTCCTGACGGGCGGCAAGTTCGAGACCACGACGCCGGTCGATATCGATTCTTGCAACGGCACCTCGCTCGACCATCTGCTCGCCGCGACGCGTCTCGGCGATCTGCATCGCCACCCGCTGTTCTTGTAAATCGATCTGCTCGAACAAGATCGAAAGCTCGCGCTGTAGGGCCGCGTGCTCGCCCATAAGCCGAGTCTCCTCGCTTTTCAGGCTGGCGAGCGCCGCCTCTGCGCGGATTCTTGCGGACTCACTCTGAGCAAGAAGGGCTTTTAAAAGCGCTGATCCCGAATCCCCCTCGTCGATCTCAGGTGACAAGCGCAGCACGGCAAGCCTGGTGCCGGCGACGACATGGCTGCCCTCTTCCACCAAAATCTCGACCGCGGCACCGCCCCGCTGGGCGGTTGCCCTGACCATGCCGCTTTCAGGGGTCAGCCAGCCGACCACGGTCTCCTTTCGGGCATAGGTCGCGTTGATCGCGAAGATCAGCGCCGATCCGATGACGCCGATCAACAGAGCGGCAAGCCATTTGACACGAAGCGGCGTCGCCAGCACCACGTCATCGCAAAGACGGCGCGTGGCATGATCGACGGCTTCCCGGCGAAACAGCGGTGAGGTCATGACGACTTTCCGATGGGTCGTTGAAGGGCGCCCAGGCGCGGGCAGGCCCACGCCTGGGCAGACGCGTGAGTATCAAAATTTGATGTCAAGACGACTTCTCTTAATTGCCGCCGTCGCCATCTCCGTTGCCGCCATCTTCGTTGTTGTTTGGATTACCCTGGCCGTCTGTACCGGGAACTATGACGTTGCCGCTTTTCTTCGCCTCTTCCTTGCCTGCTTCCTTTCCGTCCTCATAGCCAGCCGCATAACCGACAGCAGCCGCTCCGACAACGGCAAGGACCGTAACCCCAACAGCAGCGCCGGCCAAAGCACCTATGGCTATTGGGCCTAGGCCTCCTGCTACCTCATCGATCTCAGCATCGGAAAGAGCGCGCATCTCACAGGTCATTGGTCGATTTCCTTTCTCACTTGATTGGTAGAGCCGCAGCGACGTAGATCGTCAAAGTGTCTGCGGTCGGATTGCTATAGCTTCCGCTATTTTTGGTCACCGGTATCGCCATTATCTCCAGTCGGCACGTCCGTGTCGGAGTCCGTGTCAGTATCAGCGTCAGCATCAGTATCGGCGTCCACATCCGCGCCGCCGCCTCCGCTCCGCACCTCATTGCCTGTCGGTGCGTGGGCTACGTTCATTGTCAGCATGAAAAGCAGGAATGGATTGCCGCCAGCCACCTCATCGATCTCGTTTTCCGAAAGCACACGCATCGCGTAAGCCATCGTTCAATTCCTTTCGTTCTTGATCGACGGAACGATTTCCGCCGATTGACGCGCCCATCGTTCATCAGCCCGTGAGGACGGCGCATCATCAATTCTGGGTATGACGCGGCGAAAAGAGTCCGCGAAGCTCACCGCTCATGTGTAGGCGCCACTTGCCGGCGATCACGATTTGAGGGCGACATGGGCATTCTTCAGGAGATAAATCTCTCCGGTCGGCGAAAGCTGCCGGTGGTGTTGGCGGCCGAAGCGGTCGAGTGTGGTCTTGCCTGCCTCACGATGGTCGGTCGATATCACGGCCATGACATCGATCTGAACGGCCTTCGTCAGCGCTTCGCGCTTTCGATGTCAGGCGCCAGCTTGCGCAGCCTCATGGGGATCGCCGATCAGCTCGGCCTGGCCTCGCGCCCGCTTCGGGTCGAACTGGATGCCCTCGCCAGGATTAAAACGCCGGCGATCCTGCATTGGGATCTGAACCACTTCGTCGTGCTCGCCAAGATCGAGCGGCGGGGGCTACTGATCCACGATCCCGGCCTCGGCAAGCGACGCCTGTCCTTCGACGAGGCGTCGAAACATATGACCGGCGTCATCCTGGAGCTGGCACCTGCCGGAGGCTTTGCGCCGGTCACCGAAAAGCAGCCGACCAAGCTCTCCCATCTCTGGTCGAAGCTGGTCGGCATCTGGCCATCCCTGTTTCAAATCCTCGGCATTTCGATCGCCCTGCAAGTCGCGATCTTCGCAGCGCCCTTCTATCTGCAGCTCGCGGTGGACGAGGCCATCTTACGCGCGGATCGCGATCTGATGACGGTCCTGGCACTGGGTTTCGGCGGTCTGCTGCTGGTACGTGTCGGCCTTAATGCGTTGAGGGGCTACGCACTCCAGGTCCTGAACGCTCTTTTCAGCCTGCAGATGAAGGGCAATCTCGTCCGCCATCTACTACGCCTCCGCTGCGACTATTTCGAAAAGCGCCACGTCGGCGACATTCTTTCCAGACTGTCCTCCAGCGGTGCCGTTCAGACAGCGCTGACCCGCGGCCTGGTCGCGACAGCGATCGACGGCGTCATGGCGATCATCGCCGGCACGATCCTGTTTTTCTATTCGCCGATGCTGGCGAGCGTGGTGATCGTGGCTTTGCTGCTCAGCCTCGCCGTGACCTTCGCCTTCTACCCTGCCCTCAAACGGCTCATGGAAGAGCAGATCGTCAGCTCAGCGAAAGAAAACAGCCATATGATCGAGAGCGTGCGCGCCTCGACCACGCTCAAGCTGATGGGCCGCGAAGTCGAGCGTGAGAGTGCTTGGCGCAATCTCTTCGCCGATGTCATCAACAATGGCTTTTCTCTGGGCAAATTGCAGATCATCAGCAGCGCGCTTCGAGGCGCCATTGTCGGTCTGCAGACGGTCCTGGTGGTTTATCTCGCCGCTGGCATGATCATCGCGGGCGAAGGCTTTTCGATCGGCATGCTCTTCGCCTTCATGAGCTTTCGTCAGACCCTGACCGACAGGACCCTTGCTCTGATCGATCAGGCCATTCAATTCCGCCTGCTCAGCCTCCATCTGGACCGGCTTGGTGATGTCATTCAATCACCGACGGATGTGCATGCGGATGCTGTCATTCCGGACATCGACATCCGCGGACAGATACGACTGGACAATGTCGGCTTTCGCTATGGCGCCGCCGACAGACTGGTGCTCGATGATGTCAGCCTGACGATCGAGCCCGGTGAGTTCGTTGCCATTGCCGGCCCATCCGGCGGTGGCAAGACGACGCTCCTGAAGCTGCTGCTCGGCCTTCATGGTCCCACCCACGGGCGCATCGAGCTCGATGGCCGTGCGGCTCGCCCCGAGCTTTGGCGAACCTGGCGGGCGGCAGCCGGCGTCGTCGCGCAGGATGACCAGCTTCTCTCAGGCACAATCGCCGACAATATCGCGTTCTTCGATCCGAATCTCGACATGCAGCGGGTTCAGGCAGCGGCCGAGGCCGCGGCTCTGCATGCGGACATCACGCGCATGCCGATGCAATATCTCTCGCTGGTCGGCGACATGGGCTCAACCCTATCAGGCGGTCAGCGCCAGCGCGTTCTCCTGGCGCGTGCGCTCTACCGCCAGCCACGAATCCTGATCCTCGACGAAGGCACCGCCAATCTCGACCACGCAACCGAGCTAGCGATCGCCGATGTCGTGGCCGACCTTCCAGTGACACGGATAGTCGTGGCCCATCGCCCGGCTCTGATCGGACGGGCGGATCGTGTCATCCACGTGTCCGAAGGCGAGATCGTTGATCGAGCCGCAAGCGCTTATGTCCATTCCATGTGATCCACGCGCCGCGGGGAGAGCATGTCAAACTGTGGGAGATTGGCGCGAGCCGAACGAATACGGCGGAGATGCGCGGCAAACGGCGCCCAGATCCGGATGGGATGGTGAGAAAAGGCGGACTTGGCTCGCGCCAAAGCTCGGATTGGCATTGTCAGGTTGTTGTTGCGGGTACAAAGAGAGGCGTGCTTTGGCCTGTTTCAGTCTGCAGTCAGCTCATTGGTGAAGTCATCCCAAAGGGCGAAAGCATCGTTTCTGGCGTGTCGGTAACTTCTGGCGGAGAGGCGGTGTCGGTGGGGGCGAAAGAGGGTATTGATTTGATCATGGGCGGCGCAAAAGCGTTGGGCATGATGCGGCGACTTGAACCGTTGCATCACCCGTTCTCGTCGCCTCGTCGGTTTATGTGAGGCTTCGGCCCTGTTGTTCAAACCCTTGTGCTGCCGG
>JBPCVQ010000405.1:0-2690 GCA_051010395.1 Geminicoccaceae bacterium | reverse complement strand
CCGGTGGCGCGCCCATCAGCGGCGAAGCCAATTCCGGCGACATCGGCGAGGATGCCCTGGTGCCGGCCATCTACGTCTCGACCGAGATCGTCGATCGGCTGACCGTCGGCCTCGGCCTGAACGCCCCCTTCGGCCTGACCACCGAAAACGATGACGGCTGGATCGGCCGCTACCACGCCCTCGATTCCGAGCTCACCACCGTCAACATCAATCCTGCGGTCGCCATCAGAGCCAGCGACAAGTTCTCCTTCGGCTTCGGCGTGCAGGTGCAGTATGTCGACACCGAGCTCACCAACGCCGTCGATATCGGCTCGATCGGCGCAAGCCAGGGCGTGCCGGGCGCGATCCCGGCTGCACAGGATGGCGAGATCGAGCTCGAAGCAGACGACTGGGGCCTCGGCTTCAATCTCGGCGCCCTGTTCACCCCGAGCGAGTCCACCCGCTTCGGCCTCGCCTTTCGCTCGGAAATCGATCACCGCGCGGACGGTTCCGCCGACTTCGACAATGGCGCTTCCGGGACCGTCGGCGACATACTGAATGCCAATGGCCTCCTTCTCGATACCGGCGCCAGCGCCGAAGTCACCACGCCGGCTACCATCTCCGCCGGTGCCTATCACGAATATGAAAACGGCCTCGCCCTCATGGCCGAGGTTGCCTGGACCGACTGGTCGAGCTTCGATGAGCTGCGCGTCGAGTTCGACAATCCGACCCAGCCCCCCAACGTCACCACCGAGGATTGGGACGACAGTTTTTTCGTCGCCCTGGGCGCTCGCTACCAGCTCCACCCGGACTTCGCGCTAAGCGGCGGCATCGCCTATGACGAAAGCCCGATCCCCGATGAAACCCGCACCCCGCGCGTGCCGGGCTCGGATCGCTACTGGGTGTCGGTCGGCGGCGAGTACGACCTCACCAGCGGCATCAGCCTGAACGCCAGCTATACCCACATCTTCATGGAAGACGGCGACATCGATCCGACCACCAACGGCCTCGACGAAAACGCGGCTCGCGGCAACCTCTCCGGCCGCTACGAAAACCAGATCGATATTTTTACACTTTCGGGAACGATCCGCTTCTAGTGGTGTGACCACTTCATCTGGTTTCCGACCGCCTTCGTCAAGATCCATGGTATGCCGGCAAGTTTGGCTGAGTAAATGCAGGGCTCTTATGTCGAGGACACGCCACTGGCTGGATGATCTTCAGTAGCTGACGACCTCGAATTCGACGCCGTATTCATCATGAAAGTAGAAGCGGCGCCCGGGTTCGTAGTCGGCATGCGAGAAGGTCTTGTATCCAGCCTTCAGAATTCGTGCTTCGGTCGCGTCGAGATCGTCGACGACCACGCCGATATGATTGAGCCCGCCACGTGTCGAATAGCTGTCGGTCTTGGCGCCGGCCGGTTCGCCGCGCGAGTAAACGGCGATGTAGCTGTCATCCGAGCCAACATGGACGGTATGCCCGCCATGGATCGCTTCTCCCTGCCAGCGAATTCGCCAGCCGAACAGATCACAAAGGCGTCCGGCGGTTTTGACAGGATCGCCGACCGTGACGTTGACGTGCTCCAAGTTTGCCTGAGCCATGACCATTTCCGTCCAGTGAAGGGGTGATTGACCAGGGTATGGTGACAGCCTAATCTCTAAAGCTAACTTGAGGTCAAGGTATTTCTTGGCCGCCATTCCGCGGGAGCGATGACCATGCTCGCATCGGACAGGCTATCGATCGGACAGCTGGCGGATCGAACGGGGTTGTCGGTCTCGGCAATCCGCTACTATGAAGCCCAAAATCTCATAGCTGCCGAGCGCAATGCCGGAGGACAGCGTCGATTTCTAAGATCAGATATCCGCCGGCTGTCATTTGTGCTGATCGCCCAGCAGTTCGGGTTCACCATCGATCAGATCCGCCAACAGCTTCTAACCTTGCCTCGGGAGCGAACGCCCACCAAGCGGGACTGGGCGCGCATCAGCCGCGGCTTTCGAAAGGAGCTCGATGCGAAAATCGAGACGCTGAGCCGGCTGCGCAACCATCTTGACGGCTGCATCGGCTGCGGTTGCCTGTCGCTCCGGAAATGCGCCCTGTACAATCCGGATGACCGCGCGCGCCGCCATGGTGCCGGCCCACGATATCTTCTCGGCGATCGCCCCGAACCACCGGAGAGATGAAGCTGGTGGTGTGACCACTCCATTGGGTTGCGACGGCCTTCGAAGAAAGAGCCAGGAAATCCAACGGTATGCGGCATCTTATCTGGAAGGTCTCGGGTATCCTTCGTACCGAACAGACCACTAGTGCACTGACGCATTCATAGGATTCACATTGTTGATGGGATATGCGATACCATCGGCATGTCTCAGACTGTATGTCCCGTTGTTTCGGCCGAGGATCGTGTTCGCTTGGAAGCGATCATCGCCGAACGTAATCAGCCTCAAAAGCATGTAGCCCGCTCGCGGATCATTCTGCATTCGTCGGATCGGCTGAACGTCGCCGAGATCGCCAGGCTTTCCGGTGTCAGCCGACCGGCGGTCTGGCGCTGGCAGCGGCGGTTTGCCGAGGCGGGTGTCGACGGTCTTCTTCGTGAAGGCAGCAGAAAGCCTGGCAAGCCGCCTATGCCTGACGCCGATGTTCAGCGGTTGATTGCGCTGACTTGCAGCGAGCCGCCGGGTGAAGTCACGCACTGGACCGGCCGCGCCATGGCCAAG
>JBPCVQ010000404.1:0-7129 GCA_051010395.1 Geminicoccaceae bacterium | reverse complement strand
TCCACCTCTGCACGAGCGACGTCGCCGGCAAGCTGCGCGGCAAGGCGCTGCCTTCAAGGCTCATCGATGACGGCGGGGTTCTTCAAGTCGGCTGGACGCCGACCAATGTGCAGATCACCTGCTTTGATGGCATCGCCGAAAGCCCGTTCGGGGCGCTGGGTGACCTGGTTCTGGTCGGCGACCTGGCTACGCGCGCAAGAGTAGATTTCGGCGATGACGGGCCAATCGAGGACTTTGTGCTCGGCGACGTCCTCCATCTCGATGGCGGCACCTGGGAATGCTGCACCCGATCGATCCTGAAGACGGCGCTTGCCCGCCTGCAGGCCAGCGCCGGGCTCACCCTTCTCGGTGCGTTCGAGCATGAATTTCATCTGCCCATGCGCAACGGCTCAAAGGGCGAGGGCTATGCGCTCAGCGCCTTTCGTAGCGAACGCCTGCTCATGGAAACGATCATGGCGGCCCTTGGCCAAGCCGGCCTCAAGCCTGAAAGTATCATGAAGGAATACGGCCCAAACCAATTCGAGGTCACGGTGAAGCCGGTAACCGGTCACGGCATGGCGGATCAGGCGGCAAGCCTTCGTGAAATCGTCAGAGCCGTTGGCGAGCGCCTCGCCCGCCCCGTTTCCTTCGCGCCCCTGGTCGAACCTGGTGGTATCGGCAACGGCGTCCACATCCATCTGAGTTTCAAGGATGCGGATGGCCGGCCCGCCACCTATGATGCCGATGGCCTAGGCGGTATGAGCACCGTGACCGGCGCCTTCATCGCGGGCGTGCTGCAGCATCTTCCGGCGATCATCGCCTTTCTTGCGCCGAGCGTCGTTTCCTATGAGCGGCTCATCCCCCATCGCTGGAGCGCCGCCTTCAACAATCTCGGTGCTCAGGATCGCGAAGCCGCTGTTCGCCTCTGTCCAATCCGCGCCACGGACCCGCAAAAGGCGGCCGAGCAGTTCAATTTCGAAATCCGAGCCTGCGACGCGGCTGCCAGCCCGCATCTGGCGCTCGCCGCAATCGTCCATGCCGGTGCGGCAGGCATCGAAGCCGGATTGGAGCCGCCGGCGGCCACCACCGAAGATCTGTCGCTGCTCACCAAGTCCGACCTCAAAGCGCGCGGCTTTCGCCGCCTGCCCACATCGCTCAACGACGCACTCGATGAGCTCGAGGGTTCGGATGAGGTGCGCGCCTGGTTCCCCGATGGTTTTACCGACATCTACCTCGCTCACAAACGCGATGAGGTCATCACTCTCAAGGAACTGGACGACACCGCGCTCTGCAGCGCTTATCAGGGTGCTTATTGAGGTTCAGGCGTCTTCCGAAGTTTTGCAAATCCAGTGTGTTTTGCGACCAGATTTGCGTTGGGAGACTAAGGCTTGACCTTAGCTTTCGCTCTTAACGCTATAAAATTTCGTTAAAATACAGTATATATGGTGTCATCAGGCGGCCAGCAAGTCGCCAAATGGTTGTAATCGCTTGCGGAATTACTCACGGCGACACGGCAATGATCAAGAAGAAACGATCGATTGGCCATAGATTTTTGGCCGCTTTATCGGCCTCGTATGGCCGTATTCCGGGCGTTTCGGTGTCACCATTCGACAACAGTCGCAGCCTTGGTAACTTGAGACCCTGCCTTTATCCACACCTTCTCGCAACAGATCGACGGTAGCCAGATGGCGAAACCTGAGGTCAAGGTCGATAATTGCAAGGTCTGCGGCCAACGTCTGGCGAACAACCTAAAACTCTGTATCCATTGTGGTGCGGCCGACCCGATCAAGAAAAAAGACCCACCGCTGTGGCCCTGGGCAGTTTTTTTCTCCGTTGTCATCGTCTTGCTACTGATCTGACCGAGCCCCCACTGGGCGGGCTTAGTCGTTCCGGATGATTGCTGCGGCCTACTAATTAACTTATAAATAGAAATTGACGTTAAAATATTCGCCTTTTAGGATGTTTTTTCTGCCATTGTATGAAGTATTGCCTTCGGCCAGCGCGTTCGTTCCGCGGCAATAAGAGTTCAGTGATATCGAGTGGGTATTGATGGCGTGGTCCGACGTTAAGCTAGCCTGTTGCCGCTTATGCAAGAAACCAATCGCTTCCGATCGTGGCGAGTGCATCCATTGTGGCGTATGCGAGCCGGCCAAGGATGAGAAGTGTGGTTGGCTGCACAGAGTTCTGTTCATCCTGCTGATTATTGGCACCATTCTGGCAACGATAAGGTATGAATCCGACCGTCGATATGAACCGGACTGCCGGCTTGACGAGATTGGCTACGTGCAGGACTGCTGACATTTTTCGCGATTGAAGAGTGTCCGACAATGCCGGCGAGGAGGCTGCTTTGGGACCCGCGCCGACATTGCGGCCTTTCGCGATCTTGCGAAACGATAATCCCCGGCCCACAAACGTTCTTTCCAATCGATCCATGTCTCTAGCGGAAGCTGACCGATGATCCCCGGTTTTTCATCCAAGCGTCGTTTTGCCGATCTCTCCGAGCAGGAGGTCCTGGCTCTCGCCATCTCGGCAGAAGAAGACGACGGGCGGATTTATCTGACCTACGCACAGCATCTGCGCGCAGATTTTCCGCAGAGCGCCAAGATTTTCGAAGGCATGGCAGCGGAGGAGGAGACGCACCGGCAGCGGCTGATCGACCTGCATCAGGAGCGGTTCGGCGAAGTCATTCCGTTGATCCGACGTGAGCATGTCGCCGGCTTCTATCATCGAAAACCGACCTGGCTAATGCAAAACCTCGGTGTCGAGCGCATCCGCGATGAGGCCGCCGAGATGGAGCGGGCCGCCCATCAGTTCTATCTGAAGGCGGCGCAGCAGACCTCCGATGCCGAAACCCGTAAGCTCCTGGGAGAGCTGGCGCTGGCCGAAGCCGGCCATGAAAAGGCGGCCGACCAGCTCGAGGCCGAGCATCTCGACGGTGACGCACGAGAAAACGAGGACAAGGCGGCGCACCGCCAGTTTCTCCTGACCTGGGTGCAGCCAGGCCTTGCAGGGCTGATGGACGGCTCGGTTTCAACGCTGGCCCCGATTTTCGCAGCAGCGTTCGCCACCGGCGATACCTGGCAGACGTTCCTCGTGGGCCTCGCCGCCTCGGTGGGGGCCGGCATCTCCATGGGCTTCACCGAAGCCGCTTCCGATGATGGCGAGCTCTCCGGGCGCGGCTCGCCGATCAAGCGCGGCATCGCCTCAGGCGTGATGACCACGGTCGGTGGCCTTGGCCACGCGCTCCCCTATCTCATCCCCGACTTCAACACCGCCACCACCCTCGCAATCATCATCGTGTTCTTCGAACTCTGGGCGATCGCCTGGATCCAGAACAAATATATGGACACCCCCTTCTTCCGTGCCGCCTTCCAGGTGGTGCTCGGCGGTGCCCTGGTATTCGCCGCCGGCATCCTCATCGGCAACGCCTAGAGTGGAATGTCCACCTCATGGACTTTCATGGACTTGGAGGCGATGTCGATGAACCCGTTCTTGATGGGCGAGTATGCCGGCAGCATGTCTATTAAGTTGAATTGTTGATGATTGAGGACGCGTGGCATGAGTGGGCGGCTGGAGAAAAAGATTACGCTGGTGATTGGGGCTGGCTCTGTCGGGCCTGGCTGGGGGAACGGTCGGGCAATTGCGGCGCGCTTTGTTGAAGAGGGGGCGACCGTGGTCGGTACCGATCTGGACAGCGAGGCGCTGGCGTTGACCCGGAGCATGATCGAGGAGCGCTCCGGCAACGGATCTGCTTTTCATGGTATGGTCGCGGATGCCACCGATAACGACGACCTCGATCGCGCGATTGCTGCTTGCATCGAACCATTCGGGCGGATCGACATAGCGGTGAACAATGTCGGTGGCTCGGCGCCGGGCGATGTCGTCTCGATGAGCGATGAGGTCTGGCAGCAGCAGATGGACCGGAATCTCGGTTACGTGTTCCAGAGCATGAAGCGGGTCATACCGTTGATGGTCAGTCAGGGCGGCGGCGCCATCGTCAACCTCGCCTCGATCGCGGCCCTGCGCTTCTTCGGCCCCGATGTCGCCGCCTATGCCGCTTCCAAGGCGGGCCTGATTCACCTATCGAGGGTGACGGCCGTCAAATATGCTGCAGATCACGTCCGCATCAACACCGTGATCCCCGGCCTCATGAACACGCCGCTGGTCAAGACAAGGCTTGCAGGCGAGCGCACTGGCGGCGATGTCGAAAAGCTGATCGACGCGAGAAACCGCCAGTCGCCGATGGGCCATATGGGTGATGGGTTCGACGTCGCCAACGCAGTCCTGTTCCTCGCCTCTGACGAGGCGAACTATATCACCGCCACCGAACTACCCGTGGACGGCGGTCTTAACGCCACCTGTGTCGGACCAAGTTAGACTGATTTTTTGAATCCGATCGGGAACTGACCAGTGGTGTGTTCGATACGAAAGATTCCCGCGTCTTCGCCGAGATAAGCGCGCATACCCTTGGATATCTTGACGGTTTCTGCGAAGGCGGTAGGAACCAGATGATGTGGTCACACCACTAGAGTTCGGGCACGGTGATCAGGCTGTTCATGGAGCCGTTGTCGTTGAATAGATTGTATTGCCCCTTGTCGACCTTATAGACGGTCATGCAGTTTTCTTCGCCGTCCATCAGGGTCTGCCAGGTGACACAATTGGCGTTGCCGTCGATCTTCCACGAGCCGGTGTCCTGGCCGCTGCCGTCGGGCCCTTTCCAGGTGATGTTGGCAGCGCCGGTCGCATCGAAGCTGGCGGTCCAGCGGCGGCCGTCAGGGGCGATGCCATTGATCTCGCGGCCGGAAAACAGCGAACTCAAGCGGGTGTCATCCAGCTGCCGGATCTGGCTGTCATGGGCGGGCTGGGCTTTTTTGTTCTGTACCGTGGTCGTCGTGGTCGCGGTAATCTCCGGGAGTTCCTCGGAGCCACCACCACCGCCGCAGGCGGCGAGCGCCAGCGGAGAGACGAGGACAAGGGCGGTAAGAGGCTTCCAACTCGTGAACATGACGGCGATTTTCCTCACGTTTTCTTAATTTCAGATTTGAAGCGCTGACAGTGACCCACACAGCTTCTGGTGGTCAAGACGGTAATTCAGATTGTTGGTTAACGTCGGCGAACCAACATTTCATCCCGTCTCGACAGCTGACATCGGTAATTTTACGGCCATGCATGATCCTTGAACCGCTCGCGTAACGCTGTTTTCTGGATTTTGCCGGTGGCGGTGTGCGGCAGCTCGTCGACGATGATGACGTCGTCGGGGATTTGCCACTTCGCGACTTTGCCCCCGATATAGCCGAGAAGTTCGCCGGCCGTGGTCATTTCGCCGTCGCGCAGGACGACGATCAGGAGCGGCCGCTCGTCCCATTTCGGATGGTGGACGCCGATCACAGCGGCCTCTGTCACCGCCGGATGGCCGACGGCGAGATTTTCGAGCGCGATCGAGCTGATCCACTCGCCACCCGACTTGATCATGTCCTTGGCGCGGTCGGTGACTTCCATGAAACCGTCACTGTCGATGGTGGCGATATCGCCGGTCGAGAACCAGCCATCACCATCAAAAGCCTCCTGGTTCGCCGCCTCATCCTGGTAGTAGCCCGACGTGATCCAGGGACCACGCACCATCAAGAGGCCGGCGGCCTCGCCGTCATGGGGGAGGGCATGGCCAGCTTCATCGACGATCTTGACGTCGACCCCATAGAGTGGGCGGCCCTGTTTGACCTTTTGCCGCTGACATGCTTCGCGCCCCCGACCGGCAAAGGCTGGCCCAAGCCTGCAGACCGTGCCGACCGGGCTCATCTCGGTCATGCCCCAGCCATGCAGGGCGAGAACATCGTGCTCGTCCTCGAAACGCTCGATCATGGCCAGTGGGGCCGCCGAGCCGCCGATCACCACGGTGCGCAGCGTTCCCAGCTTTTCGCCACTCGCGGCGCAATGATCGAGAAGACCCGCCCAGATCGTGGGGACGCCTGCGGACAGCGTCACCTTCTCCTTGTTGAACAGCCGCGAGAGGCTTTCGCCATCCAGCTTCGGACCGGGCAGCACCAGCTTGGCGCCGGCCATCGGACAGGCATAGGGAAGGCCCCAGGCATTGACGTGAAACATGGGAACGACCGGAAGAACGACGTCGTCGGCGCCGATGCCGAGCGCATTCGGAAGGGCGATCGAAAAGCTGTGCAGCACCGTCGAGCGGTGGTGATAGAGCACGCCTTTGGGGGCACCTGTCGTGCCTGACGTATAGCAGAGGCTGGAAGCGGCGGTTTCTTCGAAGGTTGGCCAGACGAAGTCATCGGACTGTTCGGTAATCACGGTTTCGTAATTGAGGGCCGCAACAGGGCTGTCCTTCGGCATCAACTGCGGCGCCGTCATCACCACGATATGCTCGAGGGTCGGCATCTGCGGCATCAGCTTTTGGACGAGCGGCCAGAACATCGGATCGATGAACAAAAGGCGATCGGCTGCGTGGTTGACGATGTAGACGATCTGATCGGCGAAGAGGCGGGGGTTGATGGTGTGACAGACGGCGCCTGAGCCGGAAACGCCATAATAGATTTCGAGATGGCGATGGTCGTTCCAGGCCAGTGTCGCCACCCGGTCACCGGGTTGGATGCCGAAACGTTTGGTGAGCGCATTCGCCAGCTGCCTGGCGCGCCCGCCGATCGTCCGATAGTCGGTGCGGTGTGCGGGATCGTCGGCGGTGACCGAAACGATTTCACGACCGCCGAAATAGTCGACCGCATAGTCGATCAGGGAAGAAATCAGAAGCGGCCGGTCCATCATCATGCCATGCAGCATCTCATCCCCTCCCGAATATCGTTACCTGCAGGTCAGGCCTTCTCGTCCAGCCTGCTGGTGCTGCCTGCCTAGAGGCGGACGTTGCCTGTTGTCGTCTGGTGGGCGCTTCCGGCATCGTGCGGCAGGCGGGACAGGACCAGGCCCGCGACGATCGCGATGACGATGGCGGCGATGACGCCGGTGATGAAAGCCTTCATCTGAACTCGCTCCTCGAACAGGGCACGGTGGCCGTGCCGCCGGTATTGACCGATGTATCGGGCTTTTCGGCGTTTGTCGTCAAGGGGTTGTCACCCGCTTCAGGAAGGCGATGAGGTCGGCGCGGTCCTGACTGTCGGGCATGCGCTGCAGCGGCATCTTG
>JBPCVQ010000403.1:0-52806 GCA_051010395.1 Geminicoccaceae bacterium | reverse complement strand
CATATGGGGAGGCAATGACGGACGCCTTACGCAAGACGTTCAAAGAACTTGCTGGCCAATTGGAGGCATTGGTTCTCGGCCGGTCATCCCTCATCGAGCGCTTGCTGACGGCGCTTCTTGCTGATGGGCATGTTCTCCTCGAGGGCCCACCCGGCCTCGCAAAAACCAGAGCAGCCTTTCTATTGGCGACCTCGATCGACGCCGCTTTCCAGCGCATTCAGTTCACACCTGATCTCCTGCCAGCCGATCTCACCGGCACGACGGTTTACGACGCGCATGAACATCGTTTCGATTTCCATGCTGGCCCTCTCTTTCACAACGTGATCCTCGCGGATGAGATCAACCGAGCGCCGGCCAAAGTCCAAGCAGCGCTGCTGGAGGCGATGGAAGAGCGCCAGATCACTGTCAGCGGCGAAACACGTTCCCTGGGCGATCCCTTTTTCGTGATCGCAACGCAAAACCCCATCGAGGAAGAAGGAACCTACGAGCTCCCCGCTGCACAGCTCGACCGCTTTATGATGCGCATTCTCGTGAGCTATCCCGATAATGAAACCGAACGCACGATCCTCGACCTCGTGCAGGCTGAAAGCCGGGACGGTGCCGGACACCTTCCGCCTCTCGATGATGTTTCGAAGATCAACACGAGCGACCTGATCGCCGCTCGACGCTCTGCTCTCGATGTCCATCTATCGGACCCGGTGAAGGGCTATATCGTTCGGCTGGTGGGAGCGACACGAGGCAATGGTGAAGATCTGGATGGACTCACCAGTCAGATTGCCCACGCCGTCAGCCCACGCGGCACCCTCGCTCTGGCACGTCTCGGTCAGGCACGCGCCTGGCTCCATGACCGCGACCACGTGCTGCCAGAGGACGTGCAGGCGCTCGCCGTCGATACGCTGGCTCATCGTGTCGGCCTCACCTATCGAGCGGAAGCCGAGGGGGTGGTCGATCGCGAACTTGTGGAGGCACTCCTTGACCATGTGGTCGCGATTTGATGTAGCAGGTGCGCTGACACGATCCTTTGGTCGCCAGAGTCCCCTCGCTGCGGATGATGGCTCCACATCCGCTGCCATCCAACTCCACTTCGACGAGCTCGTCGCCATGCGCGGCCGCCATCCGAGTTTCGGACGCAACCAGCGAATGGACGGCTTTCGGTTCGGTGACCTGCCCAGCCGAAGGCGGGGAATAGGCCTCGAACTGGATAGTATCGGTCCCTATCAATGGGGCGACGACATCCGTCATATGGACTGGTTCGCCACCGCCAGGATAGGCCGGCCGCAGGTGAAGCAGTTTCGTCACGATGTTCAACAGACAGTCATTCTCGCTCTCGACCTTCGGCCCCATATGATGTTTGGATCGAAAGATCAGCTGATGGCCAAGACCGCTTGCCTGGCGGCGGCAAAAATCGCCTGGTTGACATCGAAAGACCATCAGCCGCTGGGACTGCTGATCATCGGCGACGGGGATAGAGCGGAATTTTATCCCCCGCGCCGAGGCAGACGTGCGCGCCTGCAGTATCTGACACGGATCATCGATGCCTACCAGCTTGCGCTCGAACATCGCGGCGTGACTTCAGCATCGCTCGCCGACAAGCTTGAGGACTTACCTTCTCGCATGTCCGGCGACGTCGAAGCCGTTGTCATCAGCGATTTCAGCCAACTCGGCGATGACTTCGAGCAGCGCTTGAGAGAGAGCAGCGCAAAAGGAACGCAAAGCGCCATTGTGATCGAAGACAGCCTGATGAGTGCGCCACCGCCCCCCGGCCTGTATCCGCTACGCAGCGGCCAGGATCAACGCCTCGCTATGGTTGCCATCCGGAAGAACGATACGAATCTATATAAGGTGCAAGTCGAACGCAATCGACGCGACCTGAGAGCACATCTCTTGAGCTTGGGAATGCGCCAGGTGATGACCGCGGACGCACAGTCGATTAATGAGGGCTATTTCAGGTGACACCTGAGGAAATGCTTCAGAATCTGCGTGACATTCACCTGCCCGAACAGGCGTCCGATGCGACTGCTGGTGGGTTCATTTTCTGGCCATTAACATTCGTCGCAATAATAATCCTCCTGACCAGCTGGCTAGCTTGGCGGCGACGCTCGGCATGGCGTCGCGAAATCGTTCAACATCTCGACGCCATTGAGCGGCGTATCCACGAAGATGAGGCCCTACAAGGTTGGACGGAACTCGCAACTCTCCTTCGCCGCATTGCCATCAGGGTATGCGACAAACGTGAAGTCGCCGGCCTGATCGGTGACGCCTGGCTGGAACGTCTCGACCGCCTCTTCGAAACGGATGTGTTTGCCCGAGGTCCAGGGCATGGCATCACCACTTTTCCCTACAGCACCACCGGAGAGAATGACCGCGACCAACGTGAGCACGCCGCCAATCAACTCCGGCTGACCATCGATGACATCCGCAAACATCTGCGAAACCTGAAGATGGCGATATGATCGAGCTGATCAGGCCTTGGGCATTGCTTCTCTTGCCCCTCCCCTTCCTCGCCTGGCGCATGTTGCCGTCAACCCTACCTCTTTCGGGGCTCACCCTGCCGGACCGTCTTGCGACGTTCTTGAGGGCACGACCTAGTGGGAGCATAGGTTCCGGCGTGTCACGACGACTGCCGCTCGTTCTCTCGATGATCGGCTGGATTGCTCTGGTCCTGGCGCTCGCCGCACCTGTCACCAAGGGAGATCCCTTGCAGGAGGCAAGTGGCAGAGATCTGCTGCTGGCGCTCGATCTTTCAGCTAGTATGGAGGCGCGCGATGTTGAGCTCGACGGTCGCCGAGTCGACCGTTTCACCGCCATCAAGGCGCTGGCTGGCGCTTTCATTCAAGGTCGCGAAGGCGATCGCGTAGGCTTGATCGTCTTCGGCGAAGAAACCTATTTGGTGGCGCCGCTGACCTATGACGTTCAAGCCGTTGAAGGTTTTCTCGACGAGGTCATGATCGGCATGCCCGGCCGTAAAACAGCCATCGGCAACGCAATCGGACTCGCGATCAGAACGCTTGAGAAGCAGCCAGCATCGAGCCGAGTCCTCATTCTGCTGAGTGACGGTGACAGCAATGCCGGCGATCTCGGGCCTAAAACTGCCGCCGATTTTGCGCGCACGCACCACGTCACGATTCATACCATCGGCTTCGGCAAGGTCGCCATGCAGGGCTATGCGTCCGAGACCGCTGGCGACGAATATATCGGCCTAAAGGAGGTTGCCGAGATCACTGGAGGTCGCCACTTTCTTGCACGCACCACAGACGCTCTAAGAGATGTTTATGCTGAGCTCGATCTTCTCGAGCCAACCGAAGCGACAGCCGGAGGGCGTCATGCCGAGCGTGATTGGGTAAGGGAATTACTGATCATAGCGCTCCTGACACTCATCGCACTCACCGTGATCGATCGACGCCGAGGGCGCATCTGACCATGCCGAACATAGGCCATCCGCTCTGGCTGCTAGCACCGCTTCTAGCTTTGGCTGCACTCGCGATTGGTCGACGACAGATGCAGTTACCGGGAGGCTGGAGACGAGCCATCCAAGGCGACCTGCAGGCCTTTCTCGCCACCACCGTTCGACAAACGCGCTCGACATTGTACAGCGTCACTCTCATCGTGCTTTGGCTCCTCCTCGGTGCAGCGCTCGCGACGATTACTCTTAGTCAAATCGAAATGCCAAAGTTGCGCAACCTCGATGCACGCATCGTCGTCATCGACCTCGGCTTGCCGGAACTGGCTGCCGATCGGGTGGCTGCAGCCCGCTACCTCATCGACAATTCGGATGCCGTGCCGACCGCAGTTGTCGCCGTGACCGAACATGCATTCGACGTCGTGCCGCTGACACGCGATGACAACCACATCGATCGCTACCTTCAGGTCCTGACTAAAGATGTCATGCCCGTAGAGGGACGCTCACTTGCGATAGGGATCGAACGCGCCGTCGCTTTGCTTGATCGTGCAAGCATTCAAGCAAGGCAAATTACGGTCTTCACTGGCGGCTTGCCACCTTTGGTCAGGCGATTTCAAAAGCCAGAACGAACCAAGGATCACAACATCTGGCTGGTTGTGTCCGAGAGTGCCAAGCCGGCATGGCAGGATTTCGCCGAGGATTTCGATGCATCGCTGATCAGTGATCTGGAAACATCGGCTGTACATGACGATTTCGAGAAACGGCGGCAGGAGGCGGCAGCCAAATCCGTTTCCATCCGCGAGCGGCAGGACATCACGCCCTGGCTGATCGGCATGCTGCTTCCCCTTTGGCTTCTTTTCTTTTGCCGCCGGCAACCGGAATGATGCTTAATCAGCTCCTGAAGCCCTTCATCAGACGGCCGATCATGATCGCCGGCATTTTGCTGACCAGCCTCACCGTCGCCTTGGTTCTCGGCAAGTGGCTAGCGGCCGTTCAGGCGCCGCTCACTCGACATGCCGTCGCCAGGAGCCTTCTGGACGAGGGCGCCCCGGATAAGGCCGCGCATGTCTTCGAGGCGCCGATCTGGCAAGCCGTCGCTCTCTATCGGGCCGGCCGCTACCATCGGGCGGTCGGTGCTTTCGTCACTGATGATAGCGTCACCGGGCTCTACAATATGGGCAACGCCTATACGCATCTCGGGCTCTATCGAGGTGCGATTGCGGCTTATGAATCCGTCCTGCAGCGTCAGCCCAACCATGAAGATGCTCGTTACAATCTGGAGCTGGTCCGGAGCGCTGCCAAACGAGAACAAGAACTGGAAGAGGAAGCCCGTCAAACTGAAAACGCCGGCAATTGGGAAGATGGTCTTCGTGATAACCAGGAGCAAGGCGAACCGGAAACAGCAAGGAGCGACCAGGCCCGTGAAAGTGAGGAACCGGATCCCTCCGCCCAGCCTGAAGAACAGGCAGGTGACCAGAATGCCGAGGCAGGCGCGGGAGAAACGGCAACGCCTGAGTCTCGAATAGCTGGCGAGAATGCCGGCGGCAGCGACAAAGAAGGTGAACAGGCGGAGGCATCGGTTTTCAGCCTGTCCGGTCGTGACGATCAAGACGCCGACGATCTGTCACCTGAGGGTGCGAACGCCGAGGATGCGGAAGTCATTGGCGGAGAGGTCGATCGCGCACGGGAAGAGGCGATGGCCGATGAAATCCTACTTCGACGGATCAAGGATGATCCCGCGATCGTTCTCAAAGCGCGCCTCAATATGGCGCTCCGACGGCAACGGGCCGAACGATGACGTGGTTTCAAAGAGCCCGGTGGCTCCACGTATCGATTATCGGCTGCGGCCTGATGTTCGCATCCGACCTCTTACTGGCCCAGGAGAACAGCGTCCCAGAAGAGCCGACACTCATCGTTCGCATCACGCCGCCTAAGCCCTATCTCCAAGAGGAGATCGTGCAGGTCGTAAGAGTAATCGCTCCGCATCCCTTCGAAGAGCTGGTGCTCGACCTTCCTGCGGTACCGGATGCAGAAATAGTCACATTGCAGCAACCAAGGAACCGGAAGTTTCAGACTTATGGTGGTGAGGGTTACATTTACGAAACGCGCCGTGCGATTTTCCCCAAGAAAAGCGGCGAGCTCCGCATTCCACCCGTCAGGATCAGCGGGAGTATCGGGATCAGCCGAAACGAAAAGAAGTCCTTCGTTCTGCGAAGCGAAGCGACGCTCCTGAACGTAAGGCCTCCACCCAATGCCTTCAGCGAAGATTGGTGGCTTATCGCACGCGATGTCAAGATCGATCAGGACTGGTCGCAGCCCTTGGAAACGCTTCGCGTTGGAGATCGCGTAACCCGATCGATCGCGGTCACCGTGGCTGGAGCTACAGGTGCTCATCTGCCAGAGCTAGAGCAGGGTCGTTCCACTGGCCTGACAGTCCTTCCCGGTCGGACCGAACGCAGCACTGAGGTCACGCCAGGCGGTGTCATCGGCAAGATCGAACGAACCTTCGACATCAGAGTCGATGTCGATCAACCCATCAATATCAGCCCGGTGCGTGTGGTCTGGTGGAACACAAACACAGAAATCGAGCGGCGAAGTGCTGCCCCCGCCGTTCGCCTCGAACCGCTGCCACGAGATGTCGAGAGGCTGGTTTCGGAACTCATGACGGAAGCGGCGATAGCCAGAGACAACAGCCGAAGCGGAATCATCGCGATCGCTCTGAGCGGCTCAGCCCTCATGATCGGCTTGGCTGTCTGGCTGTTGAGAGCGAGACAAAGAGTAGTGCCGGAAGATCGCCGATTACAGCACGCTCTGGAGAGAGACAGCAGCCCTATCGATGTTGTCCGTACGCTCAGAACCTGGTCCGAGACCGCATTTTCGAATGAACCGCCAATGAACTTGGAGGCGCTCGGTCAACGACTTGGTCCCAAAGCGGAGAAGCAAATTGCCCGCCTGCAAATTGCGGCTTTCGGTCAGTCAACGGACTCCATTGATGCAGCGTCCCTTGCACTGGATGTCGTCCACATCGCGCAAAAAGGGCGCAATCGAACCTTGCCGGCCATTCTCTCCAGTATGCTCGACCAGTTCCTCGGGGCCGGCAAACGGCTGCCTGAGATCAGTGGGATGCCTGTCGATAGATCTCGCTAGTGGCGTGGCCACTTGATTTCATTCCCTAATTCCTAAAACACGAGCCTTCGACCGCGAGGACGTAAGCTTGCGTTGTGGCTACACCACCTGGTTCGCTTCGTCCGCAATTTTCTGGAGAGCTTCGCCGGACAAAGTGACCGGGATCGGCGTTTGCTCCTTACCGCCAATGCGCGCGTAAAACGCTCGGCCTCGGCTGTTGCTATCGCGGACATGCCAAGAGAGCTCGAAACGTCCCTCAGTGAGGGTGTATCGAGCCGCTGCCGCTATCAGAAGCCGGCCGATCTTTTGGCTCCGCATTTCGGGCACCACGAAGAGATCCTGCATATAAGAGCACCAGGCGCAGGGCTCGGTATCGAAATAACGCATGATCAAGGCGTAACCGACAAGATCTCTCCCCTGTTCGGCGACCAGCGACTTATAGAGGGGGCCATCGCCGAAGCAGAGATCGATCACGCCATCGGCTGAAATCCGGCCTGGACTCCCCTCCTCGACATTGAATTCACAGATCATGCGAGCGAGGTCCGCCGCATCGCTTTGACGCCCTTCGCGAATGGCCAACATTCAATGCATCCCTGTGCCGGAAGCCCCGTCGTCAACCGTCAACGAACCGGCCAAGACGAACAGCCGTGAGGCCGCGGGTCAGCCGCTTTGACGGCATGATCAGTACGCAATTGTCATAGGGCGTCGCTACAGGCTGATCACCGTCGAACGCGATCACGGTTCCTGCCTTGGGAATCACGTCCAGCCCTCGGATAGTGCGTGAGAACCGAAAAGGGCCGGACTTCACTGTCATCGCATCGGTCACTTGGATCACCTGCTGAGGTCCGGCTTTCGGCGCACGGCCCAGCCGCCCGAGAAGGGTTGGTTCAACCATATCGATAGCCGCAAGAAACTGCCTGCAGCTGGTGATGGCGATATCAATGCTAGATCGCGCCCAATGTTGGCCGCATTCAACCAACATTGCCGTATTCGGCCGCCCTGGATCAGCGAAAGCGCCGAAGTCGCGCATGCGCGCACCATTTCGATGCCCACCATCTGTTACGATCAGCCTCGGATACCCCATCGCCTGCGCCAGATCCAAACCTTTCGCAGCAAGACCGGCGAGAACCAGAGGTTCGGCAGCATGCTGCATAGAATGCAGGTCCAACAACCAATCGGCACTTTCGATAAGCGGCCGAAGTTCCCTAGCGCGATCGAGCTCGCGCGAGCGTTCCATGCTGTCCAGCCTCGCTTCATCCCAGAGGCGATTGAAGTCCTGATCGAGATACCGTGATGCCTTAGGTTGAGCTGGATCGAAGCGTATGAATGCCTGAACATTCGCGAATGCCAGGGACAGACGCCCTCTTTTCGGCTTGATCCCTTGCTGCATCAACGTGATGAGAGCCCAGGCCCCTGACAGCTCATTGCCATGAACCAGCGACGTAATCACCGCATGAGGTCCAGGTTTTCCGCTCTCAAGCGATATCACATAAGGAATGCCGGAAGAGCCCTCTCGATAAGAGGAGAGATCAGGCGTCTGAATTTCGATCGATGGATTAGCAGTCATCAATGAAGCGTTTTCAACATGAAACGAGTATTACCCATCTTAGATAGCACTGACTTCATCGACAACGTCACGCAAGAAGCTGGAACATGCGCTGAGCTGTTGGAGATCGACATATTCATCCGGCTTATGAGCGACAATCATGTGGCCAGGCCCGCAGACGATGGAGGGCACGCCCCTCGATGCGAAATATCCGGCCTCGGTTCCAAAAGACAGTTTCACCGGCAAAACCGTATCGGTCAGCGCACATGCAATCCGTTCGATCGGTGCTTCACTATCACTGCCAAGGGCTGGATAGCTCATCAACTCATGCCAATCAACGGCCGCTTCCTCCGCAATTGCATTCATGCCAGGGATCAGCGTCGTCGCCACGAACTCTTGAACGTCGGAGAGCAAGCGTTCGGCATCCTGGCCCGGCATGAGCCTGAACTCGAACTCGAAGGTGCAGGAGGAAGGTACGATATTCAGTGCCGTGCCACCCTTCATTACGCCCGTACTCACCGTGCAGTGCGGCGGCTCATAGCCATCGAAGAAGGGGCCACGCGTACGAAAGTCGAGGTTCATCTGGCGCAGTCTGGCGACGACCTCGGCCGCGATTTCAACGGCATTGACACCCAGGTGATTGAGCGCGGAATGGCTGGCTTTTCCCTTAATGGTACAACGATATCCGGCTTTTCCTTTATGCCCATTGGCTACTCTCATACCCGTTGGCTCGCCGACGATGCAGCCAACCGGAAGCACCGGCAGGCGCTTCATCATGTGATCCAAGAGCCTGGGAACGCCCTTACAGCCAACCTCCTCATCATAGCTGAAAGCGAAGTGGACAGGGCGTTCGAGCCGACGATTCACAAGGCTTGGCACCAGCGAAAGAGCGACGGCAACAAAGCCTTTCATGTCTGCCGCACCACGCCCGAAGAGCCGATCACCCCTCACCGTCAAGGTGAACGGATCGGATGACCAATCCTGATCATCGACCGGCACCACATCGGTATGCCCGGAAAAGACGACGCCTGGCCGATCGACCGGCCCGATCGAAGCAAAGAGATTGGCCTTGGTACCCTCGTCATTAGCCACCAGTTCGGACGATATGCCATACCGGTCGAGAAAATCCTGAATGAAGGAGATCAGGTGCAGATTAGAATTTCGGCTGGTCGTATCGAAAGCCACCAGGTGCGTCAGGAGGTCATGACAATCGGTCGATTGAGGCATAGGAACCCGCTTGATGGCAAATTGTTGTCGAGAGACTATAAGCACGCACTGCAATGCTGTCATCCGCATCCTGAATTGGTAGGCGCTTCTGCCAAAACGCTCCGAATTGAATGCGCCGACCTGCCACCGCCAAGCGAGTTCGAAAAGACCGCAACTAAAATGAGACTTGACCGTTAAGTTTTGTGGAAACACTCAGCACACTTGTTTGTCAGGGAACAGCATCTGAGCGCATATCAGAAGCGACGACGCATCCAGCACCAGATCAGCCTTGGCACGGCTGTCGGAAGTGGTCGCAGATTGTTCTTGCGGATCGGATCACGCAGGCGGATACCGGCAAGAGTTCCGGGAAAAAACGCTGGGAGCACTGAGCGGGGGATCGAGGCTTTTTGGCGACGGACTTCGGCGAGCGCTGTCAATGCCCAATCGGCAAGGCACCTTGGCGCGGCGGTGTTCGGACTGTCAGCGACTTCTTGACTACCCTCTTCAGACCAATTCGTCGGCGACCAAGCCTTGAAGTCGGCCCCCGGCATCTGCAGAAAGCGAAGCTGCTCCAACGAAGCACTGACCAGCCCGACGCGATTGGCGGTCGCCAGCATCTCTGGTTCGCTGCCGCCAAGAAGCTCTGACGCCGCGCATAAGATGCTCCCTCCAACGTCAAGCAGATACCTTTCGAAAGCCTTAGGGTCGAGAGGCCCATCATCCTCCAATCGCCGACGTCGACCTTCGATCGCACGCTCCAGGTGTACCTTATCCAAGCCATTCTCATTGACGGCACGTTGAAGTTCTCGAACCACTGGATGAGCAACGACACCATGTTGTGTGAACCCATTGATGACATCCTGCCACCATTGAAGGCGAATGAGTCCTGCCATAGGTTCGCGCATGTTCCACTGCGCGCGCGCGATCTCATGATCGAATGCAAAGAGTGCAATCAGGGAGCTGCGACACGCCGCCGGCGCGAAGAGCGTCGCAAGATAGCGATCTGGGTTCTGTGCCCTAAGGTCCTTGGCAAGCGGGGAGAGCTGTTCGATCGCCTCAGCGTTCACGCGGTCATTGCCTCAGTCCAAAATGATCAAATCAAGCTGTGTCGGAACCCCCTCAACGGTGCGCGCGAAGCGTTTCTCTCGATCCGTGGGTGACCGATATCCTTGATCCAAGGCTTGATTATAAGCATCAGCCGTGCAGAGAGCGGACACAGCTTCGGCCTTGGTGTGCTTTTCAAGCTTGGCGACGACGTTCACAGGATCACCAATGACCGTGTATTCAAGGCGATTGGTATCGCCGATAGCGCCGAACATCACGCGCCCCGTCGTGATGGCAAGGCCCACGGCCGGCGCTTCCAAGCCACCTGCCCTTCGCTCTTCCTGCCATGCCCTGCAATCCCTCAAGACCCTGTCTGCTGCACGCAGCGCCTGGGCAGCAGGTTCTGGGTTGGCCACGGCAGCGCCGAAGCTGGCGAGAATACCGTCACCCATGAACTTGTCGACACTCCCACCCTCCGCCGATATCGCCGCCACCACACGGCTCTGATAGGCGGAAAGTAACGCCATCACCTCCCTTGGTGGAAGTTTCTCGGTCAACGGCGTGAAGCCGCGAAGGTCAGTCATCATGATGGCTGCATCTCGGAGCTCTGCATCGCCCGGCTTGATCTCGGACTCGGTATCGCGAATTCGCCCTGCGATCTCCGGAGCAAAGAAGCGCGACAAGTCGGCCGCCGCCTGATGCTCCGTCGCCGCTCGGATAAGCAATTTCCGGGCCCTGATCAGAGCAACTGCCAGGATCGCCGTCACCATCATGATCGATACAATCTTGTCGACTTCCGCACCCAGGAGAATTTTATAGGACGTGGTATAATCGGAGAACATGCGGGTAATGCCACAGCCTTCGGCACCGGCCAGCACTTCCATGAATTCCATACTGCCGCAGGCCTGCTCATAGGCAACGGCGTAAACCACCAGAATCAACCAGCCAAGACCGGCGGCCACTCCCGTCAGCAGGACCATCGCCGGCTCGAAACGAAGCGTACGCAGGGCGATCAGAATGAACACATACATTAATGTAGGCGCCTTGAGATACAGTGCCGGCGGCGCTTCATATTGCAGATGGAAGCTCCAGATCGTCACCAGGAGAACGGCGACATCGACAACGATCGAGATGGCGACGAACCAGCGGGGCAGGCTACGTTTCAGTGCCAGCCAAAGCCGAACAATCGTGAAGGCGGCGTAGACGGTCAGCGTGAGGGGAACGGGTTCGAAACTGATATCGGCGCCAAACCCTTTGGGCGACAGCGTGTACAGCACGGCGAAGGTGGCAATCGCAAAGAGCTGGATAACGCTGACGAGGATCTCGCTTTGCTCCTGCTCTCGCTGGATTGTCTCATGGATGCGCGGAGGCAGGCGGTCCGGCAAAGGCATGCCGAAAAGCAGCGCCCGTCCACGTGCCCATAGCGAATGCCGCTCTTGCTTTCGAACTGCGATATCTGCACTCATCTGTTTGATCTCGTTAATGCGTTGCTGGGGAGCACGTGCTGCCCTTCGACACTCCTCGCAGCATGCCTTTGGTTGCCGGTGTCGAGATAATGCCACAAGGCCCTGTCACGCGACCTCACAATTCCGATGGCCTCTGGTTCAGTGGCCCATCGGAATTTATCAACACAAAGTTGATCAACAATCTAGACTAATCAATTTTTAAGTCTTTCAGGCATGGCAAGCGACCAGCAGATTGCCGCCTCTGCTGTCACCGGGCTTTGCTTTCTCCGGATGATCGATTATCTACCGTAATATCGCGCCTCTGGGATCACATTTCTGAAAGGCAAACCAACATGGCCTTCGAGTTGCCCGACCTCCCCTACAGTTACGACGCCCTCGAACCGTATATGTCATCGACGACCCTTCATCTTCACCACGACAAGCATCATCAGACCTATGTCACCAATCTCAACAATCTGATTGAGGACACGGACCTGAAGGATGCGTCGCTCGAAGAAATTGTCGAGGCCTCCGCCAAAGACCCCGCTAAGGCCGGGATCTTCAACAATGCCGGTCAGCATTGGAACCATCAGCTGTTCTGGCGGATCATGAAGAAAGGTGGAGGCGGCGCCCCTGGGGGTGAGCTGGGAAAGCGGATCGATGATGCCTTCGGCAACTTCGAGAGCTTCAAGGAGAAATTCAAGACGGCCGGCGTTACCCAGTTCGGTTCCGGCTGGGCCTGGCTTGCCCTTGATGGTGATACGCTCAAAGTGACGAAGACGGCAAATGCGGACAATCCACTCACGGCAGGTATGATTCCCATTCTCGGCATTGATGTTTGGGAGCATGCTTACTACGTGGACTACGAAAATCGCCGACCTGAATATCTCGCCGCATTCCTGAACCACATGGTCAACTGGGAAGAGGTCGAGGCGGAACTACAGAAGGCGATTGCCTAGCGGCAGTTGCGCAAGCTATCGTCGCTTTAGCGGCAGCGGTCCGGATTTGACGGGACGCAAAGCAAAAAACCGAAGGGGGGAGGAGTGCGCCGTGATGGTCGCTCCTCTTTTCTTTTTTGGAATCCCTCAGTCGGCATGATCCCCTGCACCGAGCAATCGGCGTAAAAGGAGTTTGCCGCATGACCATTCGTTCGTTTCACCTTGCCCTGCCGTTGCTCGCATGCCTTGTTCTCACAGCATGTTCCGCCGCCACGACAGCCATCAGCAAGCGCGAACTCGACGTCCAAACCCGCATGTCTGATTCGATCTTTCTCGACCCCCTCGCGCCGGCACGTCGCACCGTTTTCGTGCAGGTGAAGAACACCTCGGATCGCGGCGATTTCAGTATTGAAGAGGACGTCAAGGCGGCCATCCTGAAGCGAGGCTATCAGCTCGTCGACAATCCGGAGCGCGCGCATTACATGCTGCAAGCCAACGTCCTGCAGGCCGGTAAAAGTTCGGTAACTGCAGCTGAGGACGCGTTCTCCAGCGGTTTCGGCGGCGCGCTCTTCGGAGCTGCGGTCGGCGCGGTCGGCACCCGCGCAGCTACCAAAGATACCGGCAGCATCATCGGTGGCGGGTTGATCGGAGCTGCGGTCGAATCGGCAGCAGGCGCCTTCGTACAGGACGTCACTTACTCTGCTATCACCGACATTCAGGTATCAGAAAGAGCAACTGACGGCGAGGTGGTCACCGAGACCTTCGAGCAGGATGTTGGCCAGGGAATGCGCGGGTCGAGGATCGTCCGTGCCAATAAGACAAGTAGCTGGAAACGCTACCGCACTCGGGTGATGAGCGTCGCAAACCAGGCCAATCTCGAGTTCGAAGACGCTGCACCGCAGTTGGTGACGGGGCTGACCAGGTCGATTGCGGGTGTGTTTTGAGAAAGGCCCCCCGCAGGCTAGTCGCTTGATGAGGGTATCTCTTCAAGTTGCATGATCAATGCCGCCCCTACCCGCCTTTCCTCGCCAGCCAGCACGTTGTAGGTTCGACAGGCTGCACCGGTATCCATCGTCTCGACACCGATCTTCTTAGTACGAAAAACGTCGCGGAGGGTGACAGGGGCTGGAGTAAGGCTAGGGCCGCAACCGATGATCAGGAGTTCTATGGCGGGCTCGAAGTCGATCAGCGGCTGGAGACTCTTGATGGTGAGGTCGGCCATGCTCTTCACTGACCAAGCCTCAGTGCGGTCGGGCAACAGCAGGATTGAGCCCTGAAAGGGCTGCCCTGAAACCCGAAACCTGCCGTTGCCATAACTCTGAACCAGAGGTCGTCCACCTGTCGGCGGCTGATGGATCAATTCCATGGCAGGCTCCACCAGTCGTCCGTAACGCAGGTGAGGTCCAAGTGCAGCCCCGCCGTGCTACGGCGTGTTTTCGGCTGGTTTAGGCAAGGCGACTGACTCGGCGCGGAGGTTGAGGAACAGCAAGATCGGCGAGGCGACGAAGATCGACGAATAGGTGCCGATCAAAACACCCCAGATCAATGCAAAGGTGAAGTCACGGATGACTGGACCGCCAAAGATAAAGAGGGCAGCCAGGGCAAGGAGTGTCGTGACCGAGGTCATCAAGGTCCGAGCAAGCGTATCATTGAGTGATCGATCGAGCAGATCCGGAAGCAGCATTTTCTTGTACTTGCGAAGGTTTTCCCGAACACGATCGTAAACAACGACGGTATCGTTCAGCGAATACCCAACGATGGTCAGGAGCGCTGCAACCGTCGCGAGGTTAAACTCGAGGCCGAGCAATGAGAAAATGCCAAGCGTCAAGAGCACATCATGCACCAAGGCGACGATCGAGCCGACAGCGAACTGCCATTCGAAACGAAACCAGATATAGGCGAGAATGGCCAACAGAGCGAACAAAACGGCTTCGGCACTGGCAATATACAGCTCATCGCTCACCTTGGCACCTACCGTTTCAACACGACGGTAGGAGATATCGTCCCCAAAGGTCTCAGCCAAAGATTGCTTCACAGTTTCAACGGCTTGCTGGTTAGCTTGATCGTCCTCCTGCTCTTCAACCCTAATCAGAACATCGACCGGCGTCCCAAATTCCTGAAGCGCCACCTCCCCCAAACCAAGATCATTCAAAGCCGTGCGCATCGCGCCAATGTCGGCGCCTTCGCCCGGCATGCGCGCTTCGATCATGGTGCCGCCCTTGAAATCGATGCCGAAATTCAGCCCCTTGGTCGGCAGGAGGACAACACTCATCAGTGCTAGAAGGCTGGAAAGCACAAGCGCTATCTTGCGAAAGCTAAGGAACGGTACGTTGGTCTGATCGGGAACCAGTCGGAAATTCATCATGGATCGATACCTCAGACCGGAAGCAGGGCGGGGCGCGAACGCCGAAGCCAGGTGCTGATCAACAAACGGGTGAGCATGATTGCCGTGAACATCGAGGTGACGATGCCGCAACCGAGAGTAACGGCGAAGCCGCGTATCGGCCCCGACCCGAAGGCATAGAGCAAAATAGCCGCAATCAATGTCGTGACATTGGCATCGATGATCGTGCGCATGGCTTCGCGATAGCCCGTGTCGACGGCGGCGATCGGTGATTTACCAACTCTCGCCTCCTCACGGATTCGCTCGAACACCAGCACATTGGCATCAACCGCCATACCGATTGTAAGTACGATGCCGGCAATGCCGGGCAATGTCAGTGTCGCCTGCAGCATGGATAAGAGAGCGGTAATCAAAATGAGATTGACCATCAGCGCCACATCAGCGGCAAGGCCGAAAACAGGCCCGTAATAGAGTGCCATGAACACCATGACGGCGACCAGCCCGATGATGCCGGCCCATTTTCCGGCAGTAATCGAGTCGGCGCCGAGGTCTGGGCCGACTGTCCGCTCCTCGACCACGGTGAGTGGTGCCGGCAGAGCGCCTGCTCGCAGCAGAATGGCCAGCTCGCTCGCACTTTCCACGGTGAAATTGCCGGAGATGACGCCGTTGCCACCGAGGATCGGCTCGTTAATCCTGGGCGAGCTGATCACCTTGTCGTCGAGCACGATGGCCAGAAGTTCGTTCACATGATCCCGGGTGACGTTGCCGAACTTTCGAGCGCCGACATTGTCGAAGGTGAAGCTCACGACCGGCTGGTTCTGCTGGTAGGTCGGTTGGGCGTTGACGAGATTCTCGCCGCTGACCTCGATCCGCTTGCGGACCACAACCTGCTCGGCACCTTCGCCTTCCTCCATCGGCAGCAAGATCGAGCCTGCCGGAAGATTGCCGGAGAGCGCCTGCGCAACGCTGGTGTCCATATCGACGAGATGAAAGTTCATCTTCGCCGTCTGTCCGAGCAGGCGCTTGATGGCGTCCGGATTCTTTTCGCCGGGCACCTGCACAACAATGCGCGACGCACCCTGCCGCTGGATCGTCGGCTCACGCGTACCAACCTCGTCGATTCGCCGCCGAACGATCTCCAGCGACTGCTGAACAGCCGACGTCCGGAGCTGCGTGGCCGCCGCATCCGTCAGGGTGATCTCTATGCGTCCATTGCCCGCTTGCTCGATATCGAAGTCAGGGGTCACCAGATTACTGTTGAGCTGTCTCAAGATCTCAAGCGCTTGGGAGGCCTGACTGCCGTCCACCAACGTGAATGACGTCGTATTGCCACGGGCGCCGACGCCTCGATATTTAACGCCTTCAGGACGTAGCAACCGCCTGATGTCGTCGGCGACGGCTTCCATGCGTTCCTGCACCACCACATCGACACCCACGTCGAGCAGGAGATGGGAACCGCCCTGGAGATCGAGACCGAGGTTAATCTGCTGATGCGGCACCCAGTCCGGCATCCGCTCCATCTGCTGGCGCGGGAACAGATTTGGCAGGCTGAAGATCAGTCCTACGATGCAGACCGCAATGATCGATCCTATCGTCCAGGAAGAAAAGCGCAGCATGATCTCGTCAGCCCTCTTTTTTTCCGAAGAGCTGCGACATCAAACCAGTCTTCTCTCCGCCTGCTGAAGAAGCCGTGCCGGTGTCGTTTGCAGCCTTTGCCTGGCCCGGCTTGTTGACGATATCCGAGATGGTCGAGCGGGCAACACGCACTCTCACATCTTTGGCAATCTCGACCATGACGACGTCGTCGGCCTCTTCGACCTTGCTCACCGTTCCGTAGATGCCGCCTGCCGTCAGGATCTTGTCGCCGCGTTTGACCGCCGAAATCATGGCTCTGTGCGCCTTCATCTTTTGCTGCTGCGGGCGGATCAGCAGAAAATAGAAGACGACGAAAATCAGGATCAAAGGCAGCATCGATACCAGAAAGTTACCGCCGTCGGCGCCTGCAGTCTGCGCAAAGGCTTCCTTGATAAACATAGCGTTCCTCTTGGGAATCTAACGAGTTGATCGGCCGCGGACTATAACGACGAGCAGACCAAATGCCAATAACGGCGCTTGCATATGCTGTCCGCATTCCCCACCCCGCCCATCCCCGACGGCGGCGCTTGGTTTCGTCAAGCCATAGATAAGGTGTCAATCCCGGTTGTCGAGCGGAAAAGTCAGTTGTGGGTGGATTGTGTCATCCTGGTGCTGGCCGATTGCCACGCTGGATTGCGAATAGATCGCCGTCCACTCGATGGTTGATCGTTTGATCAGGACGACATAGCTTTCAGGCCATCATGAATAATGACAAACTCCTCGGCCTCTTCGAGCGCCTTGTACATGCCGTCGAGCGGCTGGCGCCGCCCGCGGCAGCCGACATCGATCTTTCCTCAGCCGATGCCTTTATCTGGGAAGCGGAACGGAACGCCCTTCGACCGGTTCTGAAGGTGGCGGCAGTTTCTCTCGACCTCCTGGTCGGGATCGATCGAGTGCGTGATATTCTCCAGAGCAACACCGAGCGCTTCGCCGATGGCAGGCCCGCGAACAACGCCCTCCTTTGGGGTGCGCGCGGCATGGGCAAGAGCTCGTTGGTGAAGGCCATTCATCAGAGGGTCAATCGAGACCACCCGGGTTCGCTGGCTCTGATTGAAATACACAGGGAGGACATCGAGAGCCTCCCCACGCTCTTAAAGGTTCTCTCAAACGATGGACGCCGCAGTCTTCTCTTTTGCGATGACCTCAGTTTCGATGCGGGCGAAAGCAGCTACAAGTCGCTAAAGGCGGTTCTCGAGGGTGGCCTGGAGGGCAGGCCTGACAATGTCCTGTTCTACGCTACCTCCAATCGTCGGCATCTCATGCCGCGCGATATGATCGAAAACGAGCGCTCGACTGCAATTCATCCCGGAGAATCTGTCGAAGAGAAGGTGTCGCTTTCCGACCGGTTCGGCCTCTGGCTCGGGTTTCATCCATGCTCGCAGGACGATTTCCTCGCCATGGTCACTGGCTATTGCCGAGACCTCCAGATCGAGATCGATCACGACGAGTTACGGCGCGATGCATTGGAATGGGCGACGACGCGTGGTGCCCGTTCAGGCAGAGTGGCCTGGCAATATGTTCAGGATCTGGCCGGTCGGTTGGCCTAGCAGCTAACTTCCGCCCTGCACCGACCTGGTCAGCGTTTAGAGATTGCCGACCTGTCGTCCCGGGAGCCCAGCAAGGATCTTGGCGGGATCGATCGGCGTCTTACCCCTTCTGATCTCGAAATGCAGCTGGCTGTCGCTGACGTCGCCGCTATTGCCAACTTCCGCAATCGGCTGTCCGCGCTTCACCACATCACCCTCCCGTACGAGGATGGCGTCATTATGGGCGTATAGCGTCACATATCCTTCCGCGTGCCGCAGCATCACCATGCGTCCATAGCCGCTCAGCGCTTCGCCTGCATAAGCGACGATACCGCCGTCCGACGCACGGACCGCAGCCCCTTTCGTGGCCGCAATCGTCACGCCGCCACTTCGTCCCTTTACGCTGTTCTGTTGGAAACTACCGATCAGATCGCCGTCCACCGGCCAGATGAAGCCCTCACGGCTCAGCGGAGGCGGTATCAATGAGGCGGCTTCAATGTCCGCCGCTCGCTGAGACCGTTTCCACTCTCGCTCCTTTGCAGGGATGAGCAGAACCTGGCTAGGCGTAATCTTATAGGGAGGTTTCAAGTCGTTGGCAGCGACCAAATCCCCAAGCGTCAAGCCACGCCGAACAGCGATAAGAGCCAAGCTCTCACCGGATTTTACGACGTAACGCTCGCCCTCGATCGCAGGCGGTTGAGCAGCCCGGCGATTCCGCACAGGCGCCTCGCTCGGAGCTGTCGTCGCCACTGGCGGCAACGCAGTTTGAATGATCTCAGGGCGCTGCGATGGCATCGGAACGTTTTCTGGTATGCGTAAGACCTCACCTGGATAGAGAAGGTAAGGAGGCTGGATATTGTTGGCGGTAGCAAGGGCGGCTAGGCGCACGCCATAGCGAGCTGCGATGCCACTTAGCGCATCCCCCTCCTCGACACGATAGCGGTTGCCTTCGATGGGCCCACCTTTGGGTCCGCCCAAGGCCTTGGCCCAAGGCACCGCGGCACCTTGGCCGATGGGACGATATGTCGTGCAGGCTGAAATGCAGAGTGTGGAAAAAACGGCGAGGATGATCGCGAATGTCATCGGTCGGCAAGTCGCCCGCTGTCCTCGGACATGCCCGTAACGTTGATCCAGCTTTTTCTTCATTATTCCCATCCCGACCGAGGTCAGAGACCTCTAAACGCACCAAGATGAACTGTAAGTGAATGCGGCCTGCAAATGCTCATGTAACACATAGGCATACAGCCATATCACATTGTTTAGGAACGGCTAGCGCGATCACCAACAACATGCTGTGCTTTCCACCGCCGTCCGTCAAGCGAGAACATTTTTTATGGAAGCAACGCTGTCCCGGTGAGTAAGGTCCATATGGATCGGGGTGATCGAGATTTTGTCATCGACAATCGCCTGGAGATCACTGCCGGGTGCGTATGATTCACCGAAACTCTGTAGTCCGATCCAGACATAAGGATGCCCTCTCGGATCGAACCGCTCTTCCAATGGTTCCCCCTGCCCTTCACGCCGTCCCTGGAAGGTCACCTCGCGGCCGGCAACCTCATCGGGCTTGCAATCTGGAAAATTCAGATTGATCAGCAAATCGTCAGCCCAATCCAGCGGGAAGAGGGTTTTGATGAGGTCTGGGGCAAAGCGTTCCGCCGTCTCCCAGCGAATGTCATGATGCCCGCGGAAAACCTGGCTCAGTGCAAAGGCCTTGATGTTGAAGAGTGTCGCTTCCATCGCAGCGGCAATCGTCCCCGAATAGGTCACATCATCGGCGAGATTGCCACCCCAGTTCACGCCGGAAAGCACGAGATCGATCGGCTTGTCCTTGATGATGGAGCGCACGGCGAGAAGGACACAGTCGGTCGGCGTTCCGTCGACAGCGTACCAATTGTCGTCAAGGCCGTAACTTCGAACGCGCAGCGGCCGTTGCAGCGTCAGAGAGTGAGATGCTCCACTCTGGTTGGTCTCGGGCGCCACGACCCAAACGTCATCACTCAGCGTCCGCGCGATGCGTTCAAGGACGCGCAGACCCGGTGCATTGATGCCATCGTCATTGGTGATCAGGATTCGAGTCGACCTGTCGAGCGAGTTCCTGGATGTTCGAGACCGCTCAACCATGAGGGGAAATCCGCTCCATGCCATCCAGGTAAGGTCGAAGCGCCGTCGGAACCATCACGCTGCCGTCTTCTTCCTGATAGTTCTCCAAAACAGCGACCAGCGTGCGGCCGACCGCAAGGCCGGAGCCGTTCAGCGTATGCACGTAGCTCGTTCCTTTCTCGCCCTTGTCACGAAAGCGCGTCTTCATGCGCCTCGCCTGAAAATCACCGCAGTTGGAGCAACTGGAGATCTCGCGATACCGCCCCTGTCCTGGCAGCCATACTTCGAGATCGTAGGTTTTTCGCGCACCGAAGCCGGTATCACCCGACGCCAGCACCATGACCCGATAGGGTAATTCAAGACGGTCCAGCACCATTTCCGCACAGGCGGTCATACGTTCATGCTCGTCGACCGATCTTTCCGGATGCGTAATGCTGACCAGCTCGACCTTGGTGAACTGATGTTGACGGATCATACCCTTGGTGTCCTTGCCCGCGGAACCCGCCTCGGAACGGAAACAGGGCGTATAGGCAGTGAAACGAAGCGGAAGCTCGCTCGCATCCAGAATCTCTCCCGCCACCAAATTGGTCAGCGCGACTTCAGCGGTGGGGATGAGCCAATGGCCGTTGGTCGTCTTGAACAGATCTTCGGCAAACTTCGGCAACTGACCGGTGCCGTAGACGGCTTCATCTCGAACCAGCAGCGGAACCGAAACCTCCTGATAGCCGTTTTCCTTGGTCTGGATGTCCAGCATGAGCGAGGCAATCGCCCGCTCCAGCCGGGCAAGACCGCCAAACATGGTCACGAAGCGCGCGCCGGACATCTTGGCAGCACGCGAAAAGTCCATGCCAAGGGGCGCACCGAGGTCGTCATGCTCTTTGGGTTCGAAGGAAAAATTTCGTTGCGATCCCAGGCGGCGCACCTCGACATTGGCACTCTCGTCCGGCCCCTCGGGCACATCGTCGTCCAGGACGTTCGGAAGCCCTGAAAGAACGTCATCCAACGCCGCCATACGTGTGCGCAGGTCATCCTCGCCTGTCTGAATGGTTTCTTTCAGACTACCCACTTCCGCCATCGCTGCATCGGCATCACCCCCGGATGACTTGAGCTTGCCGATCTCTTTCGACAGCGCATTGCGGCGCGCCTGTTTTTCCTGAATGTCAGTTTGCAGCTGGCGGACGGTCTCATCGAGATCGATGATCATCCTGGCCGCAGCTGCGGCGCCGCGACGTGCAAGAGCACGGTCCAGCGCATGGTCTCGCAACCATTTGAGGTCAAGCACGGGCAGTCACATGAATGAAGGTTGAAATTAACGCACCGTCTGCCGACGATACATCGTCTCGGGCCTTGATATAGACGCTTTCATGCCTGGTCGACAACTTGGAATGAAGATTGTTGATCAGCGTGCTGAGGCCGGGCCCTACGACTTGGTAGCCCGTTTAAGAGCTGGGCGCTCATCGTCAGAAGGGCATCAGACCAGGAGAGGAACGATGGCTGGAGAGCCGAGGGTCGGTGTGATCGGCACAGGTGGCATGGGAGGCAGGCATGCACGCAATCTTGCCAGATCGACAAAAGGTGCTGAACTGGCCGCCCTCATGGACATTGACAGCGAGCGTGCCCTGGCATTGGCGAAGGATTGCGGAGCGCCGAGAGTGTTCGACAATGCCTTCGCACTGATCAATGATCCTGATATTGATGCATTGATCATCGCCTCGCCTGATCGCACCCATGCGGATCTGGCCCTCGCCTGTCTGAAGGCTGGGAAGCCAGTCCTTTGTGAAAAGCCGTTGGCAGCGGATCTTGAAACCGCTGCCGCCGTGGTCAAGGCCGAGGCTGAGCTGGGCGAGAGATGTATCCACCTCGGGTTCATGCGAGTCTACGATCCCGCTCATTTGTCTGTCCTGGAGGCTCTGCAGCGAAACGACATTGGCAAGCCCCTGATGTTTCGCGGCGTACACAATAATTTTGTGCCCGGCCGCAGGCGAACGATCACCGATGTCGCCACCAATTCAGCCGTCCATGACTTTCACTCCGCATGCTGGCTGATGCAGGATGATATTGCGAAGGTGATGGCCAGTCATGTTCCAGCATCGGACGACGATCCGGGCAGTTGCCGGTTCTTGCTGATCCAGCTGGATTTCGCGAACGGTGCGGTGGGAACGATCGAGGTCAATGCCGATTCGGGATATGGCTATGAAGTCCTGGTCGAAATCAGCGGAGAAGGAGGTCTGGTGCGCAGTGCCGATCATTCAGGTGCTACGCTTTGGCGCTCGGGCGTCCGCTCGATCGACATTCCCCCGGACTGGTTGGTTCGTTTCGAGCAGGCCTATGTCGATGAACTGCAGGCCTGGGTGCAATCACTAGGGCAAGGTCGGCCGATTGGCCCGAGTGCTTGGGATGGCTATCGATCGCTTGCCATCGCCGATGCCGTCATCCGATCGATCGGCACCGGCCAGGCGGAGCCAGTCAGGACCATGGTAAAACCAAGCCTCTATGCAACTTGACTGGTGCTGCGTTCTGGTGAGGCCGGCGAGTTCAGGCTTGCCCCGACAGCCGAAGGTTTTGTAGACAGGGATGGTGGCTGTTGGATCGAGGTCGAAGGATCTTCGAGCCCGGCCTTTGAAAAATCTTCCGATCGATGCGAACACGCATCGACATCAGCGTTGGGGTTCTTCGGGTATGACGCCGTTTCAGGTTTTTACCGGCACCTTCGTGCTTATCCTCATCTTCGCAGCGCTCGTGGCGTTTCTTACGCTGAGCGCAGCCCACTGAGGATTTCTATCGAGCGGCGCCCATGCCTCTCGATCGTAGCCGGCTGCAACCAACAGCAGCCTTATCTGCCATTGTCGATATCGCGAAGGCCATAAAGCCGTATCGCATTCGATCGAAAAAGCTTTTCCTGATTTGATGCGTCCTCTTTTGCGACTACGGTTCTCGAAATCGCCATCCAATCCCTCACGCTCGAATTGATGTTGCATACCGGCCAATCGCTACCCCAGACCACGCGATCCCAGCCGAAACACGCAATGCAATGTTCGATGTAGGGCTGCAGTGTCTCGAGCGTCGCCGTTCCGGATGCGCAATAGGCCGTGATCCCAGAGATTTTGCAGGCGACATTAGGGAATTCTGACAAAGTCTCGATGTCGGTACGCCAGGCAGCGTCGTCGCCGCCTTCGATATCCGGCACACCGCAATGATCGAGAATGAACTGAACATTGTCGACCGCATGCACGAGGTCAGCAGCGATCGGCAGTTGCCGTGCCAGGAAATTGATGTCGAAGGTCAGGTTCCGGCCGGAGAGCTTCCTCAGATTGGCGCGAAAGACATCACTTTGCGACACATCGTCCGTCGTCTCATGAAGAATTCGGCGAAGGCCAACCACATCGGTGTCGGCAACCCGCTCAAGCCATGCATCGAACCCATCAACCTGCTCCGGCCGCGCATTGGCGATGACACCGGTTATCATCGTCGATGGGTCGGCGACCATCTCCAGCACCAGATCGGTCTCGGCGTTCCAGTTCTCGCAATCCGCCTCCATGAAAACTGATCGATCAATACCGGTAGCAGAACTCGCTTCCAGGTAGTCGCTATAGGTGAAGGCACGGCCGGCGAGGACATCGATCCTCTCTGGCCATATATAACTCAGACGATCGGTTTCGATCAGATGCTGGTGCGTATCGATGACACTAGTCGTCAAGACGGCTTCCTCCCAATATTATGTGCTCGTTTCCTAAGCCTGCCCTGATTAAAATAGCAGTCACGCCTTTGGGAAAGCCCCCTATCGACGACCGAAGGTTCGGACAGGCCTCCGGCTTCGAGAGAGCTTCCGTTCGAGCAAGGGAACACCGGTACTTCTCAAGCGTCTGGTCTTGAGCGCATTCAACGCTTGGCCGGCTATCCTGTCATCCTGACGCGCCAGGAGATCCTGAGGTCGCCGTTCTCGTCCCTGCCGCTGAACTGCCTGACTTTCGAGGTTGTTCAGCCGATTGTTCAAAACCCTCTCCGCGACATCCGGCTGATCAGCCATTGCGATCTCACTCTGACAGGTGATGAGCAGAGCAACCAAAAGGCTCGCGCGAAAATCCATATCTCATGCTCCTCCGCCCTGAGGGTGGGCCGCAACAACGGCCAACTTCAAGCATACAGGCCGTTCCGCGGCTCGACGAGCCCTCGTCGATCAAGCTAGAACTTGAGAACGTCGAACGAAAGCGGAAGGCTGATCATGCGCGCGCGTCCACCGGAAAAGCATGAACTCGATCCCATCGAGATCGCATCTCGTGACGAGATCGAAGCGCTGCAGCTGACCCGGCTGCGTTGGAGCCTCAAGCACGCCTACGAGAACGTTCCGCACTACAAGACGGCCTTCGCCCAGGCCAGCGTACGCCCGGACGATCTGAACACGCTCCAGGATCTCGGCAAGTTCCCCTTCACCATGAAAGACGATCTTCGCCAAAGCTACCCCTTCGGCATGCTCGCCGTGCCCAGGGAGAAGCTCGCGCGTATCCATGCATCATCCGGAACCACCGGCAAGCCGACGGTGGTCGGCTACACCCAGCATGACATTGACGTCTGGTCGGACGTCTGCGCACGCTCGATCCGTGCATCGGGCGGTCGCAGCGGCGACCTCGTACACGTGGTTTATGGCTATGGGCTGTTCACCGGCGGCCTCGGAGCCCATTACGGAGCCGAGCGTCTCGGCTGCACCGTCGTGCCGATGTCCGGCGGCATGACCGAACGCCAGGTGCAACTCATCAGTGATTTCAAGCCCGACATCATCATGGTGACGCCTTCCTACATGCTGGCGATCGCTGACGAGTTCACCGCGCAGGGCGTGGACCCTCGATTTTGCTCCCTGAAGGTTGGGATATTCGGAGCTGAGCCCTGGACCGAGGCGATGCGGTCTGAAATCGAGATGCGTTTCGATATGGATGCCGTCGATATCTACGGGCTTTCCGAAGTCATGGGGCCGGGTGTTTCCAACGAGTGTGTCGAGACCAAGGACGGGCTCCATATCTGGGAGGATCACTTCTATCCAGAGGTCATCGATCCGGTCAGCGGGGAGGTCCTGCCGGACGGCGAAAAGGGCGAGCTGGTGTTCACGTCCCTTACCAAAGAAGCCTTTCCGATCATCCGCTATCGCACCCGTGATCTCACCCGCCTGCTGCCCGGCACGGCGAGAACCATGCGCCGCATGGAGAAGATCACCGGCCGGTCCGACGACATGCTGATTATCCGAGGCGTCAACCTGTTCCCTTCGCAGATCGAGGAACTGATCCTCGAGAACGAGCGTCTTTCGCCCCACTACGTTCTCGAACTCGGCAAAGACGGCCCGCTCGACACACTCGAGGTCATCGTCGAGGCACGGGCGGATACTGCCGATGAAGCGACACGATCGAAAGCTGCCACCGACCTTTCCCACCACATCAAGTCCAGGATCGGGATAAGCAGTGCCGTCATCGTTGCAGAACCCGGCAAGGTCGAGCGTTCCGGCGGCAAAGCGAAACGCATCCGGGATCTGCGATGACACCGGCTACCGGACTGATTCGGCAGGGAGCCTGAAGAATAATGACCGAAGACGGCATTAACGCATTCGCCCTTCATGTGGCGAATACCAACTTTGCAGACCTGCCCACCACGGCAACCAAGGCCACCAAGACGTTTATCCTTGATGGGTTTGGTGTCGGCGTCGCCGGCAGTGCCGGCCCCTGGCTCGATGGTCTGATCACGAGTGCCGGTGTCCAAGGCAACGGTGACGATGCGCGCGCCTGGGTTTTCGGTGATCGCCTGCCCGCCTCGGCGGCGGCGATGGTGAACGCCTACCAGATGCATAATTCAGAATTCGACTGTGTGCATGAAGGTGCGGTCGTTCACGCCATGACAGTGCCGCTCGCAACCATCATGGCCGAAGCCGAACGGACCGGCGATGTCGATGGAAATTCACTGATCACGGCGGCCGCCCTCGGTGTCGACATCGCAGCCCACATCGGCGTCGCCTCGAAGGCCGGGCTTCGTTTTTTCCGGCCGGCGACCGCAGGCGCCTTCGGTGCGGTCGCAGCACTCGGCAAGCTTCGCGGCTTCGATCAAGACACGCTGGTCAACGCCTTCGGCATCGTGCTCGCCCAACTTTCGGGCACCATGCAGGCCCATGTGGACGGCGGCGTCATGCTTGCCATGCAGATGGGCTTCAACGCACGCAACACCATCACTGCCGTCGATATGGCCGAGCGCGGCCTCACTGCACCGGCTTCAGTCCTTGAAGGCGAGTTCGGTTTTTTTCGACTGTTCGAAGGCGATTACGATCTGGCATCCAGCATCGATGCTCTCGGCAAGATCTGGCGCATCGAGGAGATCGCCCACAAGCCCTTCCCCTCCGGCCGCGCAACGCACGGCGTTCTCGATGGTCTCCTGACTTTGAAGCGCGAACATGGTTTCGAGGCGGATGAGGTGGACAGCGTGACCTGCCGCGTACCGTCTCTTACCGCTCAACTCGTCGGCCGACCGATCACCGATGCCATGGAAGCGAACTATGCGCGCCTGTCGGCCCCCTTCGTACTAGCGTCGGCTCTGATCGACAACGAGGTCACCATCTCAAGTTTTCGACCTGACGCCCTTCGCGACGAGCGAAGGCTGGCACTAGGCCGACGGATTGTCGTCGAGATCGACGACAATCCCGACAGAAATGCCCTGACGCCGGTGACAGTATCCATTACCCTGAAAAGCGGCGAAGCCAGAAACATCACCATGGACGTCGTCTACGGCAATCCGCAAAAGCCGATGACGCGCGATGCTCACTTAGAAAAATTCCAGCGAAACTGGTCGATCGCCGCTCGTCCACTGCCCATCGATCATGCCGAAAAGCTGATCACCCTCGTCGATGAGCTGGAAAGTCTGGCCGACGTGCGAGCGCTGGTCGACCTCATGATCGCACCTACATCATGAGCACATATTTTGATGAAGCGCGGCTAGCCAAAATCACGCGTGACTATCCCATCGGTCAGGCGTTTCTCGACGGTCCAGCCAAGCTCTCCCGTGATGAGCTGAGAAATCTCCAGGAAAGCCGGTTCGCCGACGTGATGGAACGCGCCTGGCAGGTGCCGTTCTATCGACGGCGCTGGTCGGCGACAGGCATTGAGCCCGGCGATATACAAGGTCTCGACGATATCGAAAAACTGCCGCCCTTTTCCAAGGCAGACCTGATGGCGAGCGTCGAAGCGGCACCGCCGCTCGGGGATTATCATGGGCTCGAGTCACTCGGCGGCGTTGGACATTCAAGCGTGGTCTTCCACACCACCAGCGGCACCACCGGCGCGCCGCAGCCGCTGTTCTTCGGCGCCTGGGATCGCGAAGTGCAAAACCTGCTCCTGGCGCGCGCCTATCGGCTGCAGGGTCTCACCGACGACGACATCGTTCACGCCGTCTACGGCTTCGGCATGGTGAATGGCGGCCACTATATTCGCGAAGCCGTTCTGCATTTCACCAAGGCCCTGTTTCTGCCGGCCGGCACCGGCCTCGAAACGCCATCGGCGCAGCAAGTGCAGCTCATACGGCATTTTGGCGCGACCGTGTTGCTCGGTTTCGTCGACTACCTCAAACGCCTGGCGGATGTCGCCAGACAGGAAGGCATCGATCCCGCCGATCTGAACGTCCGTATGATCTCCGGTCAGATCGGCCAGGACGACCGCGATGAGGTCTCGGCCATGTGGGGCGGTGCCGATGTCTTCGACTGGTACGGCGTGGGCGACACCGGCGTCATCGCGACGGAAGGGCCTGACCAAAACGGCCTCCACGTTTTCGAAGACGCCCACTATGTCGAGTTGCTCGATCCCGAAGGCTACCAGCCGGTGGCCGCGGGCCACCTTGGCAATATTTGCGTGACGACTTTGTTCAAGACGACTGTTTATCCAATCGTCCGCTTCGATACCAAGGACGTCTCGACCGCTCTGGTGGGACGAGGAGACCTCAATCTGATGCGCATCGCCGGCTTTCAGGGACGGAGCGACAATATGGTCAAGCTGCGCGGTGTCAATGTCTATCCCACGTCGATCGGCGCGCATCTCCTGGAGCACCCTGCGGCACTGGGTGAGTATATCTGTCGTGTGGATCGGCAAAACCACCGAGACGAGATGACCGTCGTCATCGAAGTCCAGGCCGGAGTCCCAGGCGACCCCGAGGTCGAACAAGATCTCGCGGTCTTCCTCCGGCAAAAACTCGGCGTCGAGGTCGGCATTGAGATGGTTGGCCCCGGGGAGACGGCTGACCTGACGGGAATCGACTCTCGACAAAAGCCGATCAGGTTGCTGTCGTGAGCGATGCCACTACGTGGGATCTGGTGACACTATCGGATCAGCTGGCCAGAAGAGCGCTATCGGCCTTGGATCTGCTCGAGTCATACCATCGGCGCATCGAGCGATGGGATCCGATGCTCAACGCCTTTCGTCATATCGACCTTGAACGGGCGAAGGAACAGGCCAAGACCAGCGATGCCAGAAAGCACCGGCTGGGACCACTGGACGGCATCCCGATCGCGGTGAAGGATAATATCGACATCGAGGGGCTAATCACGCGAAGCGGCCTCGGCAAGCGCGGCGAACGATCGGCACAAAAAGACGCGGCAATTGTCCGTCGTTTGCGCGGTGCCGGGGCTGTCATCCTCGGCCATACCAGCATGCATGAAGGCGCGCTCGGCGCGACCAATGACAATCCACATTTTGGTCGAACCCACAATCCCTGGCGTCATGATTTTACGCCCGGCGGTTCGTCCGGTGGCTCGGCAACGGCCGTTGCAGCAAGTCTTTGTCCGGTCGCTCTTGGAACCGATACGATGGGTTCTATCCGACTGCCTGCCGCCTATTGCGGCATTGCCGGATATAAACCCGGAAAAGGCGTTATCGACAATACGGGCATCGAACCACTCTATCGAGATCTGGACCAGGTCGGTCCCTTGGCGCGATCGGTTGCCGATCTCTGTTTACTCGACGCCGTACTGACGGAGCGTCAACCATCAGCGATCGAGATCGATCTATCGCACATGCGCCTCGCCTGTCTGGCCAATGTCGAACAGGTCGATCTCAGCGAAGACGTGGAGCTATCTTTCGCGGGAGTTCTGCACATGCTTTCTGGTGCAGGCATCGAAGTGGCGGAGGTTAACCTTGACGGCTGGGACCCCGCAAAAGCGCGCCGCGCCGGCTTGCTCCTCACCGAAGCCGAAGCCGCCGATCACTATCTTTGCGATCGTGATCTCTATCCCTCGGCATTCTCGAAGGCGTTCACGAGCCTTCTCGACTACGGTGCTAACGCCGGAAGCGATCGTCTGATCAACGCCGAAAAGACGATCAGGCAAATCGACAGTGTGTTCGATAGATTGTTTCAGACCGCCGACCTGTTGCTCATGCCAACAGCACCGCAGACCGCCTTCCCTTTCGACCAACCAGCGCCATCGAACCAGGCGGATTTGACCGCACTCGCCAATTTTGCCGGCGCCCCTGCCGTCAGTCTGCCGATCGCATTCAACCGTAACGGCTTGCCGATCGGGCTTCAGATCGTCGGACCGCGCGGCGCCGACCGCGCTGTACTGAACGCGGCAGCAACGATGGAAACCATGGTTGATTTCCATCGTCCCGATCTGCCGCGCGGAGAACCAGCATGACCGCCCATCTCACCTGGCCTGACAATGCGCGCATCGCTTTATCCTTTGTCGTCAATGTCGAGGAAGGTGCGGAAATGTCGGTCGAGGACGGCGACCGCGGTCCAGAGCCCGTCGACGAACTGGGCGTCACTCTGAAAAAACCCATTCGCAATCTCGGCAATGAAAGCAACTACCGCTACGGCATCAAGGCCGGCGCGCCACGCGTCTTCGGTCTACTCCGAGCCCATGACATCAAAGCAACGGTCACTGCCGCCGCTGTTAGCCTTGAGCGCGCACCGGATCTCGCGGCGGCGATCATCGCCGACGGCCACGAAGTCTGCTGCCACGGTCATCGCTGGGTCCATCAATTCCAGATGGACGAAGATGCCGAACGAGAGTTCATCCTAAGTGCTGTGGCTAGCCTCGAACAAAGTACAGGCACCCGCCCCGCGGGCTGGCTGTCGCGTTATTTGCTGTCTCCGAATACCCGTCGATTGTTGGTCGAAGCCGGATTTCTCTATCATATGGATGACTACAGCGATGACCTGCCGTTCTGGTCATCCGAAGGCGGAAAGCCGATCGTCATCATGCCTTATGCACTCGACACCAACGACATGAAGCTTTGGACGGCGCCCGCCTACACGCCGGCGGATTGGCTGCAATATGCCGTGGACTCGTTCGACTGGCTCTATCGCGAGGGCGAAAGCACACCCAAGATGATGTCGCTCGGCCTGCATCTTCGCGTGATCGGGCGGCCCGGCCGCATCGGTTACCTGGAACGGTTCATCGAGCATGTGCGTTCTCATAACGATGTCTGGATCGCGACACGACGGGACATCGCGACCCGTTTTGCAGCTGCGGAACCGTTTTCGGAAAACGAGGCGAGAGGCAAGACATGACGCAAAAAGAGGACGCTACGGCACTCACCGAAGCTGACGAGCGCCAGATGCTCGACGCCATCGAGAAGTGGCTCGAACGTGAGGTGCGCCCGCAGGTACTCGAACTCGAGCATGGCGATATCTATCCAGCAGAGATGGTCGAGCAGATGAAGGCGCTTGGCCTCTTCGGCGCCACCATCTCACAGGACTATGGCGGGCTTGGCCTTTCAGCGCGAAGCTATGCGCGCATCGTCATGATGATCTCCGAGGTCTGGATGTCGCTTACCGGCATCTTCAACTCACATCTGATCATGGCGGCGGCCGTGCAACGTTTCGGCACCGAAGCACAAAGAAACAAGTTCCTGCCACACTTCGCCACCGGAGAAATCCGTGGCGGATTGGCCCTTACCGAACCGGATTGCGGAACGGATCTCCAGGCGATCCGAACACGTGCTGTCAGGAATGATGATGACTATGTGATCAATGGCACCAAGACCTGGATCTCGAACGGCATCGAAGGTTCCTGTTTCGCACTCCTGGTCAAGACGGACCCCGAGGCAGAGCCGCGTCACAAGGGCATGTCGATGTTCATCGCTGAGAAAGGCGACGGATTTCGGGCAAGCCGTAAACTCGAAAAATTGGGCTATCACGGTATCGATTCTGCAGAACTGATCTTCGAGGACTTCCGTATTCCGGCGGATCGCCTTATCGGCGGCGAGGAAGGGCACGGCTTTCATCACGCACTCGGCGGCCTGGAAATCGGCCGCATCAACGTCGCGGCGCGTGGCGTTGGTCTGGCCAATGCGTCACTTTTGGATTCAGTAAAATACGCACAGCAGCGCAAGACTTTCGGCAAGCCAATCTCGCAGCATCAGGCGATCCAGCTGAAACTCGGCGAGATGGCGACGAAAGTGGAGGCAGCGAGATTGTTAACGCTGTCCGCCGCAGAGGCCTACGATCGCGGCGAGCGTTGCGACATGGAAGCGGGCATGGCGAAATACTATGCTTCCGAAGCGGCGGTCGATAACAGCTTGGAGGCCATGCGCATCCATGGCGGCTACGGCTATTCGAAAGAATTCCACATCGAACGCTACTACCGGGACGCCCCGCTGATGTGCATTGGTGAAGGGACGAACGAAATCCAGCGGATCATCATCGCGAAGCAGCTGATCGACCGTCATCCAGTCTGAGAGAAGTGCGAAAAAATGAAACTGGAAGGCATTCGCGTCGTTGATCTCTCCCTTTTTCTTCCCGGCCCGGCCATGACTCAGATGATGACCGACCACGGTGCCGAAGTGATCAAGATTGAACCACCTGGCGGTGAGCCGAACCGAGAAATCGGCCTTAAGCGGAACGGTGTATCGGTTTATTTCGCCAACACGCATCGCGGCAAGAAGAGCGTGGCGCTCAACCTGAAACACAAAGCCGGCGTAGAGATCTTGCTTCGCCTCGCTGATACCGCTGACGTCTTCGTTGAAGCCTTTCGCCCTGGCGTCGTCGACCGCCTCGGCATTGGAGCCGATACAGTGCGTGGGCGAAACAAGCGGATCATTTATGCGTCCCTCTCCGCTTACGGTCAAACAGGGCCTTATGCCGGCCGAGCAGCTCACGACCCGGCCGTGCAGGCGATGGCCGGCACCATGTCGGTAAACGAAGGTATGGACGGCAAACCGACGATGGCCGGCGTCGCTACTGCCGATATGCTGGTCGCCAATATGGGTCTGGCCGGGATCATGATGGCGCTGTTTCGCCGCGAGAAAACGAGGAAAGGTGACTATCTTGATCTCGCCATGATGGATGCCCTGCTTGCCTCCATCCCCAACAATCTCGGACCACCGATGGTCGAAAAGCGCCCGCCCGTCGTGAAGGATGAGAGAACCTGGGGTGGCCAGGCGATGCTCAATATATACGAAACGAAGGACGGCCGCTTCATTGTGCTCGGCGGCGCAGAGATCAAGTTTGCCGGGAACCTCCTGAACGCTTTCGATCGTCCCGATCTCGTTGAGCTTTGCAAACTTCCGCCGGGAGAGGCACAAGCGCCCGTGCGCACCTTCCTGAGGGAACTATTCATCACCAGAAATCAAGCAGAGTGGATCGCCTGGATGGTGGGAAAGGATATCGCGTTCGCGCCGGTGCAGAACCTAAGAGAAGCTCTGGACGATCCTCAAGCACGGGCGAGAGCGATGGTGGTCGAGGACACGCTTGGCTGGGAGCATATAGGCAATCCGCTGAAGTTCAGCGACGAGCCGCCCGATCCTCAATTCCCGACGGCTGCCATTGGCGAACATTCGATCGAGATTCTCGAAGCCCTGGGTTACAGCAAGGCGGAGATTTACGCGCTCGCGAACGCCGGGGCAATCATCCTGGCGTGACCAAAAAATGGGGCGGCACGCAGCCGCCCCGATGGCAGGCAACCATAAGACGACGACACGGCTACGACGTCAGGTTCTCGCCGAGTGGATTGATGTCGTCGACATAGATCAGCAGGTCCGCCATGGTGAACTTGTCCGAGCTGGCGGAAGGCAGACTGGGCGCCCAGTTCGTCTCGTGGAAGATCGAGTCCTCGCTGTGGTCGAGCAGCCCGTGGAACGTCTCGGCAACGATCGTGCTGCCGACGTCACCGAGATGCTGGCCGCCATGCTGCACCTCGGCTTCCTTCAGCACATAAAACCAGAGCGGCGTCCGTGTGTCGAAACCCTTGTCACCGATGATCTGCCCGTGCGGACCGGATGTCAGTTCGGCTGGCGTCAGTACTGGCACGCCGATCTTCGCCGCGACGTCCTGACCGGTCGCCAAGCCAAGCTGAGCGCCACGAATGAGGTTGCGCACGGCGAGGTTGCGGAGGGCGTCTTCGACACCCAGCCTCCGGAATTCGACGAGGTCGCCGAGACCGGCTGCAAGCCTGGTGTTGAGCGGCCGCGCGAGGTTCATGTTGAAGTTGGGGTTCATGAGGGTAGGATCGACCGCGGCAAGATCATGCAGAAGCCGCCAGTCGGCAACCCAATTGGCTGGCAGACGGGGATTGCCCGCGCCTTCCGGATTCGGTGAAAGATTGCCGGATCCCTCGCTGAACTGGAACAGCAGCAGCAAGGTCGCATTCGGACCGGCGGAGTTGAACACCCGGTTCCACTCATAGGCGTTCCGGACCATGGTGTGGCCAATGCGGTAGGCGGCGACCGAGAACTCGACCGGCATGCACAGGTCGTCGCGATTGGCGAGGCCATCAGGAATGAACCATTCGCGCCCGTTCTTCTCGATCTTGGCGAAGATTGCTGGATCGACCAGCCGGCTGACGAAATCGTGCCAGACGACCGACTGATAGTGCTGACGGACGACCCTGCGGGCACCCTCGAAATCGTTTGGCTGGCCATTGTCGTCCACAACCTTGTTGTGGAACTTGATCATCGCGAGATGAGTCTGCGCGACCGCGAGATTCTCGTCATTGCGGTTGTCGCCGATGTTGGCTGTCATCGGCACCTTGTCCTTCGACTCGACCCGAGGCAGGTCGTTCGGCAGCTCCGGTGCATTGCCGAAGCTTTCCTCGTCGGCCGTGCCGACCGTCAGATGAACGCCGTCGGGCTGGTAGAAAGTGGCTGCGCCTGGACCTTCGCCGTAGAGCGCATCGAGATCGAGGGCAGGTGTGCGCACGGTGGGGAGCGTATCTGGATCGATCGTCGGAATCGTTATCTCGGGATCTTGGTTATCGGGCGTCCGGCTGATGTCGTGGTCGACGAACTGGCCAAAATAGGTGAACCCAGCGGGAATGGGTGAATCGGGCGGGTTGTCGACCGGATTGGGCTCGTCGAAGTCGGCCATCGCCAATCCGAGAGGCTCGAGATCTTCGCGTGTCGGCCGGAACTTCTCGAGATCCGGGAACAAGCGGCAGAATTTCATCATCCCGTCCGGCACTTGTGGCTTCTCGCCATAGCTGGGCTCGGGCTTCGGCTGTTCGCCGCCGTCCTGCTCGTAATAGCCTTCGCCATAGATCCAATAACCTTTGACGCCATGGCCTTTCTTCTTGGTCGGCATGCCGTATTTACCGTGATCGCTCATAGCAGTGCTCCTGTGGTGAAATCACCGACCTCGCTAAGCGAAAGACGGCGGGATAGGCGGCACCTTAGGCGTGGTTTTCGATCATGGTTTATGAAGTGCTTCACACAACGCCCTAAAAAGGACGACGTCGATATCTGGCATTGCGAAGTTCGACCAGAAATTCGCCTTTGGAACCGGTACGACTGTGAAGCACTTCACTGCATATGCCCTTTGCTTGGACTTCATTGATCTGCGGCTATCTTGGTCGCCATTCACAGGCTGCTGAAGCATTCCGGAGGAATTGACGTGATTTTAGAGCTGCGCCATCTCACGTGCATTTTGCTCATCTCCATAATGGCGTCGGCATGTCAGCCTGCCGAGGGCCTGGGTGATTCAGTAACTGACCCCGCCGCCGATGCCGGAGAGTCTGGAGGTGACGAACCGACCGCGCCGCCAGAGCAGCCGAATGCACAGCAGGAGGAGCTCGACCTCAACGACGTCTCCATTCTCCTGCCACCGCCAACGTCGGGCGATCCCGGCCTCGCAATCACCGATTTGGCTTTTGATGGAGCGTCGGTTTGGCCGGATAGTATCTTCACGCAATATCTGGGGATCGCCGAGAACTTCGGCGGTGTCGATGGCGAGGATGTGGTGAGCGGTAGAGGTGGATCGCGGATCGATATCAGCGCCTTCACCGACAAATCCGTATGGCATGTCGCAGCGATCCGCATCGACCCCGGCGCCCCTGGCCTGTCGGACGATATCAAGAGGGAATTCGGTCAGGCTGCCCAGATCCGTCTCGTCCTTCAACCCGTGACCGGAAACGGCAGAGTTCACGACGTCGCCGCGCATGTGATCTATAATTATGTGTCTGACGCTGAACGCATTGAAGGCTGCCCCGCCCGCCGTCTGGCACCGGACTTGACCCAATTCCGCCGGATCGTCGATGACGTTGCAGCCATCAAATCGAAGCTTGCCGCCGGCGAAATCAGTGATGAGGCGATTGATACGAACGGTCCGTTAAGTGTTCACCCCGCCGCTGATCCAGCCAAGGCAGGCGCCGCAACACGGAGCGCGTTTCGAGATGAGCTGAAGGGCTTTCTCGATGCTCATCTTGACCCGTCGAAGCTTAGTGCGATGGCGATTATGGGCTTGCCGAGAAACGCTCCTGAGCCCTGGCTCTTCCTTGCTATGGCCCCAAATCCAGCAGGAGAAGGCTTCGTTCCCCTGCCCAGCCCTGCGATCGGCCAGGATAGATTTCGTTTCGCGCAAATGCTGGACGCGCGGCGCGGAACGTCGGTTTCGCCTGCCGTCAGAACCAATAACCTCAATCCGATCACCTGCAGGTTCGAGGTCGATCCCAACAACCCGCTTGGCCTGACGTCACCCGAGAATGCGAATGGCGTCTCCACCGCCGAGCTGTTTCCGGACGGTGATGCCGAGCGAATGCGGGAGATCGTCAGCGTCATCGCCGATCCAACCCGCGCACATTTCTTCAACACCGACTGCGTAAGCTGTCATACCGAGACGCGCCGCGAGATGGACATTCTTGGCACGGACCGGGTCGATGCGCCGGTTGATCCCGATGTCCTGCCAACGGAGCTCTGGAATGTGCGCAACTTCGGCTGGTTTCCATCCTTCTTGAACCGCGGCGTTCTCAAGGCAACGGCAACACGGCGAACCGCTACAGAAACGGAGGAAGTCGTCGAGGCCGTCAACGCCATGCTCAAAGAGCGCTGATCGCACGATGCAAAAACGATCTGTGCCTGCCAAGCTCATGATCATCCTGATGAGAGTCAGCGCAACATAGGTATAGGCTTCCACCACGGTTGCGCGTACCGTCCTGCAGATGAGCCTGCGCCGTTCGTCGTTGCAGGACCGATCCCGATCGCTGCAACAGGTGGTACCCGCCATCGCATTAATCTGTCCCGATCATGAGATCGACCAATGAGTGCCGAAGCTGCTGACTTAGACAGCCGCCGGATCGATCTCGTCGGCGTTATCATGGGCGTCGGATTCGCATTGATGTGGAGTTCGGCCTTCAGTGCGGTCAAGCTGGCACTGGAGGATGCACCGCCATTTTTGCTTCTGACATTCCGGTTTCTTGTGGCCGGTGTTTTTGCCATCGGTATTGCGCTGGCGCTCGGTCAGCGTTTTCCGAGGCTAGGGCGAAGCTGGTTCGCGATCCTGGTGCTGGGCCTTTGTCAAAACAGCCTCTATCTCGGCCTGAACTTCAAAGCGATGACCGTCATTCCGGCGGGCCTTGCGGCGATCATCGCAAGCTCCGTGCCGCTGATCGTCGCTTTGTTCAGTCGGTTCCTTCTGCGAGAACGACTGAGCTGGTTCGGCTTCACCGGTCTGGTGATCGGTTTTGCCGGTGTACTCATGATCATGGCGAACCGCATCTCGGCAGGTGATAGCGCCTTTGGATTGTTGCTCTGCATCATTGGTGCGGCGGCGCTTGCGAGCGCGACGCTGATCGTGCGCGGTGTTGACCTCGGCACTGGCCTCTTGATGGTTGTCGGGTTGCAGATGCTGGTCGGCAGCGCAAGTCTGGCACCGATCGTCTATATCCTGGAAGATCCAACCACAGTCCGCCTCACCGGCTCACTGATCTCCGCATTCATTTATATCACGATCGTGCCCGGTGTGATCGCCACGTTAGTCTGGTTCCATCTGGTCAAAAGAATTGGCGCAACACAGGCGGCCGCCTACCACTTTTTGAACCCAGCCTTCGGGGTCATCATCGCCAGCTTGCTGCTCGCCGAAAACATAAGCTTGCTCGACGGTTTTGGCGTTGCCATCATCATGGCAAGCATTCTCATGGTGCAGCTGTCGCCCTATCAGCGATGAAAATCGAGTAAGCTTGATGCCGACCGACAACATCACATCCCCACCCATTGTCATTCGCGACGCCGAGCAATCCGAATTCTCAGGGCTAGCAGCGCTTCAGATACGCAGCTGGCGCAACGTCTACCGTGGGATCATGCCGGACGCCTATCTGGATGACGAGATCGAAGACGATCTCCATGCCCGATGGGAGGCCCTTCGTCCGAGTGACGATGACCTCGTGCTGATCGCCGATGAAGGCTGTATACGCGGCTTTATCACTGTCTGGTGCAAGCCTGATCCCTTTATCGACAATCTGCATGTCGAGCCTGGCAAACGATCCAAAGGCATCGGGCAACGCCTCATGCAGGCGGCGGCCCGTCGTCTCATCAAGAACGGCTATGACCGGGTCTCGCTCTATGTCGCAGCACGGAACCAGCGCGCTGCTGCCTTCTATCGAAAGCTTGAAGGCAGCTTCGGCAATATCGAGCATCTCCACCAGGAGCATGGTGGTGCCGTCGATGCCATCGAGGTCATTTGGAGTGACCTTGCGAAATTGGCCAGGATCGATTGATGTCTACAGAACAAAGTGACCTGAACGACAAAAGACGCTTGTCGGTCAGCTCCTGCAGGCCTGCTGTGCTTCGGTGACTACAGCATCGACGGGCTCCAGCGCCTCAGATAGCTTGGTGTCGACCTGCATGGCAGCAAGATCGGCCCGGCGATTTTCCTCGTAAGCCTGAGCAAACTCCATCATCGCCACATAGCTGTCGCTTGAGAGACCAGCGCGGACTTTGTCTTGAACACAAGAGCAGTATTCCTGCGTTTCGCCGTTCCAATTGACACAATTCTGCACGGCCGACGAATGCGCCTTCTCGATGTCCAGCGCCATCGAAGCACCGCCCCATGAAAGAGACATGGCAAGCACACCAAGAGTTGTCGGGGTGAGCTTTGAAAAGACTGACATTATTTCCTCCAATTATACGGCCTGTCTATGTGACAGTGCCTTCTTCACGTTGCAAGGGGAGCCTGGCCGGATAGCCGTCCCCGCTATCCCCTTTGGTGAGGTCGGGTCCAGTCGATGACGGGTCCCCTGGGTACGATCCGGGTTGGATTGATCGATGTGTGGCTGGCGTAGTAATGATTCTTGATGTTGTGGAAATCGACCGTCTCCGCGACCCCTGGCCATTGATACAGCTCACGTGTATAGGCGAAGAGATTGGCGTAATCGACGAGGCGTCTGAGGTTGCATTTGAAGTGACCGAAATAAACGGGATCAAACCGCACCAGCGTGGTGAAGAGGCGCCAATCGGCTTCGGTGATCTGATCGCCGACGAGGTAGCGCTGATCGGCAAGGCGTGCTTCCAGCATGTCCAGCGTTAGGAAGAGTGCGAGAACAGCGTCCTCGTAAGCCTCTTGCGATGTCGCGAACCCCGATCTGTATACGCCGTTATTGACGGTGTCGTAGATGACGTCATTGATCTCGTCGATCTCGCGGCGGCTGACCTCGGGATAGTAGTCTCCGTCGGTTGCGCCAAGGCTATCGAAGGGACCGTTGAGCATGCGGATGATTTCGGACGATTCGTTGCTGACGATCGTCCCCGTCTCTTTATCCCAGAGAACGGGTACGGTAACCCTTCCGGTATAATCCGCCTTGGCTCGGGTATAGATCTGGTGCAGAAATCCGGCACCGAACAGTGGGTCCCCGGTGGCGCCATCGCCGATCTCGAAGGTCCAGCCGTTCTCTGCCATCATCCAGTGAACCACGGAGACACCGATCAACTTCTCCAGTCCCTTCAGCTTGCGAATGACAAGCGTTCGATGAGCCCAGGGACAGGCAAGCGAGACATAGAGATGGTATCGGCCGGCTTCAGCCTTGAACCCACCCGCTCCTGAAGGCCCTGGGCTGCCATCCACAGTGATCCAATTGCGCAAGGAAGCATCCACCCGCTGGAACGCGCCATTGGCCGTCTTCGGTTTAAGCCGCTCTTCGGTCCAGACACCATCGACCAATTGGCCCATCCCCGCCCCCCTTGCCCGTTGGATGTTGACAATTCCACTGCCGGACAGACTTGCTGTTCGGCCTTCCTGCCCCACCAAACGTACTCAAACTGGAGAAATTGAAGGGTCTTGGCAACACGTCCTGAAAATAACGTATCGCTGCCCGCCAAATTCCAAAGGTGGTTCAAAAAGAGAGGGTGGAAGCCACACACTCATCAGCTCTCGATGCTGGCTGAAGCAAAGGAAGGCCGTTCCACGCTCCTCATCGCTCCGACAGGCGGCGGAAAAACACTCGCCGGCTTTTTACCCAGCCTGGTCGATCTGGATAGCCGGAAGGAAGCGAGGTGTGGACTGCATACACTTTACATCTCACCGCTGAAGGCGCTGACCACGGACATCGCACGTAACCTCCAGACACCGATCGACGAAATGGGGCTCGATCTCCGTGTCGAGACGAGGACAGGCGACACGCCGCAAAATCGTCGTCAGCGGCAACGAGCCAATCCGCCTGACATGCTGCTAACCACCCCGGAGTCCCTTGCTCTGCTCTTATCCTACCCCGACGTCGCGAAAATTTTTCAAGGCCTTAGCACCGTTATCATCGATGAACTCCATGCGCTTGCAGGTGCCAAGCGAGGCCAGCTTCTGGCACTCGGCCTAGCGCGGCTCTCCAGGTTGTCGGATCAACCTCGCTATGTCGGGCTGTCCGCGACAGTCGAAGATCCAGATAAGCTCCTGTCCTATCTGTCCCTTGGCGGACGAAAAGCTGAACTGGTGCTCGGTGCAGCAGGACCGGAGCCCGACGTGTCAGTTCTCCTCCCCGAAGGCAGACTTCCCTGGTCCGGGCATTACGGCACCTACGCCGCCCCCTCCCTCTACGACACCATCAAGTCAGCGAACACCACGCTGGTGTTCGTGAATACCCGTGCTCAGGCCGAGGTGATGTTTCGCGAACTCTGGCGTCTGAACGAGGACAATCTGCCAATCGCCCTTCACCATGGATCACTAGCCGTCGAACAGCGACGCCGGGTCGAGGCAGCGATGGCGAAGGGCAGTCTGAAAGCGATCGTGTGCACGAGCTCTCTAGATCTCGGCATTGACTGGGGCGATGTCGACCTTGTGGTTCAGATCGGCGCACCTAAAGGTGTTTCCAGAATCCTGCAACGCATCGGCCGAGCCAATCATCGTTTCGATCAGCCAAGCCGCGCCCTCTTAGTCCCCGGCAACCGGTTCGAAGTCCTGGAGTGTCGGGCGGCGATGGACGCGATCCATGAAGAAACCCTGGATGGTGTTCCGCCGCATCCGGGCGGCCTCGACGTGCTTGCCCAGCACATCACCGGCGTCGCCTGCTCTGGTCCCTTCGATGCCGATGCTCTCTTCGAGGAGGTAATCTCGGCCCACCCCTACCACGATCTTTCGCGCGAAAACTTCGATGCCGCCCTGGAGTTCGTCGCAACCGGCGGCTATGCGCTCCAAGTCTATGATCGCTACCGCAGGCTTCGAAAGGACAATGATGGACGCTGGCGCCTGACCCATCCGAAGCTCGCTCAGCGATATCGGATGAATATCGGAACCATCGTCGAGCAGCCGATGGTGAAGGTGCGCCAAAAGGGCCGTCGCCAAAGCCTTGGTGAAATCGAAGAATGGTTCGTTCAATGGCTTACACCCGGCGACGTCTTTCAGTTCGCCGGCCGTGCACTCGTCTTTCAGGGCATGCGTGAAACGACGGTAGAGGTCACGCTGGCGCCTGCCGGCAAGGAACCCAGCGTTCCCAGCTACATGGGAACGCGCATGCCGTTCACGACCCATCTCTCGTCACGCGTTCGAGGTTATCTCGCAGACCCCAAAAGCTGGCACGATCTTCCGGAACAGGTTCTGGAATGGCTTGAAGCCCAAAAAGACCGCTCGTCAATGCCGGCAGCAGACGAACTCTTGATCGAGACCTTCCCGAGGCGAGGCCGGTTCTACATGGTCATCTATGCCTTTGTCGGTTGGAATGGTCATCAGACGCTCGCCATGCTGGTGACGAAACGGATGGAGCGCCTCGGCTTGAAGCCGATCGGATTCAACGCGAGCGACTACATACTCTGTATCTGGGGGTTAGAGCCCGTCGACGATCCGGCGGCCCTGTTCGAGGTCGACATTCTCGGCGAGGAGCTCGAAGATTGGATGGCGGAAAGCAGCCTTCTCAAGCGCACATTCAGAAACGTCGCCGTGGTTGCTGGCCTGATTGAACGCCGTCATCCTGGCCAGGAAAAGACCGGCCGTCAGGTTACGATCAATTCTGATCTGATCTACGACGTCTTGAGAAAATACCAGCCTGACCATGTCCTGCTGCGAGCGACCTACGCCGAAGCCTCGGTCGGTCTCCTGGACGTTCATCGTCTGGCGGCATTTCTGACAAGCATTCAGGGTAAAATTCGCCACGAAATGCTCGAAAAGCTGTCGCCGCTCGCTTTGCCTGTCATGCTCGATATCGGAAAGGAAGTCGTCCCAGGCGAGGCTGACGAGGCTGTTCTTGCGGCGGCAGCCGACGAACTGATCGAGGAAGCGTTGGGCCAGGATGCCAAGTGAGGTTGGAATAAAGCATTTGGGTCGATTAGAACGGTCGTGCTAGGGGTGTGATTGCTCACCATTCAACGAAAAATCGGTACGTGCAGGGCCTTTCACTCAACGCTCCCCATCAATACCTGATTGTCGATCCCTCAGGAGCGCTCGTCTGGCCGGACGAGAACCTTCTCGTCATCGCCGATCTGCATCTGGAAAAAGGGTCATCGTTCGCCCGCAAAGGATCCGTCATTCCGCCCTATGACAGCCGTGCGACGATCGAACGCTTAGCCGAAGTTCTCGAACGCTGGTCGCCGGGTCGTGTCATCAGTCTCGGCGACAGTTTTCATGATTCCCTTGGCTGCGACCGCCTGTCCACAACCGATCGCCAGCACATTAAGGATTTCACGACGCGCTACGAGTGGATCTGGATCTCTGGCAATCATGACCCCTCGCCTCCATCTGATCTCGGAGGCAGGTCAGCATCAGAGATCACCATCAAAGGCATCATCTTTCGACATCTGCCGAACGAGCGGGCCGAACAAGCCGAAATCACCGGCCACCTCCATCCGAAAGCGCGAGTGAAGGCACGCGGCCGCCGTGTGTCGCGTCCCTGCTTCGTTTCCGATCATCGACGTGTGCTCTTGCCCGCTTTCGGCGCCTATACCGGCGGCCTCAATGTCCTCGATCCTGCCGTCGACACGCTGTTTCCGGATGACTACCGTGCCTACCTACTAGGCGACGACCGCATTCATATGGTCGCCAAGCGACAGATAGAACGTGCGGCCGGTTGAAAACAAAACCCTGCATTTGGGCGAGGACAGCTGATCCAACGTCAGCATTGCCACGTATCCACAGCTGAGACATGACCAATGGCTCAGGCTACATCGCAATCGGCCGTGTCAGCCCTCAGAGTTCCGGCTGTTCGGCTGCCGACAATCAGAGTTCTGATATAGGACCACATAGGAAACTTCAGTTGGTGAGGAACATAACGCTTTGAACGCCCAACTAATTGTAAAACGCGGCATAAACCAAATGATGTGGTCACACCACTAAATGGTGGCGTGATGCGAATAGCGATTGTTGGCAGCGGCATAGCCGGATTGAGCTGTGCCTGGCTCTTGAACAAGATCCATGACATTACTGTCTATGAAACTGCTGATCGGCCGGGTGGCCATAGCCACACCGTCTCGATGCCGACGCATGCAGGCGATGTGGCCGTGGACACGGGTTTCATTGTCTACAACGAACGCAATTACCCCAACCTCACAGCTCTCTTTCGGCATTTCGGGGTCCCAACAAAATCGAGCAGCATGTCCTTCGGTGTCAGCCTTGACAGAGGGCGGTTCGAATATTCGGGCAGTGAAACCTACGGAACGTTGTTCGCACAAAAAAGTAACCTTCTACGTCCAGCCTTTCACCGAATGCTTGCTGATATCATTCGCTTTAATGCCGCCGCCGCACGATTTCTCCGTGAAGACGATAAGCCCGAACCGCTGACGATTGGCGAGTTTCTCAGTCGCGGCCGCTACAGCAATGCTTTTTGTAATCGCTACCTTTTGCCGATGAGCGCAGCCATATGGTCAGCCAATTTGGAAAGCATCAGGGCTTTTCCAGCCCGCAGCTTCTTTCAATTCTTTAGCAATCACGGCCTGATTTCTCTCAACGATCGGCCTAAATGGCGGACTGTCGCAGGAGGCTCTGTCGTCTATGTCAAAAAGTTGGCCGCATCTTTTATAGACCGCCTCTTGACACGGACAGGAGCCGGTCGGATTTCACGCGATAGCGAAACGGTCATCGTGGAAGACTGTCATGGTTACACTGAAAGATTCGATGCAGTCGTCCTAGCATGCCATGCTAATCAGGCGCTCGCCCTGATCAATGATCCTACGGCCGCGGAGTGCTCTGTTCTCGGAGCTTTCGACTATCAATCAAACGAAACCTTCCTGCATTCCGACCCTAAACTGATGCCGAAGCGCCGCGCAGTCTGGTCAAGTTGGAACTATCTGGCCAGCAGCAGCAGATCAAGAGAAACCAAAGTGTCAGTCACCTATTGGATGAATCATCTACAGCAGTTGGAGACCGATCGGCTAGCGCTGCTCTCTCTCAACCCTCTTGATCAGCCAGACCCTGATCATCTTGTGACAACGATGCGCTACGATCATCCGGTGTTTGATCAAAAGGCACTCGATGCTCAAAAACGTCTTTCAGAAATCCAGGGACGTCACCGGCTGTGGTTTGCTGGCGCCCATTGGGGCTATGGCTTTCACGAAGACGGTTTGTTGTCCGGCCTTCAAGTCGCGGCCTGCCTTGGTGTCGCACCACCCTGGTGGCCGAACGTGAAACCTTTGAACGCGCGCCAATCCCTTGAGAAGATCCCACCGCTGCCCAAGCCGTTGCAGGCGTAGATTGAGCATGGTCTCCTCCAGCCTCTATGTCGGTCACGTCATGCATCATCGCATCAGGCCAAAGCGCCATCGCTTCGTCTATAGATTGGCCACGCTCTTGATCGATATCGACCGCCTTCATGAAGTCGACCGCCGGTTACGGTTTTTTTCTGTTGGACGCTTCAATCTCTTTTCTTTCGACAACGGTGATCACGGACCGAGAAACGGAACGTCACTTCGCCCATGGGTGGAGGCCGAACTTGAGGCCGCAGGCTTGAGCGCGTCACCAGCCAGGATCTTCTTGTTGGCGATGCCGAGATTCCTTGGCTACGTCTTCAATCCACTCAGCATCTACTATTGCTATGATGATGAGCAACGCCCGTTTGCGATCGTCTACGAAGTCAAGAATACGTTTGGAGAGCAGCATGCTTATGTTCTTGCCGTGCCGCCGCAGCCGACAAAATCGGGACGTTTTCACCAGAGCTGCGACAAGAATTTTTATGTCTCGCCATTCATCCAAGCCTCAGCCAATTACCGATTTAACTTAAACGAACCCGGCAACAATCTGGACGTTCGTATCTCGGAACATGTCGAGGCTGGTGCCCTTCTTGTCGCCACAATGCGGGGCAACCGCAGGCCCTTGACCGACCGCCAACTCCTCATTCAAGCTTTCATGCATCCCTTTTCATCACAGAAGGTCGTTGCATCGATCCACTACCAAGCGCTGCGGTTATGGCTAAAAGGCATAAGTCTGCAGCCACGACAGGTCGGGAAGCCGTAATCAGGCGTTTAGCCGCCAGAAGAAGCGAATTCCGATAGCTTGGATTGCGAAAGATTAAGAAAAACAAGGAGGCATGGTCGATGGTCTGGTGGAATCATGGTGGTAAGAACACCTCTATGGATGATCGCCTGATGTCGCTGGCTTACGGTATTGCTGAGAACCTACAATTTGGCCGGCTCGAATTCATCACGCCAATTGGTGAACGCCGGCAGTTTGAAGGCAGCAGCGACGGGCCGAATGCGGTGCTGCAGCTAAACTCCTTACGAGCACTTCGACGGTTCGCCGTCGGCGGATCGCTTGGGTTTGCTGAAGCCTATCTCGATGGTGATTGGGACAGCCCTGACCTGCCCTCTCTCCTGGAACTCCTAGTGCTCAATGAAGACGCTTATAGCAAGCATTTCTATGGTCGCTCATGGTTCCGATGGCTGGCGCGGGCACGTCATCTTTTTCGCCCGAACTCCAAACGAGGTAGTCGACAGAATATTCTTGCTCACTATGACTTGGGCAATACGTTTTATCAGCACTGGCTCGATCCGAGCATGACCTACTCGTCGGCCAGGTTTGAGAAGCCTGGTGCTTCCTTGGAGTCGGCCCAGGAAGCCAAATATGCGAGCCTCATCAACAAACTTTCGCTGGAACCTGAGCATCACTTATTGGAAGTCGGGTGTGGCTGGGGAGGATTTGCGGAGTTCGCTGCCCGCAAGGTCGGCGCCAAGATCACCGCGATCACGATTTCTGATCAACAACATGCCTTTGCAGCTGAACGCATTCAGGCAGCAGGCCTCAATGACAAGGTTGAAATTCGTCTTCAGGACTACCGAGACGTTGACGGCAGATTTGACCGTATCGCTTCGATTGAGATGCTCGAAGCTGTTGGCGAGTCTTATTGGCCTGTCTACTTCGACAAGCTCTCGCACATCCTGCAGCCGAACGGCACAATAGGACTGCAAATCATCACCATCGCAGATAGATATTATGAAACCTATCGCCGAAGCGCTGACTTCATTCAGCGCCATGTTTTTCCAGGCGGTATGTTACCGTCGCCAACGGTACTGCAGAAACAGCTGCAACGTGCCGGCCTGCAGAAACTTTCGGAAACCACCTTTGGTCTGGACTATGCCCGCACCCTCGCGGCCTGGAACCAACGCTTCCCGGCCGCATGGCCCGAAATGCTGCATCTTGGTTTCGATCAGCGGTTCAAGCGGTTATGGCAATACTACCTCGCCTACTGCGAAGCAGGCTTCAAGGTAGGCTGGACCGATGTCTGCCAGCTTGCGCTGCGTCGGGTCTGACGGACCCGACCATTTTTCGGCGCGCAAGGCCTGCTAATGTTCAGCCCAGGCCTTCAATTTCCGATAGATCGTCGCAGGCGCGATGTCAAGAAACACGGCTGCCTTGCGAACATCCCCCCCGCAAAGGCCGAGAGCTTGCTCGATTGCCTCTCGTTCAACCTCTGAAAGCGGCCGGATTTTCTTTGCGAGCTGGTCAAGCGATCGAGCTTCGGATGAGTTCTCGCCTGCAAGCCCGTGATCCTCAATGCGCTCTCCACATGTTAAAGACGTCAATGTGCTCATCATCTCGGGCTCGACCACAGGCGCATGATTCATGACAATCACATTGCGGACGACATTCTCAAGTTCCCGAACATTTCCCGGCCAGCTATGTCTGCGGAGTAGCGCCTCGGCAGGCCCTGAAAGACGCTCAAAGTCTCGCCCCTCTTGCTTAGCAAAGCGATGAAAGAAAAAATCGGCAATTTCAATGATGTCATCGCCTCGCTCTCGCAGTGGTGGCATATGAATGGGAATAACGTGAAGGCGATAGAAAAGATCTTCTCGGAAACTTCCTGCCTGCACTTCAGTCTTGGGATTACGATTGGTAGCACAGACAATTCTAACATCGACATCTTCAAGTATACTTCCACCAACTTTGGTAAACTGTCCTGTTTGCAGAAACCGTAATAACTTGGTCTGCAGCTGCAGATCCATCTCACAGACTTCATCGAGAAAAAACGTACCTCCGTGAGCTTGCCGCGCCGCTCCCTCTCGCTCAGCCAGAGCCCCCGAGAAAGCGCCTTTTACGTGGCCAAAGATTTCACTTTCCATAAGATCGCGCGGGATAGCCCCACAGTTCAAAGCAATGAAGGCCCCCTTCCTACCACTTAGATCATGGACTGCGCGCGCAGCGATCTCCTTGCCTGTACCGCTCTCACCAGTAAAGAACACCGTGGCTTTGCTGTTTGCTGCACTCTCGATCCCACGATAGACCGCCTGCATCTTCAAACTGGAACCGATGAATCCTTGGAAATTTCGACGATCGATCTCCTTTTCATATCTTTGAACGACAGCAGTGAGTTCCTGTTTTTCCAGCGCGTTCTTTAAGGTCACCTTCAATCGTTCAGCAGTAAACGGCTTCACAAGGAAATCGGCCGCTCCTGCGCGCATAGCATCGATCGCGGTTTGCATCGACCCGTGCGCAGTGATGACGACTACCGGCATCACCAAGCCTTTTTCCCTGATGACCTTGAGAATATCGAGGCCGTTCATGTCTGGAAGCTTCAAATCGAGAAGGATCGCAGTCGGCATGTCTTCCAGCGCCTGAAGTGCGCCCGCGCCGCTACCTACATGCACTACATTGTAAGGTTCGTCGCGCAGGAACCCCTGATAGGTTCGAGCCAGAGCACTTTGATCCTCGACAAGCAGGACTTTCGCTTCGCTCATATCGACGCTTTCGAGACACGTGACTTCGGTAGGCAAAGCCTCGCCTTGGTTCCCGCACCCGGCTCACTGGAAAGCCTGAGATCAGCTTGGTGCAGGTCGGCCAGCCCTTTGGCAATATATAGTCCGAGACCAGATCCTTCCGCCGCACTTCCTTTTGTGAAGGGCTCGAAAACTCGTTTCATCATATCAGGCTCGATGCCACAGCCATCGTCTTCGATTTCGATGACGAAGTCGCCTGTCTTGACGGAACCTGCCCTCACTGCAATACGTCCACCATCGCCTGTGAACTTCACCGCATTACTCACCAGGTTCAATAGCAAGCGCCGAAGACGCATCGGGTCCGCCATGATCGAAGAATTGCTGTCTTCCAGACTGAGTTCAAAGTGGCGCCGTTGACCAAACGGCATCTGACGTGCAGTCGACAGGGTTCGTTCCAATAGCGCGCTGATGTCGACGGCCTCTTCGGTTAGTTTCAGCTGGTCTGCCTCCATCGCTGAAGCATCCAGAAGGTCGGTTATCAGCGCTAGAAGAAAATTGCTGTTGTCGAGAACATCCTGAAGGAAGCTCTCTCGCTCCTCCTTCGATAGATCGCCTCGCAGGATTTCAGCGTTGCCCATAATGACCTGCAGCGGTGTTTTCAGATCGTGGCTAATATTAGCGAGAAAAGACGCCTTCTCTCGAAGTGCTGCCTCTGCTTGCAATTTGGCCTTTGATAACGCCTTGTTGGAAAGCGTCAGTTCATTCCGCTGCTGCAGGACGTTTTGTTCGAGGCTAGCAAGCTCTGTTTCATCGCGAATAAGAATATACAATCTATCCGGCAGTTCGGACGGCATGATTTCGAGTGACAAGACTTTATCTGCCAACACACCTTCCTGGACCGCTACCCGGGGAAAGGTCAGTGATGGTTTCCGACCACCAGCAATCTCATCCAGGACATCATCCAGTCCGATCAGAAAGGGGATCACATCACTGGCTTGGTTGCCGATGGAGAGCCAGCTGACAAGTGTTCCCAAACATTTTTCAATTTTCAGTTCCGGATCGAGCTCAATCAAGCCCATCCGCCCGCTATCCAGCAGAGACCGGCTCAACATTGCCAACGAAAATCACTCAATCGCATGTTGCCCTGCTCGTCAAAATTGGCCAGATGTCCTAAAATTATTTGGCGCAACTTATGCACCGATATCCAATATGCGCCTGCCAAGCGCATGAAATAGTGATCTGACGGCACTACCCGTCAAAGCCGATGTGTGCACAACTTCGCCGCCAAAGACCTCTGTCAGCTCCTCCGCGCCTGGTCCTGTCTCATCAACGAGAAGATCGGTTTTGTTCATGGCAAAAACGACTGGCCTGCCAGGGAGAATGTCGAGAAACATCTGCGCATGGCTACTCATCGATGCCACCGCATCACTTCGCGTGGCATCGCCAACAATCATCGCCCCTGCGGAACCAAGTATGTAGCTCTGGATCAGCTCCCGACCGAACCGGCTTCCTTCCACATCCCAGATCACTTGCGAAATTGGAACGGTGCCTTCTTTGGTATCAACTTCATCCTGGTATTGGTGAACCTGAACGCCGACTGTCGCTCGGTAGTCCAATGAGAAATCACCGTGAATGTATCGGCGAACAAGAGAAGTTTTTCCAACCGAAAAATCGCCGAGCAGGCAGAGCTTCTTAGCGAGCGCCATGATCAGCCTCGCTTGCTTTGCCGTCGGGGGAACTTCGATCGATGGAATGAGTCAATTCGAATTCCACCCTACGATTGATGCTATCCGGTCCGTCGGCGTCGTCAATACGCCTTTCCTTTCCGCGCCCAACAACTTGAAGGCGTATAGGTGGAATGCCGAGACCACGCAGTTGGTCCGCGACGAGAACCGCCCGCGATTGGGACACGCTTGAAGTCACATACTCATCACCGAGATCATCACCATAGCCGACAACACGAAGGCTGACTTCGGCAGGCAAACCGGAAAGCCGCTCGGCTATTTTCTTTAAGATATCCTTTGCCTGGGCCGCATCATCGAAATTGTTCCCATCACCAAATCTTATTGATTGACGATCGAGCCATGACCGAAGGGCTGCATGTTTTGCTTCGCTCGATGTGGGGAGGCGTCGTTCGATGCCGGCAATTTTCTCGGACAGAGAAAGCAATTCAATATCGAGCCCATCAAAGACCTCAGTGCGCAATGCCTCCTGTCGTTGAGCCAGTTCCGTCCTTATCGCACTCGCTTGCTGATCTACTGCTTGATCTGGCAACGCGCCGACGTCCATTGAAAATGCTGTGTCGGGAAACGCTCTCTCAAGTCCGCCACGGAGCGAACCGATCGCTTCTTGGCTTGGCAGAAGTCCAGATATGACCAGCATGTCATCATTCAGGCGATGGTGGACCTCGATTGGGTAGCCAACGAGTTCCGTCTGCTGGGCAATTACCGTTCGCGCCGTCGCCTCAATCTTATTCCGGGACCAATCGTTAAAAGCGACCCATCCAATCCAGAAAACGGCTAGCGAGGCCAGTGCTCCCAACAGGAATGATCCTTTGCCGGATGCACCTCTGAAGTTGGATTGTTTCGCCTTCAGCAGTGATTGAAATCGCTCTTCCAAATCCGCAGCCAGCGCCATCTCATCATGGCTCTCGATCTGATCTGGGTCACCTAACAAACCTCCCCACCGCGAAAGGAAGGCGTAGAATGTCTCATTGAGTTTCGTTTCGAAACCAGATGGTGGCGGCCCTTTCGTCTTAACCGCGAGAACGGCGCTGGGCGAAACTTGCAGATGCAAGCGCATGTCACCAACATGCAGCGTACGGAGATCCTGCTCGCTAGACTGGCTCATGGCGTCTCGAACGAAGGCCATGATCGCCGTCAGAATGCTGCCTAGAAGGTTGCTATCCATACCCCCTTGTTCTGCATCGATTCCGGCCCGTGCAATCAGCAATCCACTTTGTCGGTTAATGAGAAGCAAATCGATAATTTCAAAGGCGGCACCTTCGCTCAACAATATCTCGGCTTCGCTTCGTCCGGATATCACAGCTTTCAGTTTTGCACGCCAGCGATCGACCGATAGAGTGGAATCCAATCTGCTATTGAGTTGATCAACCAAGTCCTTGAAGGCATTGCGAACCGCAGCCGCGACCAACCGACCAGTAATCGGATAGAGGGCATCAACCATCATATCACGGGAATTATGAATTTCGGTCTTAATACTCTGAACGACAATCGGAGCCAAGGCACCGGCTAAACGATGGTAGTCCTTGACGCCGGCGTCACGAAGGACGTCCGCTATGATCGGAACTAGACTACCCCGCAGCGTCTCATCGTCGCCAAGTCTAGCCTCGAGTCGATCAATCCTTGCCTGCTCTTCTTGCAAGAGAAGACGCCGGAGCTGTTCGCTCGAGGTTAAATTATCCAACGGATCGGCCATTCCTCCGGACCGATCTATGCGCAGTCGTCGTCGTTTTCGAGCCTTTGTCGTAAAGTCTCATTCCGCATGACACGAGAACGCACGTCTTCTTCATCTGCAAGAAGCGTTTCCGCAATACCAAGCAAGCCCAAACGGACTCGTTTCATATCGACGCGCTGGCTATCTTCGAGTTCACCAAGTCTGGACTGTAACGCTATGATTGTTTGATGTTGTTCTTCGACAAGCTCGTTCAGACGAGCAACGGATTGGTCAACCCTCGCTGATTCATCAGCGATGACAGGACCAACAAGCAGTTCCCTTATTTTCGCCATGCGCTCAGCTTCACTGATGCCGGCGCCCTGCGTAGGTTGGCTTGCCTTCTTCTGATCATTCATGGGGTTATTACTTCGATGCTGTTTTTGAAAAGGAAAGCTTCAGATCCTCTAGTTACCCTGAGCGAATAGGGCATAACAAGCGTTACCATTGAAATCACCTGTCAAAATTTCACCTTCATGGCTTTGCAATGGCCTGTCAGGCTCAGGGTATTCACCTACAATCCGGTGCATGTTCCTAACCTGCCGACGACAGTTGCATTGTCGGTTTTGTCGCAAAGCCTTCGGAGTTTTGTGCGTCGCCGCCGCTTATGGCTTAGAGAGGTCGCTCGACAAACCTCATCGTTCGGATTGCTTCATGATCAGTTTCATGAGTAGCCCTATCTGACTGGTCCGGTGTGATTGTTAAGTGCCTAGTTGGCCTTTGCTCCAGCGTGACAATGATTTCGGGTGCTGGAGGCCGGTATCCCAAGGCGCCGTGAGGCCTCTTTGTGTTGTCGTGTTTGCGCCAGGCTTCGATGATGATCTGAGCCTTCTTCAGTGAATAGAAGATCTCTCCATCAAGCAGCGCGTCTCGCAGCCGGGCATTGAAGCTCTCGACGTAGCCGTTCTCCCAGGGACTTCCTGGCTCAATGAAGGCGGTCTTGGCGCCGATGCCTCGACCCAGGCTCGAACCGCTTCTGCAACATCGTCGGCCCGGCAATGCACGAAGTCATACGACCAGACATTGGTTCCAATGGCCTGGCCGCAGACGAACGCATGATCCGTCATTCAGCCAGAGCCGGTCTTTCTTCGGTTGCCTGGCAGGCACTTCCATCCCCTCGCGCCGCCACAGCCGTTCGATCCGGCCATCGCTGACCTGCCACCCCGCATCCCAGAGCAGAGCAGAGCAGAGCAGAGCAGAGCAGAGCAGAGCAGAGCAGAGCAGAGCAGAGCAGAGCAGAGCAGAGCAGAGCAGAGCAGAGCAGAGC
>JBPCVQ010000402.1:0-32129 GCA_051010395.1 Geminicoccaceae bacterium | reverse complement strand
GTGCCAGAACATCGACCATGGACGACTTCCACAATCGATGAAGTCCGCCGCTCATCAGGTCGTTCATCACATCATAGCGATCGGCGACGCGAGCGAAGAGATCACCGACCATCGCCGCCTTGTCCTCGGCGCGCACGTCCTGAAAGCCGAACGAGTTGGCGAGCCGGTTCCTGGCCTCGTCCGCTGATGTCCTGGCCCGAGGGCGTGTTTTGGGAAATTCGGTCATCGAACCTTTGCCTCGAAGGCCCGGTGCGCGGGCCCGCTGGTCGATGTTGTACGAAAGCGCCTCCCATGCGACAAGCGCCGCGCATGTCGCATGGGGAATAACGAGAAAGGTCAGAGGCGATGCCGGAACTGCCGGAGGTCGAGACCGCAATGCGCGGGCTGGAGGCGCGATTGGTCGGCCGGACCATCACCGACTTCGTTCAGCATCGGGCGGATCTACGTTTTCCCCTGCCCCCTGCCCTGCCCGAACGCCTGGTCGGCTGCCGGGTCCAGAGCTTCACGCGCCGCGCCAAATACATCCTGATCAAACTGGACAACGATCACCGCCTTCTCCTGCATCTGGGCATGTCCGGCAGGTTGCTGTTCGACGGCGAGGCTGCGGGACCACATGAGCATCTGACCTTTGGTTTCGACGATGGCACCACGCTTCGCTACGTCGATCCGAGGCGTTTCGGGATGCTCGATCTGGTTGCGGACGACAGGCTCGAAAGCCATCCTCGCCTGACCGACCTTGGCCTCGAGCCACTCGACGAAACCTTCGATGGCAAGGCGCTCAAACATGTGCTTGAGGGGCGAACGAGCCCGGTCAAAATGGCCATTATGAACCAGAAATTCGTCGTCGGCGTCGGTAATATCTATGCATGCGAAAGCCTGTTCAAGGCAAAGCTTTCTCCCTTTCGCGCAGCTGAAACGCTCAAATCAGCGGATTGCAAACGCTTGGCAAGTACAATCAAATCCGTGCTCCAGGCGGCGATCGAGGCCGGCGGTTCTTCCCTTCGGGACTACGTGCAGACCGACGGCGAACTCGGCTATTTTCAGCATCATTTCGAGGTCTACGGCCGCGTCGATCAGCCCTGCCCCGCCTGCCATCACCCGATCAAGTCATCCGTTCAAGCCAATCGCACCACCTTTTTCTGCGAGCGCTGTCAACGTTAGTACCTTGATCACAAAATTCATTCGAATATTCGGGCGACCTCTCCGGTCGATATTCATACGCAAAAACCTAACGATCAGCTCAGTTCGATCCGATGCCAAATCAGACAGCGAATGCCATGCCCTGCGTGAGACCAGTCGAGACAATACCGACAAGGGGCGGCATACCCTCTGATTCCAGACACGTGCTTCGAAAAAGCTGGAAACCAAATGAAGTGGGCATACCACTAGACGGCATGGTCACTCTTGGTGTTTATTCCGGCTCCATTTTGGTGGTCGGCTGGGAAATGATAGAATAATCCGAACGCCGAGTAGGGGGAGAGAACCATGGCTTACGAGACCCTATTGGTCGACAGCCGCGATCCGGTCGGGGTGATTACCTTGAACCGGCCGAAGGTGAATGCTCTAAACGGGCAGGTCATCGACGAACTCAATCAAGCCTTAGAGGCTTTCGACGCCAATCCCGACATCGCTGCGATCGTGCTCACGGGCTCGGATCGGGTTTTCGCTGCGGGTGCTGATATCGGCGAGATGGAACAACGGGACTTCATGGATGCGCAAGGAAGCGATTTCATCCGCCCCTGGCAGCGCATCGCCGAGACCCGAAAGCCGATCATCGCTGCGGTCGCCGGCCATGCGCTCGGCGGTGGCTGCGAACTCGCCATGATGTGCGACATCATCATCGCCGCCGACAACGCCAAGTTCGGTCAACCCGAGATCAATCTCGGCACGATACCGGGTGCCGGCGGCACCCAGCGGCTTACGCGGGCGATCGGCAAGTCGAAAGCGATGGAGATGGTGCTGACCGGCCATATGATGGATGCCGAGGCGGCTGAGCGCGCCAATCTGGTGGCGAGAGTGGTGCCGGTCGGCAATCTTCTGGACGAAGCGATCAAGCTTGCTACGACCATTGCCGAGAAGTCCCAGCCGATCGTCGCCATGGCCAAAGACGCGGTCAATATCGCTTACGAGACAACGCTCAACGAAGGCATCCGCGCGGAGCGGCGCCTGTTCTATGCGACCTTCGCCACGGAGGATAGGAAAGAGGGGATGCAGGCGTTCATGGAAAAGCGCACCCCCAACTTCAGCCAGCGTTGAGCGACCATTCGCAGCACCAGGCCAGCTATCCGAAAACATAAGGCTCGCCGCCGTGTTGACGCATGGCGGCGGGCTCAGTATATGACCTGCTACACGATTTCGTAATCGAGGTTCAAAAATCCCTATGGCTCATCATCGTTCAGCCAAGAAACGTATCCGGCAGACTGAAAAACGCACACTCGTGAATCGCGCGCGTACCAGCCGGATCAGAGGCTTTATCAAGAAGGTGGAATTGGCTGTCGCTGGCGGTAACGCCGAAGCTGCCAAGAGTGCACTCAGCGTAGCCGAGCCTGAGATCAGGCGCGGTGTCAGGAAGGGTGTTCTGAAGCTCAATACAGCATCCAGGCGAATCTCGCGGCTCACCCGTCGCGTGAACCAGCTGTCTGCGGCTGAAGGTGCTTCGACCTGATCAGCAGTGTTTTTCTACCAGTGGATGTTCCGAGAAGAGGCCTCGCTAATCTGTGCGGGGCTTTTTTTCTGACCGAATCGAGAAAATTTATAACCAAAACCTGGCATATTGCCTCGTTTTTTTAACACAACTTTAACGCGATAGCCACTGTTCTCCTTTCGGTCACCTTGCCAGCTCTTTGACGCGCAATTACCGTACTGTCACAGTTGAATGGCCGTTTCCGTCAGGCTCGATAGCGTGTCCTGTGGCTGGCAAGTTCGCTTGTCGGTCAACTTCGGGTTTTATGTTGATCGGAAACAGCAAAGAATGTTCTTTTTACAGTCAATGACTCCTAACTTTGGGCTGACAATGCCATGGCTGTAGCGCCGAAAAAACTATGAATGTTCGTCCCAAAAGCGCGGCCGCCGGCCTGGATCAGCAATGGTCCCTGGTCAAAAGTCAGCTACGCGCAGAATATGGTGACACCGCTTACAAAACTTGGCTCGCCTCCCTTTCCTTGGGTGGGCTTGAAGGCGACCGCGTCCGGCTGAGTGTGCCGACCCGATTCCTTCGGGATTGGATCGCCTCCCACTACGCCGATCGCATCAAGGTGTTGTGGCGCCGCGCCAATCCGATGATCGACGGCATCGCGCTGACCGTGGCGGCCGCCCCTGCCCAGGCGACCAGGGCGAGCGAGGCAATGGAGGCGCCAAGGCCCGCAACGGTGTCGATCGGACAGTCGGAATCCAAGCCTCCGGTCGCGGAGATCGGGCCCAGTGCCGAAGTCTCCGCCCCGCTTGATCCGCGCTGCACCTTCGACAATTTCGTGGTCGGCAAGCCGAACGAACTTGCCTTTGCCGCTGCAAAGCGCGTGGCGGAGCTCAACCAGCTGCCGTTCAATCCACTTTTCATCTATGGCGGCGTCGGGCTTGGCAAGACCCATCTGATGCATGCCATTGCCTGGGAGATCCAGCGTCAGGATCCGTCGCGCAAGGTGGTCTATCTTTCCGCCGAAAAGTTCATGTATCAGTTCATCAAGGCGCTACGCTTCAAAGACACCATGCGCTTCAAGGAGCTGTTTCGCTCTGTCGACGTGCTGATGGTCGACGATGTGCAGTTCATTGGCGGCAAGGACAGCACCCAGGAAGAATTTTTCCACACCTTCAACACGCTAATCGATCGTGGCAGCCAGATCGTGATCTCCTCGGACCGCAGTCCGGCCGAGCTTTCCGGCCTGGAGGAACGCATCCGGTCCCGCCTCGGCTGGGGATTGGTGGTGGATGTCCACCCCTCCACCTACGAATTGCGGTTGGGTATTTTACAGTCGAAAGCTGAGGGATTGGCCGCCCAGGTCAAGGTGCCGGACAGGGTGCTGGAGTTCCTCGCCCACCGCATCACCTCGAATATTCGAGAGCTTGAGGGCGCACTCAACCGCATTGTCGCTCAGGCCACGCTGGTCGGCCGCGCGATCACGCTCGAAATGGCCCAGGAGGTGCTGCAGGATCTCCTGCGCGCCCATGAACGCCGAATCACCATAGAGGAAATCCAAAAACGCGTTGCCGAGCATTATAGTATCAAGCTCTCGGACATGCACTCCGCACGCCGCGCCCGTGAGGTCGCAAGGCCGAGGCAGGTGGCAATGTATCTCGCCAAACAGCTGACCCCGCGTTCGCTTCCCGAGATCGGCCGGCGCTTCGGCGGTCGTGACCACACCACAGTGATGCACGCGATCAAGAAGATCGAAGAATTGCGCGCCGCCGACAGCATCATGAGCGAAGACATCGAGCAGCTCCGCCGTCAGCTCCATGGCTAGCGACGGGCGCACCGCGGCGTCGGCGCTGTCGCGGCCGGGCCTTTACAGGCCAATCGAATGGACACGCTCGGCTGTGTCGACATAACAGCTTAAGAATGACGGCCAACCACTTGGAACGGCTTGTATTTCTGCGCTTGGGATAAGGCAGGACCTCACGTCGCCGAAGATGCCAGGCAAATCGGTCTAAAACGCGAAAAAATAATCGTTTATCTGGCATTAGTACTGTTTTTTTCGCGGATAGGTGATATTGTCCGCACCCGGCGGGAATTCACTCGTGTCGAAGATGCGTTTTGCCGTCCGCGCCGGCCGATAACGATCGGTTTCACTATCCTTTGGAACAAATGGCGCGATTATGAAGTTGGCCTTCGAGCGTGCGGCTCTCCTCAAATCTCTTGCCCATGTGCAGAGCGTGGTCGAGCGGCGCACCACCATCCCCATTCTCTCTAACGTCAAGCTGGAAGCTGATGCTGATGGCATCAGCCTGACCGCAACCGACATGGATCTTTCGGTGGTCGAGGCGACCGAGGCCGAAGTCATTCAGCCGGGCGCCACCACGGCGCCGGCTCACACCCTCTATGATGTCGTCAGGAAGCTGCCGGAAGGCAGCCAGATCGAGCTGGAGCGCAGGGACCAGGGCGCAGAGCTCAGTCTCCGCTCAGGACGCACCGCCTTCGACCTCCCCTGCCTTCCAGCCGCCGACTTCCCGGCGATGACCGACGAGGGCCTGGATCACAGCTTCTCACTGCCGGTCGGTGATCTCGTGAAGCTGATCGATCGCACCCGCTTTGCGATCTCCACCGAAGAGACCCGCTATTATCTGAATGGCATCTTCGTTCACGCGATCGAAGAAGGAGCTTCAAGCTGCCTGCGCAGCGTCGCCACGGACGGTCACCGTCTGGCCAGAGTCGAGGTCGCCCTCCCCGAGGGCGCTGCCGGCATGCCTGGCGTGATCGTGCCGAAGAAGACCGTAAACGAGCTTCGAAAGCTGATCGACGAACTCGATCCGGCAACGCTGGTCGAGGTCGCCCTCTCGCATGCGCGCATCCGCTTTAAGGTCGGCACGGCCGTCCTGCGCTCGCGCCTGATCGATGGCACCTTCCCGGACTATGAGCGGGTCATTCCCAGCGACAATGACAAGCTCATGGTGATGCCGACCTCGGAACTCGCCCAGGCGGTCGACCGTATCGCCACCATCTCTACCGATAAATCGCGCGCGATCAAACTCGCCATCTCCGAGGGCAAGCTCACGCTCACCGCTATCAGTCCCGATGCCGGCCGCGGCGTCGAAGAGGTCGATGCCGACTACAAGAGCGATACCATGGAAATCGGCTTCAATGCTCGCTATATCCTGGATATTACTGGACAAATCGAAGGTAAGGAAATCGAGCTCGCTCTCGCGGATGCAGGGGCTCCGACCCTGGTGCGTGACCCCAAGGACAGCAGTACGCTCTACGTGCTGATGCCCATGCGCGTTTGATGATCCTGACGCTCGATCGCACCCGAGATCAAGAGATCGAGGCGCTGGGCGGCATGGCCCGTTCTCCAGCGGTGACCCGGCTCATCCTGAACGACTTCCGTTCCTATCCCAAGCTTCGCATCGAAACCGATGCCCGCCCTGTCGTGCTGACCGGCTGCAACGGGGCCGGCAAGACCAATCTCCTGGAGGCGGTGTCACTGCTGGCGCCCGGTCGCGGTCTGCGCCGTGCTCGCAGCACTGATCTCGACCGGCGGGGCTCTGGTCCCTGGTCAATTTCGGCCCGTGTCGCCTATGATGGACTGACCAGTGACATCGGTACAGGCGGCACCGGACGCACCGCTGATGGCGGGCGCCAAAAGCGTGTCGTCAGAATCGACGGCCAGCCCGCCCCAAACCAGGCGGCACTCGGCGATCTGGTCGCGGTTCTCTGGCTGACGCCTTCGATGGACCGACTGTTTCAGGAAGGTAGCAGCGAGCGGCGGCGCTTTCTCGACCGCCTGGTGCTCGCGAACGACAGCGCCCATGTCGGCCGGGTCAGCAGCTATGGCAAGGCCATCAAGGAGCGCGGCCGCCTGCTACGAGCAGGACGTCCGGACCCCTCTTGGCTCGATGCTCTTGAAATACGCGCCGCCGCGTCGGCCGTGGCGATCGCGGCGGCGCGACGTCAGACCGTAAAGGCACTTTCCGGCGTACTCGATCGCCATGCCGGTCTGTTCCCGCGGCCGACCTTGGCGCTCGAAGGCGCCGTCGAGAACTGGCTTTCCGAACTCTCAGCACTCGACACCGAGCAGCGGCTGCTGGAGCGCCTGAAAGCCTGCCGCGCCAGGGACGCCGAAATCGGCACAACCGCCGTCGGCCCCCACCGCAGCGATCTCGTCGTCCATGATGCGAGAAGCGGCGTACCGGCAGCCGAAGGGTCAACCGGCCAGCAAAAGGCGCTCTTGATCAGCATCTGTCTCGCCGAAGCGCGTAGGCGAGCCACCCTTGGGCAGAAACTGCCGATCCTTCTCTTGGATGAAGTCGCCGCCCACCTCGATGCCACCAGACGTAACGATCTGTTCGACGAACTGGTTTCGCTCGGCACCCAGGCCTGGCTGACCGGAACCGATGCTTCGGTTTTCCGGCCATTCAGCCAGCGCGCTCAACACTTTACCGTCAACTCATCAGAACTGCAGCCTTACGATGTCAACTAGCCAAGCCATGTCCAATCCTATCGATAATGACGCTTATGACAGCAGCTCGATCCAGGTGCTGGAAGGGCTCGAAGCCGTACGCCTCAGGCCCGGCATGTATATCGGCGACACCGATGACGGCTCCGGCTTGCATCACATGGTGTTCGAGGTGGTCGACAATGCGATCGACGAGGCACTCGCCGGCTATTGCGACCAGGTGGTCGTCGTTCTGAACGCCGACGGCTCGGTGACCGTGCGCGACAATGGCCGCGGCATCCCCACCGACATCCACGGCGGCGAAGGCGTGTCGGCGGCAGAGGTAATCATGACCCGCCTGCATGCTGGCGGTAAGTTCAACCAGAACTCCTACAAAGTCTCAGGCGGCCTGCACGGCGTCGGCGTTTCCGTGGTCAATGCGCTCTCCGAATGGCTGGAATTGCGCATCTGGCGCAATGGCCAGGAACATATGATGCGCTTCGAGGATGGTGGCGAGCCCGCGGGCCCGCTCAAGCTGATAGGTGAGGCTGCGGGCGATAAAAGCGGCACCGAAATCACCTTCCTTCCCTCAGACAAAACCTTCACCAAGACCGACTTTGTCTACGCGACCCTCGAACATCGGCTGCGCGAACTCGCCTTCCTGAACGCTGGCGTCAAGATCGTGCTGCGAGATGACCGCGTCGACGAGCCCGAAGATATCGTCTTGAACTATGAGGGCGGCCTCGAAGCCTTCGTCACCTATCTGGACCGCGCCAGGACGGCGCTCCATACCCCGCCGATCGCGATATCGGGCGAGCGTGACGGCCTGCATATCTCGGCGGCAATGGAGTGGAACGACGGCTATCACGAAAACTGCCTCTGCTTCACCAACAACATCCCGCAGCGCGACGGCGGCACCCATCTCGCCGGTCTTAGGACCGCATTGACCCGCTGCATCCAGGGCTACGCCCAGGAAAGCGGTGCGATGAAGAAAGAGAAGGTCCAGCTATCGGGCGAAGATGCGCGAGAAGGCCTGACCTGCGTCCTGTCGGTCAAGATGCCAGACCCTAAGTTCTCATCCCAGACCAAAGACAAGCTGGTGAGCTCCGAGGTTCAGCCGGTGGTCTCCAGCCTAATCACCGAAACTCTGAACCGCTGGCTCGAAGAAAACCCGGCGATCGCCAAGACCATCGTCGCCAAGGTGGTCGACGCTGCGGCCGCCCGCGAGGCGGCTCGAAAAGCGCGCGAGCTGACCAGGCGAAAAGGTGTGCTCGACGTCGCCAACTTGCCCGGAAAGCTCGCTGACTGTCAGGAGAGAGACCCTGCCAAGGCCGAACTCTTCCTGGTCGAGGGCGACAGCGCCGGCGGCTCGGCTAAACAGGGCCGGAATCGCAAAAATCAGGCGATCCTGCCACTCCGAGGCAAAATCTTGAACGTCGAGCGCGCCCGCCTCGACAAGATCCTTGGCTCGAATGAGATCGGAACGCTGATTACCGCCATGGGCACGGGCATCCGCGACGACTTCGACCTCGAAAAGCTCCGCTATCACCGCATCATCATCATGACCGACGCCGACGTCGACGGCTCCCATATCCGTACGCTTCTGCTGACATTCTTCTACCGGCAGATGCCGGAGATCGTGGAGGCCGGCCATCTCTACATCGCCCAGCCGCCTCTCTATCGTGTCAAGCGCGGCAACTCTGAGCGCTATCTGAAAGACGATGCTGAACTCGAGGCCCATCTGATCGGTACTGGCCTCGAAGAGGCCAGCCTCGCCGTCATGGATGGCAACGTCTACGAAGGCGAAAAACTGGCCGAGATCGTCGAAAAGACACGCCAAGCCGCTGGCCTGATCCGATCGCTGGAGCGACGCGTACCATCGGAACTGACCGAGGCGGCCGCCTTTACCGGTGCGTTCGGCGAGAACGTGCTCAGCGACGATGCCGACAAGCAGAGCACCGTAGATGCGATCACCGAGAGATTGAACCAGCGGAGCAAGAACCGTTGGGAAGGCAGCATCGGCGAGGACGACACGCCGGTCTTCATCCGCAGGCGCGGCGAGCGCAAGGATCGTCATCGCCTCGATAGCCGGGTTGCGCGCTCGCCGGAAGCGCGGCGCCTGCAGACAATCATTGATGATCTAAAGGAGATCTTCGACACACCTGCGACCTTCAAGCGCAAAACATCCGAAACCGAGGTTGGCGGCCCGCTCGACCTTTTTGATACACTGATCGCCGCCGGAAGGCGTGGTATCTCGATCCAGCGCTACAAGGGCCTCGGCGAAATGAACCCTGAGCAGCTTTGGGAAACCACCCTCGATCCAGAAATCCGCAGCCTCTATCAGGTATCGATCGACCATGTCGACGAAGCGGACGAGATCTTCTCGACCCTGATGGGCGATGTGGTCGATCCGCGGCGCGAATTCATCCAAGACAACGCGTTGAAGGTCGTCAATCTCGATATCTGACCTGCCGGCGGCAGGGCGCTTGCCTCGCGAAAGCTGTCCCGGTGTTCGGATCGGTGCTTCCGACCTTCGATAGGCTTTGCCTCCATACGGCTACGCGGCCGGCAGCAAACGACATTGCCTAAGGCGACAGATCATTTCATGGCTGTTAGGCGAATGTTAACGAAGAATCCCTAAAGTCTCGTCCAGTACGCCATTGGGGCGCCCGGCGGGGCTTCAGCTTTGAACCTCAAACCTGTTCGCTATACCTTTCATGCCTTGCTGGCGATCGCGCTGCTCTTGGGCGTCTCGCTGGTCTGGATCATGTTGAAGGCCGTCGACGGCAAGGCGGATGATCTCGTTCGCTATGCGCGCGTGGATAGCTGGACGACCCAGCAGACCGAAACGCGCAGCTATCAATTCCTGTTGATGCTGAGCGAACATGTGGCCGGCAGCGAGACTGTCGGCATGAACAAGGTGCAAAAACAGCTCGCAAACCTCGTCAGCACCGCTGGCCTCCTTAACCTGGATGAGCGCAGCCCCGTGGTCCAAGCTCTTCCGGGTAATCAGGATCTGCGCGACGAATTCATCTCGGCCCTCAAAGCCGTCAGAACCCTCCTGGGCGATCATGCTGATCTGCGCGGCGACCTCGAAACACTTTCCGAGATCAAGGCCATCCTCTCTCCATGGCTCACCAGCCTGCAAAGCCTGATGGTGAACCTGACCCATATCCGGCTGGAGCTACAAAAGAGAGATCTCGCCAATGCTTCCAAGCTGATCGACCTCAACTATTATCTGCTGTTGGGCATTGTCTCGATCGGCGCCATGTTCGTGACGTCACTCATCGTCGAGGCGCGCGTCGCCCGTCAGGCGGAAAACGACGCCCGGGTCGATCGCGGACGTTTTCAGGATTTTGCCGAAATCGCCTCCGACTGGCTTTGGGAAACCGATGCGGATCTGAACCTGACCTTCGTCTCCGAGGAAATTGAAACCTTCTCCGGCAAAGCGGCTTCCGTGTATATTGGCCAGCCAATGATGCAAATTCTGACAAGATCGGGTCACGAAGACCATGATCCCACCCTTAAGGAGACCATAGGCCGACGCGAATCCTTTCGAGACCTGGTCCTGTCGATCGGTGAGGAACCGTTGTATCTCAAAATTTCCGGCAATCCAGTCTGGAGTAAATCAGGTTATTTTCAGGGATTCCGAGGTGTCTGCGCCGACATTTCGACGGAAGTGAAACGCGAAGGGCGGATCCGCTTCCTAGCAGAGCACGACACACTGACAGGCCTTAGCAACCGGTCACGCCTGCAGACACAATTGCGCATGATCCTCGAAGGCGAGCGATCGAGCGATCGACGCGGTACACTATTGATGCTCGACGTGGATGGTTTCAAAGATATCAATGACACATTCGGGCACGACATCGGCGATGCCGTTCTGATTGGCATCGCGGAGCGTTTGCGCGCCGAAGTGCGTCAGGCGGACACGATCGCGCGGCTCGGTGGGGATGAGTTCGCGATCATCCACATGTGCGGGGTCAACGAAGAACCTGACGTCACTGGTCTCGCCAAACGCCTTGTCGAGAGCATCAGTCGCCCACTCCAGGTCCAGAGCTTTGAATTTACCGTTGGCGCCAGCATCGGCATCGCCTGCTTTCCGAAAGACGGCACCAGCGTTGAGGATCTCCTGAAGGCGGCCGACCTCGCGATGTATGCAGCCAAGTCAGCAGGCGGCAATGAGGCCGTGGTCTATCATCCCGATATGAGCCAGCGGCTTAAGCGTAAGCGCCGCCTGGAGCAGGACCTGAAGCATGCCCTGGAAAACGGTGACCTTGCCCTGCATGTTCAGCCGCAGGTCGATCTTGCCGATGAGCGCCTGATCGGCGGCGAAGCGTTGTTACGTTGGGATCATCCGGATTTGGGGCCGATAAGCCCGGACATCTTTATCAATATCGCCGAGGAGACAGGGTTGATCCTGCCGCTGGGCCGTTGGGTTATGCAGGAAGCTTGTAATGCGGCCAAGCAATGGTCGACAAAGATGAGCAGGGGACTGATCGCCGTCAATGTTTCACCGGCTCAATTTACCCACCAGGATTTGGTGCAGGAGGTTGCCGACGTTTTGTGTGAGACTGGGCTCGCTCCCCAACATCTGGAACTGGAGATCACCGAAGGCCTCCTGATGCGCGATCAGGAACAGGCGATCAGGACACTCGCCGAACTTGATGCCATGGGTGTGCGCCTGGCGATCGATGATTTCGGCACGGGCTTTTCGTCGCTCAGCTATCTGAAACGATTCAAGGTCCACAAGGTCAAGATCGACAAAACCTTCGTTCAGGATCTGGAACATGACGAAAGCGATCACAGTATCGTGCGTGCCGTAGTCATGATGAGCCAGGCTTTCGGCTTCAAAACGATCGCGGAGGGCGTCGAAACCAGAGCGCAACGGGACCGGTTGATCGCACTCGGCTGCGATGAAGCCCAGGGATATCTTTTCGGCAAGCCGGAACCGATCGGCAACTTTTTTCCTCGCTTCGACAGCTTGGATTTGCCGGCCAATGAAATGGGTGGGCTGACGATGCTGGAGCCATCAGCATCCAGAGCATGAGCCAAGCCAACGTGATCGCTGCCCTTCTTCTTGGATGTTAACAGTCTATTTAGAAAATTTATCTAAAATACAACTCGAACCTAATGGACATCAGAGCGAGTGCCGACGCTGACAAGTGTTCAGCGATGTGCATCCTGACTCTCGATCCCGAAGAACGCGAAGCGCTCGCCCTGGACTTTCTTGCCAAGATCGAGGCGCTAGAATGTACCGTCCAGATCAGTTCACGCAATCATTGGAACTTCCGCATACTTGCTGAAAGCAACTTACGCCGTCCCTGCGAAGTTTTGACTCATCCTGGTTGTAAAATCAGACGCCTGTGGTTCTCTGATGACAACAGTAACGGGAGGAGAGTTCATGCCGTCAGCACTGGCGATGCGGGACGATAATTCAGCGGAAGAATTACGGCGCACGGCGCGCCTTGAAGACAGCGGACGGGCTGCCTGTCGGTTGCTGGCGATCGCCATTTCTCTGGACGACGGAGCCGGAAGCGGTCCGCCGAGCAGGCGGTGATCGATCGTCAATCCTTGCGTGACTGGGTGATCCGTTTCAATGCTGAGGGTATTCCGGGTTTGCAAGATCAGCTGCGCTCAGGCCGCCCTTGTTTTCTCGACGACGGCGAACTTGCCGTGTTCCGTGCCATGGTTCTGCACGGTCCGAATGTCGAGCGTGACGATGTCAGGAGAGCGGCATGCTCAAATTGCTGCACAGCCTCGGCCTGTCCAAGCAGAAAACCAGGCCCTGTTATCCCTAAGCCGATCTCTCGGCGCAGGCAGTGTTCAAAAAACTTCAAAAGCCTGATCGCCGAGATTGGCAGCGCCCATCCTGATGCCGAGCAGATCGAAGTATGGTTTCAAGATGAAACTCGCGTCGGTCAGACCGGCCGAACCTGCCGTCGTTGGTACGACCGCGAGGTCCTCACGACCTCCGACATGAGCCGCTTTATCTGCCCGGCGCGAGGAAGCGGTAGCACTGGCCTTGCCCGTGGTATCGCCAGCGGCGATGCAGGCCATGCTCGACGAACTCGCCAAGGCGGTCGCTCCCAAGGCTCACGCGATGGTCATCATGGATCAAGCCGGCTGGCATCATCCCCACGCCCTTGCCGTTCCCGACAATCTCGACTTGACCTTCATGTCACCCCATGCACTTGAGCTCAGCGTCATCGAGCACCTCTGGCTCGACCTCAAAGAAAGCTATCTCTCCCATCGCGTCTAACCAGTATACGACGACATACTCGATGCTGTGTGCGATGCCTGGAACAAGCTGATCGACGAACCAGGCCAGATCAAGTCACTCACCGATGCCGAGCGGTTCGAATCAGCTAAAGCTTAGTGCGGTCAGTATTACCATCGAGTTGGCTCTGGGTCACAGATGAGCCTTATGTAAGCTTTCTCAGCCGCATATCGTCGGAAGCGACCACCGATTGTCCGCCACAGCCCGACCTCCCTGCCGCCCGCAAAGCACCAGATGTCGGTAGTTTATCTTCCAACGACACGGTCCTGCACGGATAACCAGGCGCCATTCAACCGGGAACATATTGCAGTGGTCTCACTATCGATGGCACGTCGAAAGTCGAGTTCACGGCCGGCACTTACATAATTGAAGACGGACCGCTTCTGATCGGCAGCGACAGCGAGATCACTGGTGGCGACGTCACATTCTACCTTACCGGCGAAGCGGCCATCATTCATTTCCAAGACAATAGTCAACTTACCCTGACGGCGCCGACCGACGGTGAGATCGCAGATATCCTGGCCTTTCAGGATCGGACCTTTGGCGGCGATCATCGCTGGGACAGCAGCGCGCGCCCAACGACACTGTACGGCACCATCTATCTACCGGAAGGGCGTCTGATCTCGGAAAGTTCCAACGCGATCACATCAGGCAACTCCTGCAATATCCTGATCGCCAAGAGCCTCCGCTTGAAATTCAAGAGCGCAGTCTCGATCGATCTCATCCAAGAGCACTGCCGCCAGTATCTTCCTGCAGCCGTGCTCGGCACGGTTGCCCCCTCCCGACGCTCAGTTGGAAATCTCCGACTGCCAGGCATCGGCGTAGTCATGAAGGCCATCGATAGCCGCCGCGGCCGCCGGTTCAAGATCGAGGCTGATCGTCCTTGGCCAGCCCCAAAGCAGGGCGGCACCGATCGCCGTGCCGTCCTTGGCCCTGGACATGGCAATCGACTGTCCTGGGCGAAGCGCTGCGAGCAGCTCGGCGAAGGCTTGATTGTCAGCAAAGCTGCCATCGATGATCACACCGCCGGTCGACGCCAGCAGGTTCAGATCAATATTCATCATCAGCGCCACGTAAAGGCTGGCAAGGGCCACGCGTTCCCCAGGTCCTTCGGGCGGCGGACCGACGATCCGGCCACGATTTCCTGTTCCTGGAAATGGCCCGCCGCTGTCCGAAAAAGACGGAAGCGCCATCGTGCCGCGTGCGATCAGCTTCGCCACGTTGTCAGCAGTCGATTGCGTCCGTAGGCCGTCCTCACCGGCAAGTTCGAAGAATTCACGCCCGCCCATGAAGCGGGTGCAGGTCACCGGGCGCCCCTCGATATCGGTGTTAGACACCATGTCCCGCTTGGGATCGAGCCGATTAAGTGACAAATCTGAGCTGAAGGTGATCAACCAAGTACCGCTAGAGATCAGGGTGAAATGATCGAAGCCAGCCGCGAGATAGCGCGCATAATTCGCGTTGCTGTCATGAACCCCGACCAACACCGGCGGTGGCGAGACGCCACAACCGATGTTTTGAGCCAAAGTTGGACGAAGCGGTCCGAGTGTTTCAAAGGCCTTTTTCAGCGGCGGCAGTTTTTTTGACCAGCCTTCGCTCGCCGCCAGGCTGGAGGGTGTGTTGCTCCTGGGGTTCCAAAGCTGTGTCTGTGCACCGAGCGATGTCACCTCAGCTGCGACAACGCCGGTCAAGCGCCAGGCCCAATATTGCGCTGCCGGCAGGATCCAGCGGGTTTTCTCGAACTCTGCGCCAAAACACCGGGATTGCCAGAAAAGCTGACGGGCGAGCGTCAGCCCACCGGGATTGATCGGGCAGCAAACCTCCTCGAAGGCAGGAGCTACCGCCGCGTAAGCTTTCTTGATCTCAAGAGGCGGCTCCGCCTCATAGTCCATCATCGGCAGGACGAGGCCATCACCATCGATCAAAGCTGCGGTCGAGCCATAGGCAGAAGGAACGATCGCCTCGATCTCGAAACGCTTCGCAAATTCGGCCAATGCCTCGCTCATCCAGGCGAAGACCGCATCTACATCGACATGGAGATAGGGCGGCCCGTCGATCGGCCTGTTGGCAGTCTGCAACGCCTCGATCACCCGCCCACCACCCGGCTCGATCGCCAGCAGCTTCACATGCGTCTTACCGACATCGAAAACGACAACGACCGAAAGCCTACTCCCCATCACCCCGCAATCCCCGTCAAGTCAAGCGATCCAACGCGCCGCGTTGGTCATGCATGGTGAGAAAGACACGGTAGTCCCGATCGAAGGCCGCGCGACGGCTGGCGTCGGGCTCGATGACCTGCCCCTCCTTCGCCATGGCAGCGGCGGCTTCGCCTAGGTCGGCGTAGAGCCCGGCTGCACAGGCCGCCACGATCGCTGTCCCCTGCAGCACGACATCATCCTCGGCCGACGTTACCACCTTGCATCCGGTCGTATCAGCATAGAGCATCATCAGCAGCGGATTTTTGGTGTGGCCGCCGGCGACATGCAAATGATCGATCGCATAACCCTTGTCGTTCAAGGCGTCCAGGATGTGGCGTGTGCCGAGCGCGATGCCGACGGCGGTCCGATAATAGAGACGCGCCAGGCTATCAAACGAGCTGTCAAGCGTCAGGCCCGAGATTACGCCCACCGCATGCGGATCGGCGAGCGGCGAACGATTGCCGTGAAAGTCCGGCAGGACATGCAGCCGCTCGGCGAAGGCAGCGCCTTCCGCGGTGCGAAGTTTGTCAATACGGTCGAGCACGGCCTGGTGAGCACCGTCACCGAGCGCCCTGCCCTCCCCATGCCAGGCTAGGATATGATCGAGCAGAGCGCCGGTCGCGGACTGACCACCTTCGTTTAGCCAGAAATCCGGTGCCACCGCACCGAAATACGGGCCCCAGATGCCCGGCACTGCTCGCGGCTCTCGCGAGAGCGCCATGTGACAGGTGGAGGTGCCGGCGATGAGACCGATGCGCTGGTCGAGACTGCCGATGCTCGACTCGCCGTCGACGCTCGACCGGCTATCCCCAAGATAGGGCCCGAGCGCCGCGAGCGCACCGGCATGGGCATCGATCAGCCCCGCACCGACCTCGCAGGCCGTGGTCAGTCCGAGATCGGCGGCGGCGACCTCGGTGAGCTTGCCGAGCGAGGTGCCGACGCTTACGGCCCTTTTTGGTAAGGCCGTCCGTTCGAACAGGTCGTCCAGACCCATAGCGCCCAGAAAATCGACGCGCCAGCCCGGCTGCTCATGGGCGAGATAGGTCCATTTGCAGGTGACGGTGCAGCAGGATCGCTCGTTGGAGCCGGCTGCACGAAATGTCAAGAAGTCGGCGAGATCGAGCAGGCGACCGTAGCGCCGCCAGGCGTCCGGCAGATGGCGTTTCAGCCACATCAGCTTCGGAATTTCCATCTCCGGCGACATCACGCCGCCGACCTGATCCAGGACAGCATGGCCGGACGCGGTGCATTCCTCGGCTTCGGCGATCGCGCGGTGATCCATCCAGACGATGGTGTTCCAACGATCCTCACCCGTGGTCGAGACACTGACCGGCCGGCCATCGCGATCGAGCGCCACCAGCGAGCAGGTCGCATCGAAACTGATCCCAACCACGCTTTGTGGAGCGATGCCGGCTTCAGCGCGTGCCGCTTTGGCAGCAGCAGCGACCGCCTGCCAGATGTCCTCGCTGTCATGCTCGGCGTGATCGGCAAGCGGGCGTTGCATCAAGATCGGCTGCTCTGCCCGTCCCAACAGCCGGCCATTTTGATCGAACACGCCGGCGCGCGCACTGCCCGTGCCGACGTCGACCGACATCACGGCCTTACCTGCCTGATCTGCACGATCCGCCATCCACGGCACCTCCCACTCTTGGTTTCGAACGCCAACCCGATTGACCGCCATACTGCCCGTCACTCCTGCAGGGCGACAACGGAAAACTTGAGAAGATCGCAGGCTTGGGTTCGGATGAAAAAATCCCCTAGACTGGCCACGAGAAAACCAACAATGTCAAAAGGGAGACGTTCTCATGCTGAAAGGCCTAGACCCGCTATTGAACGCCGATCTGCTCGGTGTGCTCTCTGCCATGGGTCATGGCGATGATCTGGTGATCGCCGACACGAACTTTCCTTCGACCACCATGGGAAAACGTGTGGTGCGCATCCCCGGGATAAGCGCTCCTCGGGTGCTGGAGGCGGTGCTTTCGGTCATGCCACTCGATGATTTCGTCGACGAGCCTTGTGGGCGCATCGAGGTCGTCGGCGATCCCGATGCCGTGCCGGAAGTCTGCCAGGACTTTCAGGATGTCATCGACAAGGCCGAACATGGCGCCATGCAAATCGCCAAGATCGAGCGCTTCGAATTCTACCGACGCGCGCAGGAAGCTTTCGCCGTGGTACAGACCGGCGAAATCCGCCTCTACGGGTGCATTCTACTGAAAATGGGCGTGGTTCGGCCAAAATAGACACCTGACCGCTAGCAATTTTTCTAATGCAAGAAAAAAGATTGCAAGCTTGGTATTTTTACACCTTATGATATAGCTTTTCAGCCAATCATCGTTGACCAGACCTAGGCTAGCCTCTAATCGATGGAGAAGGGACGACATAACTAACGGATAAAAACCATGCAGCGCCTCCTTGCCGTCGCCCTCTTTTGCGCCTTAGGGGCGATCGGCAACCCGACTGCCGCAGCGCCGCAATGTGGCGAGAGCTATATTGTCACGGCCGGTGATACGCTCTCAAAAATCGCGCGCTCAGCCTATCAAGCCCCGAACCTCTGGCCGTACATATATGGTTATGGCACCAATGCGACCGCCATTGGTCGTGACCCGAGCCTGATCAGCATCGGCATCTCGCTCAGCCTGCCGCCTTGCCTGCAAACCGGACAAAGCACGGCAACAGCACCGATCATGAATGATCGGGGACTCAGGACGTCAGCGACGATCGAGGTGGTGACCGGTACCGACTACCCGCCCTTCACCGACCAGACCTGGGAAAATGGCGGCATGCTGACGGAAGTCGTCGACGCAGCGCTCGGCATGACGGAAGGATCGCCGGACTACTCGATCGACTGGATCAATGATTGGTCCGCCCATATCGACCCGCTATTGGAGCGGCATAAGTACGATATGGGCTTTCCCTGGTTCAAGCCGAATTGCGACCGGCAGGAAGACCTCGGCGACGAAGACCGGAAGCGCTGCGGGTTCTATTTCTCCGAGTCGCTATTTGACATGCTCATCGTTCTCTTCAAGCGCAGCGACGACACGCGCGTTCTGGCGAACGACGAGGATCTGCATGGCATGCGTCTTTGCCGCCCAGCCGGCTACTTCACCTTCGATCTCACGGACCGCGGCTTGATCCCGGGCGACACCATCGAACTCGACCGGCCGCAGGCCGTCGCCGATTGCTTCAACAAGCTGGTGGATGGCGAGATCGACTTCGTGGCGCTCAATGAGTTCACTGGGCAAAGTGCGATCAAGGAACTGGACTATGGCGATCTCGTGACCGCCTCCGAACAGCTCACCGACACGATCGGACTCCGGCTGATCATTCATCGCGAGCACCCCCGTGCCGCTGCGCTCCTCAGACAGTTTGACAATGGGCTGAGCGCGCTCCGCAAGAGTGGGCGCTATGATGAGATCATTGGGCGCCACCTTGCCATTTTCCACGGTCAAAACAGTTAGATGAGATATGACGACGTTCGTTTGCGCATGTGTTGACGTCGATCAGCTTGGAGAAGCGCGACGGCTTGAGATAAGGGCCGTGTAAGAAAAAATGGATGGGATAGCGTTTTTTGGTTTTCTGTAATGGATAGGACTATTCGATGCGTGGGACTGAGATGTTGGCGAAACCACGCGCTGGCAGGAAGAAAGGGTTAACGTACGCCGCTCTGCCCGCGCTGGCGTTCATATGGCTATTGGCAGGCCCATTGCTGTTGCATGCCGAGGAGACGGCGCCCGCCGTGCAACCTCTCGAAGAAGCCATCCGAGCTGGCGGCTCCAAACCGGCACGTTTCGTTCTGGTCGGTGGCAAGACCGCTATCGGCCGGATCGTTCGGATCGATCAAGATGCCCTTGTGATCCGCCGGCCGAGCGCCGGACTTTTGTCATTGCCCTTCGTCGACATCGTCAAAGTCAAGATCAAGGCGGCAGACGGAGCACTTATTCTCGGTCAGATTACACGGATGCCTGATGGCGGTATCGGCTGGCATGCCGACGGAGATTTGGCCAGCAGTGCTGAGATCGCCGGCGTCGAGGCCGACGCCCGACATGACAAAGGTGGCCCGCTGATCCGTCTCGACAAAGTCATCGAAGACGAAGAGGTCGACGCCGAGACGGTCGATGTCAAATTGACGAAACTAAAGGCCCCCGGAACCACTCCGCAGTCCTCCCGAGCCCCGTCCGTCAGGTTGATGGTGACCGCTGACGAGACCAGCGAAAACGACAAGCTTATGTATTTTCGGCTGACGCTCTCCGAGCCGGCAACCCGGTCGATCGTGATCATCTACACGATGATCAACGGCACCGCTGTAGCGCCCGGTGACTACACCCATCGCCAGGGTGTGGTTGTGTTCGAACCCGGCCAGACGAAAGCCGCGGTCGCAACCTCCATCACCAATGACACGGCAACCGAAGGCCCCGAGAGCTTCACGTTCTTTGTCACCGGAGACCCGGCGGCGGTGGCCATCGAACAGCGAAAGATTACCGCGACCATTGCGGACGACGATAGTTGAGGCGGCGTGGAAACGACGTCGCAGCCATGAAGCGTCTTCTCAATATCCGCTGGTGAGCGCGTCCTTCGCCGGTTTGCACTCGGTGTTCGGTCAGTTGTAGACGTGCTCGCAACCTTCTTTCTTGATCACCGCATCCGGATCACAGAGCAAGAAGAGTTTTTTGTCGATCTTGGCGCCGACCTCGGCACGTTCCAGCAGAATGTGGGTGGTCAGCCCCTGGGGGTCGGTCACGGCCCAGCGGCGTAGTTCCAGCGGCTGCTTGGCGAATGCGAGCTCGACGGTGCCAAGCTCCGGCTCGTCGGTCTGCACCAGCGTCAGCAGGATTTCACCGTTCATCTCTTCGACATCGGTGACGGTGACGTCGCCGCTGAGCTTCACTTTCTTCTTCAAAAGGAAGTGAAGCGGCGTCTGGCTGGTGAGGAGGTGACTGACCTGATCGAGCTTGCGGTCGTGATAGATGACCTGCCAGCCATTGGCGACGATCAGCACCGGGTTGGGTTTGTCGTAGTCGAGCCGCATCTTGTCCGGGCGGAGATAGTAGAGATTGCCGGACGACGTGCCGCCGCTTGGCTCGAGCTGCACGAAATCCGCCCGAAGCGACCTCATGTCGGTCAGATAGTCCTCGATCTCCGCCACCTGCGCCGCCGCCACCGTCCCCGGGGCCGGGACGCCGGCCAGCGTTGACATGCCTGCGACCGCGATGAACGCCGGAACCAGCAACACGGATCTCAGGACATTTCGCCGAACTTCTCGCAGCCGCTCAGGCAAGTTCGAAAAAACTACCATGGGGCGTCGACTCCGCTGGGGCCGTCTTCGCCGCCGCCCATCAGGACTTTGCGGCGGCCGACATGGTCGGGCGAGCTGACATGGCCGTCCTCCTCCATGCGCTCGATCAGGCGGGCAGCGCTGTTGTAGCCAATTCTGAGCTTCCGCTGAAGGAAGCTGGTGGACGCCCTGCCCTCCTTGGCGACGATCTGCAATGCCTGGGCGTATTGCGCGTCTTCTTCGTTGTTGATCTCGATATTGCTGTTGCCACCACCGCCGCCGCCACCATCGCTTTCACCACTGTTGTCGAGCGCCGCCTCGTTGGTGACCGCATCGATATAGCTCGGACTGCCCTGGCTCTTCAGATAGGTGACCACGCGCTCCACCTCCTCATCGGTGACCAGGGGGCCATGGATGCGGGTAGTGCGGTCGCCGGCCATCATCTGCAGCATGTCGCCCTGGCCGAGAAGCTGTTCGGCGCCGGGCTCGCCGAGGATCGTGCGGCTGTCGATCTTGGAGCTGACGCGGAAGCTTATCCGAGCCGGCAGGTTGGCCTTGATCACGCCGGTCAGCACATCGACCGAGGGCCGCTGCGTGGCGACGATCAAATGCACGCCGGCGGCACGCGCCTTCTGTGAGAGACGCTGGATACAGCCCTCGATCTCCTTGCCCGCCGTCAGCATGAGATCCGCGACCTCATCGACGATCACCACGATCAGCGGCAGCGTCTCCATCTTGATCGGCTGTTGTTCGAAGATCGGAACTCCTGTTCCCGGTTCAAACCCGGTCTGCACCTTCCTGGAAAGCTGCTCGCCGCGGCTGATCGCTTCGGAGATCCTGCGGTTATAGGCAAAGATATCGCGCACCCCGAGATGGGACATCAAGCGATAGCGATCGTCCATCTCGCGCACGATCCACTTGAGCGCCACCACCGCCTTATGCGGCTCGGTGACGACAGGGGCGAGCAGATGCGGGATGCCGTCATAGACCGATAGCTCGATCACCTTGGGATCGATCATGATCAGCTTGCAGGCAGACGGCGGCAGGCGATAGAGCAAGGAGAGGATCATCGCGTTGATCGACACCGACTTACCGGAACCGGTGGTGCCGGCGATCAGGAGATGCGGCATCTTCGCGAGATCGACCACCACCGGCTCGCCGCTGATGTCCTTGCCAAGGGCGAGGCCCAGGCCCGACGACGTCTTCTCGTAAACATCGGTCGAGAGCAGCTCGGAGAGATAGACGGTTTCGCGCTGGTCATTGGGCAGCTCGATGCCGATCACATTCTTGCCGGGCACCACGGCGACGCGCACGGACATGGCGCAGAGCGAGCGCGCAATGTCATCGGCAAGGGCGATGACCCGGGCGGCGCGCGTGCCGGGGGCCGGCTCCAACTCATAAAGGGTGATCACCGGCCCTGGCTTGACCGCGACGATCTCGCCCCTCACGCCGAAGTCGTCGAGCACCTTTTCAAGCGCCTTCGCGGTCTCGGCAGCCTCGGCCTCATCTATTCTGACCCGATCGCGACGGCGCGGCTGGCCGAGGAACTTGAGCGGCGGCAGCTCGAAATTCTCGGCTGGTTCAACAAGTTCCGACGTCTCGGCGCTCGGTGGTTTTTCCTGCAGCACGCGCTTTTGCCGATTGCGCATCACCGGTGGGGAAGCCTCGGCCTCCGGCTCGTCGTCAATTTCCGCCTCCGCCTCAGCCTTCGACGATCGACGCAGATTCTTGGTAATGCTGGAACGATCGACGCCGACCGGCACCCGCTCGCGGGAAAACAGACCGAACAGGCCAGTGAGTGCCAAACCGAGCCCGCCGAAAAGACGGCCGACAATCCCGGGCTCGTCCGACCGAGGCCGTTGGCTGCTGGCCCGGGCAGCCGATGCTGGCGCTCTTAGTGGCGCATTGTTGGCGCGCTCGAACCGGGTGGTCAGGCCGAGCATGTTGCGAATTCCGCCGACGGCCTCGCCCAGCGTGATGCCAATGGCGATCGCCGCCAGAACCAAAGCCGAAAGCAGAGCGTAAAGGCCGTACCGTGCGCCCAGCCCAGGCTCAAGACGATGCAAAGCAAAGTCGCCGACGACACCGCCAAGGCCGACGAGATAAGGCCAGGTTTCGATGGGCGGCACGTTGAGGGTGGCGAGATAGGCGGCAAGCGCCAGGATTCCGGGCGGCAGGGCCGCGACCGACAGCCAGATCCAGCTCGGCACACGATCCAGGATCAGGCGCACGCCCCATATGGGCAGGACCAGGACCGCGAACCAGACCGCTTTACCGACGGTCTGTAGGCAAAGGTCGGCAAGTGTCGCCCCAAAACCGCCGAGCGGATTACTGCTCGGTCCTGACGTGGCATGATTGAGGGAGGGATCATTGGCATCATACCCCCAAAGCGCAACCGCCAGCACCAACGAGGCCAGGCAGAGCCCGATCCCTAGCGCTTCGCTGAAACGCCGCGCCAAAAAATCGGTCAGATCGAACTGACCATGTCGAGACATCGATGGAGCGGCCATCCTCAGGCGTTCTCCTGTCTTAGCAAAGCGTCTCGACCAGCCGGTCAAGCGCCTGGCCGGTCGTCGTCAAATCATGAACCAGCGCAATCCGAATAGCATGTGCGCCGGGGTTCCAGCCACTCTGATCCGCATAGCCGAGATAAGCGCCCGGCACCACTTTGAGAGCGGCTTTTGACCAAAGCTTTCTAGTTATGGCTTCGCTGTCGCCAACGTTCAACCACAAGAAGAAGCCACCATCGGGGCGAGTATAGTCGAAACGTCCGGAAAGGCACCTGTCGGCAAGATCAAACTTTTGCCGATAGCGGTCGCGATTCTCCTGGACATGCTCCTCATCCCGCCAAAGCGCTGTCGCCGCCGCCATCAGCGGCAAAGGCTGCACCGCGGCGCCGTAGCTGCGCAGACGTGCGAACGACTTCAGGGTATCCGGATCACCGGCAACGAAGCCCGAGCGAAGACCGGCGGCGCTGGAACGCTTGGAAAGTGAATGACAGACGACGAGATGATCAAGCGCGCCGCCCAACGCCAAGGCGGCCTGCATCCCACCCGCGGGCGGTTCATCACCGTAGATCTCGCTGTAGCACTCGTCCATGACCAAAAGAAAATCATGACGCCTCGCCAGTTCCAGTGCGCGCATGAGGTAAGCGAGGCTCGCGGCACTGCCTTGCGGATTGGTAGGCGAACAGAGAAAGAACGCCACGGTGCGTTCCAGAAGGCCCTCATCGAGTGCGTCCAGGTCAGGCAAGTGATCGGTTTCAGTCGTAACCGGCAACAGCACCGGCTCGGCGCCTGCAACCACCGCACCACCGAGATAGACGTTGTAAAAAGGATTCGGCATCAGCACCGCAGGCCTCTCTCCGACCTTGCTCTCGGGCGTCACCAGCTGCGAGAGCATGAAGAGCGCTTCTTTGGTGCCGGCCACCGGCAGCACATGCCGATCAGGGGACAGCATGCGGTCAGGCAGATTATATCGCCGGGTCAGCCAATCACACACGGCCTCCCGAAAGTCATTCATCCCAACGACCGGCGGGTAACGCCCCCAGAGATGGCCGTTTTTCGCGAGCGTGTCCGTTAGCAGCGCCGGCGTCGGGTGCATGGGCTGCCCGATTGAGAGATCGATCACCTCGACGTCATCCGCAGGCTTCAGCGGCTCGAGGAGCGCTGCCAGCCGTCGAAAGAAATAGTCGCCAAGACCATCAAGTCGGGGATTATGCATCGACGCTTCAGGTTTCGTACTGATACGGCAAAAAGCCAAGGAGCATTAAGCAGCAAGACCTTAACATCGTAGGGCAACCTCTTTCAATCAGGCAAAAATTTTCTTTGACGTGCAGGCGGACGCCACATAGCCAGAACCGACCATCTTCATCCGAACATAAAGCCGATGAACCAACGCTGAAGGCGACTGGCCGACGCCGATCGACGTCAGGCGAGATCACCTTCCATAACCCCGCGCATGGGCTCAGTGGGCGGAACCGAGCATCTGGCCTTCAAGTCAAAGAAAACATTGACGCAACGGCCGGTGGCAAGGCACTGGCCGTCTCGAAAGACGCCAAAGGCCGAGCGAAGCGAGCTGTTGCCTATGCCCTCGAGACGAGCGCCAACCTCGACCTCACCAGGAAAGCCGGTTTCTTTAAGAAAATCGATGTTCATACTCACCAGCGCCGTGTCGATGCCATCGGGCGCCACCACCAGATATTGCCGAATGAGCATGACCCGAGCGACTTCGATCCATTCAGCATAGACGCAATTATTGACATGCCCGAGTGGGTCCTCATCCGTGCTTCGAATCGTGATCCGCTGCCAATGGCGAAAGACATCGCGGTCCGTGAGATCGGTAGTATCGCCGGCGTTCATGCCCGCGTACTCCCACGCTCTTCATTCAAGGCGATCGCCGAAAGAAGAAGGCCGAAGCCCTGTTCACCACGGTTTCTGGAGCGACGGGCGCTGAAAAACCGACTTTCGTCGCTAAACGTGTCCTCAGGCAGTACCAGGGTATTTTTCATACCGAAGCGGGCGAGCCGCGCCAGAACATAGGCCTTGAGGTCGAATTTATAGCGATCGCCTGCGGGCTCCCGCTCGAACAAAGCAAGCCCCTCGGGGTCAGCCTTTTCGAAATCGCCCCGCATGTCCGGGCCGACCTCGTATGATGCCTTGGCGATGCAGGGACCAACCGCGCCAACCATGCGGGCAGGGTCGGCGCCACGCCCAATCATCGCCTCAACCAACCGATCGGCGACACCAAGAAGAGCCCCCCGCCAGCCAGCATGGGCAGCACCGATGACCCCGGCTTTCGGATCGGCGAGAAGCAAAGGCGCACAGTCCGCGCTCAACACACCGAGGACCACGCCCGGACAATCACTCACCAGAGCATCCGCCTCTATGGTCGACCGGCCGGGGGCCGGTTCCGTTACCCGGTGTACGCTCGCACCATGTACTTGCTTGACCGTCGTCAGCCATCCGGCTGGTACGCCCAGGTGATCCATGGCGATCGATCGGTTCGCCATCACCAGACGCTCATCATCAGGAGCACTGAAACCACAATTCAGAAAACCGCACACGCCTTGGCTGACACCGCCTTCGCGGGTGAAGAAGCCATGTCGGACATTGTCGATGGCGGTGAGATTGGCGGCAGTCAGCATGGTCGTTCCGTCCGAACAGCGGGGTCGATCAGGGGTGGCGCCGGCTCACTAACCCGATTTCGTCGCTGAAATCCAGCATCTCGTTCCCCTTTTCGGTAGTAAGCCCACCCTTGTTAGGGCCGCTGCCACAGGCTTATGATCGACGAAACATGGCTGCGGAGGTAGGAGCAAGCAACATGGAAGCTCTGGTTCTAGAACGAAAGGACGAGCTCAGCCTTCGTGACTTTCCAATCGAGCAGGTGGAAGAAAAACTCGAGCCCCACGACGTGCGCATTCAACTCCGCACCGTCGGCGTCTGCGGCAGCGACGTGCATTATTACACCCATGGCGCCATCGGCCCCTTCGTGGTGCGCGAGCCGATGATCCTCGGCCACGAGGCGTCTGGCAAGGTCATCGAGGTCGGCTCGGAAGTCAAAAACCTCGTGATCGGCGATCGGGTCTGCATGGAACCCGGCATTCCCAATCCGAACAGCCGAGCGGCTAGGCTCGGCCTCTACAATCTCGATCCCGCCGTGCGTTTTTGGGCGACACCGCCTGTGCATGGCATCCTTCGTCCGACCTGTGTGCATCCAGCCGCTTACACCTTCAAGCTGCCGGACGAGGTCAGCGATGACGCGGGCGCCATGGTCGAGCCGCTCGCGGTTGGCGTCCATGCCGCCAACAAGGCAAAGATCCAACCAGGCGACGTCGCGGTCGTCACCGGCGCCGGGCCGATCGGCATGGTCACGGTGCTGGCGGCCCTTGCCGCCGGCTGTTCACGGGTGATCGTCTCGGACGTTCAGGATCCGAAGCTGGAGATGGCGACCAAGCTCGGCGCGGTGATGCCGGTGAACGTCAAAAGCCAGAACCTTGACGATATTATCGCCAGGGAAACGGATGGCTGGGGCGCCGACATTGTATTCGAAGCCTCAGGCGCCGGGCCAGCCGCCGAGGGGGTTTTCACGCTGCTTCGACCCGGTGGCTGTGTCGTCTTCATCGGCATGCCACTCAAGCCGATCGCCTATGATGTGGTCGCCGCCGCGGTCAAGGAAGCACGCGTTGAGCACGTCTTTCGCTACGCCCATGTCTATCCGCGCGCCGTCGCCATGCTTGCGAGCGGCGCCATCGACGTCGGTCCACTGATCACGGATCAGTTCGCCTTTTCCGACAGCATCGAAGCCTTCGACTACGCAAAGGCGATGCCGCCGACCTCGGTCAAGGTGCAAATCAAGATGCCCGATGACTAAGCCCGGAGCGCAAACGCCGTAATTGTCAACACCGCCTGATGCATCGTCAGCATGACTTTTGCGATGGCGAGATCACCAAGTTTACCACTCCTGAGTGGTGGTCATGACGTGGTGTCGCACCGGCCAATAACTGTTGCACGAACTTATCAAGGAACGATCGGCGCCTTTAAATGTGATTGACGGATGTGGAGGGAATGAATCATTTTCAGCACCTCCAACGATGCAGACTAGGATCCAAGGGGTCGGCCATGTAGTGAGGGCTTAACGCATCGATCCAAACAAACCAATCAAGCTTTCCAGGAAAATTTGATGCAAAACCAATACCCTAGCGCACCACCAGATCAATCTCCTGAATGTGTCGGTGCGCCAGGACATGTCAGCAGCATCAGAAAAGGCTGTACTCTGATATGGCCTATAGATGTTTGAAGGCCGTCAAAGGTTAACTTTTTCTTGAACAATTCATGGTTAGCTATTTCGGACTGTTCCCGTCTGCGATGAAAAGCGCTTATATTGCTGCGAGTTACTGCCCTTCGAAGTTAAGAGAGCTATCATCGCGGGATCAGATTCGGATTTGAAGATGCGTGGCGATTGGAGTTATGTTTCTTGTTGAAACCTACCGAAGGATCCGAAGCCGAATGGCTGGGCAGGATGGCCGGATGAAACAGCTAAAATCGCCCGAAGGTTGGCCGATGCTGTTCATCAGCGCCTGCTTCTTTCTAATCCTGCAGTCTTCGGCGCAGGCCCAGTCAGCTGATCGCCAACTCTTCAACCTTGGCACCGCGACGACCGATGGCGTGTCCCATCCGGTCGGTGTAACGATTGCTGCCCTGATCAAGCTCAAACTCCTGCCGCAGGCAAACATCGACATCGATGCGAGGAACACTCAAGGTTCAAGGAGTAACGCCACTCGATTGCGGAACTTTGATCTAGACTTCGCTATCCTGACCAATCTCGATGCCTATTATGCTTCGCGCGGAACGGAGCCGTTCGCTGAAGAGGGCGTCGATCCTAACCTACGACTTTTGACCAACCTCTGGACGAGTGCCTATCATTTCGTGGTCAGGTCCGAATATGCGCCGACAGGGACATTCGTCGACTTCTTGAAACTCAGAGGCAAACGCATTGCGCTCGGAGAAGACGGTTCGTCCGTCCAGGATCATTCCCGGGCTTTGTTTGCAGCACTAGATGTGGACATCGACGAGGCCTTCCAACTGAAAAAGTTGAGCAGTCGGGCTGCAGAGAAAGCATTTCTCGACGGTGAGCTCGACGGTTTCGTCTTGATCGATGAGAGGCAGGGCGCCGACATTGGGGCGTTCCTGGATGAAGCCGGCGACCTGGCAAAAACCTTACCCCTCAATGATTCCCTTATCGACACCATCAGAGATGAGGGTGCACCCGCCTGGGTCCGGATCGCCATCCCGGCAAACGCCCTGCCCGGACAGCCCCAGGAGCACGTAACAATCGGGATGCACAACCTGCTCGCCACCAGCGAGCGCGTCGACAAAGACGCGGTTTACCAGATCACGAAAACGATCTTCGACAACCTGCCTTTCCTTCAGGAGATGCATTCGGCGACAATCGGCGTGAATTTAGAAACCGCGCTCGAGCAGCTGCTTCTCCCTGTGCATGCAGGGGCTGCCAGCTACTACGAAGAGGTTGGCGTCGTCGTGCCTGAACCCGAACCAGTGCGCACCAGTACGCTTAGTCAAGCGGACTTCCTCACCAGGTTCGGCAGCGTACAAGAGGCGCGCAGGCTCCTGAACGAAGGTACCATCACCATTCTCGGCGGGCCGGCAGGACAGACCGCCACACGCATGATCAGCGAGCTTGCTGCAAACCTCGGCGATAGCGGCCTCCGGGTTGTGGGTATGACCAACCCCATAGGCGCCGAAAGCATAGCCGATGTCCTCTATGCCCGCGGCGTGGACAGCGCCTTGGTTCCGCTCGATATTCTCGATTATGCCTTCGAGAAGACCGTCTATCCGGACATGCGCCGGAAGATTGCCTATGCCGCTGAACTCTTTGCGGAAGAAGTGCATCTGCTGGCCTCGAATGACATTGGGGAGATCGATGATCTGATTGACCAGCCGGTCAATCTGGGCGCCCGCGGCAGTCGCTCGGCGTTCACCGCTTCTTTCCTGCTCGACCAGCTTGGTATCCCGGTGGTACCGACCTATCATGATCAGCGAACCGCCTTGGCCATGCTGGAGAATGGCGAGCTAGCCGCCATGTTTACGATCTCTGGCAAGCCGATGCCGTTGCTTTCCGAGATCCAAGCAGACGCAAGGCTGCATCTCCTGGGACTTCCCCTTATCGATGATAGAGCCTACCGACCAGCCACGCTGACAGCGACGGATTACCCGAATTTGCTAACAGCCGGAGAAGGTATCGAGACGTTCGCTGTGAGGACAGCTCTGATCAGCTACAATTGGCGGTCGGACAATCCGCGGTACCGTGTCCTTTCAAATTTTATCAACGCGTTCTTCGACCGGCTGCCCACGCTCCAGCTGGAGAATGCCGGCTATCATCCAAAGTGGCGGGACATAGATCCCCTGCTCGAAATTGAAGGCTGGCGCCGATCACCTGCGGCAGAGAGCTGGATCGAAAATCGAAGAAGCCCCGAAGCGAACAACCGCAACAGCACCGACGGCTGAAGCCTGCCAGTAGTATCCCACTCATATCCGTCAATCACGCCGCCGACATCGCAGGGTTGGCATCCGCTTGAAGCAAAGACGCAGGTCCCGGCTGCACCCTGCTAGAACATACCACGAAGAAACCGGCCGTCGCTCCGGCAGATCAATGCCGAAGGCTGATTGCTCGGAAATACCAACATCGCGACCTCATTTCGAGGCTAGTGGTATGACCACATTAGAAGATTCCATTGGTGACACGTATAATGCCACCCCGCCTAGTTGATGAATCGTTTGTGAATTCTCGTTTTTAACGATCCAGCTATGATCCCCCCAGAGATTTTGGGGGGAATGATGGTTCGAATTCGAGCTGACTATTCAGCGGCCGATCTTCGTGGGTTGGCGAAGACAGCGCGGACGACGTTTGCGTCGCGGCGGATGTTGTCTTTGGCGTTGTTCTTGAGGGTTGCAAGCGAGCCGAGGCGGCAAATGCGGGGGGGGATGGATCGGCAACCGCTTAGAGATTGGGTGCATCGCTTCAATGCAGAAGGGCCAGAAGTTCTCTATGACAAACAGCGACCGGGTACTTCTTGTCGCCTGAGCGAGGCGCGGCAGCAGGAACTTGTCGTCATCATCGAGGCGGGACCGGATCTGGCCGAACATGGTGTGGTTCGCTTTCGGCTCTGCGATCTCTGTGCGTTGGTGGAGCAGCGCTTTAGCGTGACCTATCAGGAGCAAGGGTTGCCGAAGCTGATCAAGAAGCTGGGTTTTCGCCGGATCAACGCCCGGCCGCAGCATCTCAAAAGCGATCCCGAGATCCAGGCCGAGTATAAAAAATTCCAGAATCTGGTCGAAACCCCGGTCTGCAGCTGCATCGCGGCGAAGATCCGGCATGGCAAGCCCGACGTTCGGCCTTCCAGACCTGCAGGCGGCGAAAACGTCACCGGCGACAGAGCCGCTGAATGCCCGATAGAATCTGGTTCGCCGGCGAAGCCAGGGTCGGCCAGAAAGGCCAGCTGACCCGCCAATGGGCACGCCGGGGAAGCCGGGGAAGCCGGGGAAGCCGGCCAAGACAACCCAAAGGCCAGCGCTACAAGGCTGCCTATCTGTTTGCCGCAGCCTGCCCGGAAGCCAGCAAGTCAGCAGCTTTGGTTCTTCCTCATGCCAACACCGACGCCATGAACTGCATCTCGCCGAAATCAGCACCCAGATCACGGAAGGCGCCCATGCCGTCGTCATCCTCGATCAGGCAGGATGGCATACTGGCAATAACCTCGATCTCCCCGACAACATCTCACTACTCTTCCTGCCGCCCTATTCACCAGAACTGAACCCGATCGAAAATCTCTTTCAGTTCCTCCGGCATAACGTCCTCAATGCCAGGGTCTACGACACCTACGAGGACATGGTCGACGCTTGCTGCCGGGCCTGGAACAGCCTCATAAAAATCGAGGGCCAGCTCAAAAATATCACCACAAGATCATGGGCAAAAACGGTCAAAACCTAGGCGGGTTGGTATCATACCGTTTTCAGTTTGAAATGACCTTCTTGATCCACGGCTGATAGCATAGGGATTTGATGTGGTTGGCGTCATCTGCGACGGCATTCCAGGCTTGGCAGCAGGCGTCGATGATGGCGTCTTGATCGTCGAACACGCGAAGGCCTCGCCGGTTTCAAGTGCGGCGGCGGCGAAGATATAGGCCCATTCGAACCGTTTGTCGCAGCGCCCCGGCGGCCGCTTTCCCTTTTGCCACCAGCGATGACAGAACCCAAGGCGCTGAAGCACGCCCCACATGCCCGATGTCGAGAGCCGTTTGCCGAAACGCATCTCGGCAAAATCGCAGAGATCAGCAAGTGTCCAGGCGCATGTGCCGTCGCGCGTCGGATCGGGTGTCTGGAAGACTTTGGCCAGCACCCCGGCGGCTGCTTCTCTCGGTGAGCTTCTCCGGATTGTGCCCCTTGGGCTGATCACAGAGCCCGTCAATGCCGTCCGCTTTGTCGCGGATCACCCAATCCCGCAAGGTCTGGCGATCCATGCCGGCAGACCATGCTGCCGCCAACCGCGTCATGCCGTCCAAGGCATCGGCGGTCGCCACCATCCGGGACGCCGCGCGACCATTCTTCTCCCGCCGCGCCGAGGCGCGAAGCTCCGACGCATCATGATGATCGGCAATCGGTAAGGCTGCGCCCATGCCGGCTTCTCCTCCCGATTGGTTGACAGGAAAATGCATGATCAAAGCCTCTGCCAAAAGACGCTAAAGGTCATCCATTTCATCACGGAAACGGTATTAAACA
>JBPCVQ010000401.1:0-10791 GCA_051010395.1 Geminicoccaceae bacterium | reverse complement strand
CATTTCTCCTTTGTTGTTATGCCAAAGCTGCATTTGGTTCGAGTTTCGGTCTGAGCTTGGCGAGTTTTCGAAGGTTCTGGGCGGTGGCGGCGAGGAGGAATTCGTCACTGGCGCCGCAAGGCCCGCGCAGCCGAAGCCGGCCGAGCTTGAGGATACGCTTCAAATGGGCGAACAGCATCTCGACCTTCTTGCGATCCTTTCTTAAGGCTTCGCCGGCATCGGTCTCGGCGATTGCTCGCGCCATGTCTTTGGCGCGAACGCGTGATCTTGCGTTGTTTATCTTTGGGACAGCATTGCCGCTTCAAAGGGCAAACCCTGCAGTCCTCGGTGCTGGCCCGGTAGTTGTAGAGATCGCCGCTGACCACGGTGCCCGTGGTGGTGAGCACCTTATTGTCAGGACAGATGTAAACGTCATCTTCCTGATCGTAGAAGAAGTCGCTGCGGGAGAAGGTGCCATCTCGACATCCACGATAATGGCGTTGTCGGTGTCGATCAGATAGTTAGTGGCATAAGCGAAGAACGCAGGTCCTCGTAGCGCCCCGGTCCACTGAGCGGCAGGATCTGATGGCGAGATGAACTTCGGCACGACTTCACTCGCTGCCCCGAAGGCGGCATCGTCGAGTGTCGAGAGGTAATCCTTCACCGCCTGCAGTGCGTCCGGTGGAAGATCGGCAGGATCCCATTCATCGCTCGGAATGGAGCGCTGCTTGTTAGCATCGGCCTGGATCAGGCTCGCATCGACGGCAAAGCCTTCGCCGCCCACAAGTCCTTCGTCGATACAACGCTGCACGACCTTCTCGAACACGCGCCGAAGAAGATCGCTCTCTCGAAAACGGCCATGGCGATTGCGCGAAAACGTCGATAGGCGAGGTTCAGATGAACCTCCTCGCATAAACGTCGCTCGGAACGGATACCGAGACAATAACCGACGACCAGCATGCGGATCATCAGCTCAGGATCGATCGAAGGGCGACCGATCGAGCTATAATAAGGCTTCAAATCCTGCCTGATGCTCTCGAGGTCGACGAAGACATCGATCTGGCGAAGAAGGTGATCAGCAGGGACATGCTCATCAAGGCAAAAATCGTAAAAGAGGCGCTCCGGTGACGCCTGCCTGCCCATCATCGTTCCGTTCTCCCCAACGCTCTGTAGAGGAGAACGAATCACTTTGGATTGGCACGGTCAACAACTGACTAAATCAACAAAATCGGCTAATGATTGACAAACCGCTCCGTCGTGACGACTTCATTGGCAACATTGCATCGAGCCGGTGTTGCGCATAACAATCAATCCGACAGCGCACGACCATCCTCGCCGAACAGATGAGCGGCCTCCGCATCGAAGTGCAGGTGAACCTTCTCTCCCCTACGCGCCGTCGTCTGTCCGGGGTGATGGACCGTAAGCGACTGGCCGCCAGGCAGCTGGCAGTAGAGATAGCTGTCGCTGCCTAGCTGCTCGACGCTGGTCGCGGTTGCCGGGATCGCGTTGTCAGCCTGATCGGTAAGACGCACATTCTCCGGACGGATGCCATAAGTGACGGGCGCACGGCACGGCTGGGTATTGATCGGCGTCTTGAGCTTGATCACCGGCAGTCCCTCGATGCCGATCGTATCGGCTGCCGACAGCACAGCATCGAGGAAGTTCATGCGCGGGCTGCCGATGAAACCGGCGACGAAACGGTTGGCGGGGTGGTTGTAGAGGTCGAGCGGGGCACCAGTCTGCTCGATCTGGCCATCCTTGAGGACCACGATCTTGTCGGCCATGGTCATCGCCTCTGTCTGGTCGTGGGTGACGTAGATCATGGTGTTGCCGAGACGCGCATGCAGGTCGGCAAGCTCGACACGCATCTGCACACGAAGCTCGGCATCCAGATTGGAAAGCGGCTCGTCGAACAAGAAAATTTTGGGCTCGCGCACGACCGCGCGACCGATCGCGACGCGCTGGCGCTGACCGCCGGAAAGCTGGCCCGGCCGCCTCGCCAGCAGCGGCTCGATCTGCAGCATGCGAGCCGCCTCGGCGACACGTTCCTCGATTTCGCCCTTCGACGTCTTGATGTTTTCGAGGCCAAACGAGAGATTCTGCCGGACGGTCATATGCGGATAGAGGGCGTAGGACTGGAAGACCATGGCGAGGCCACGACCAGCGGCGCTGGTCTCATTGATCCTGATATCATCGATGCGGATCTCGCCCGACGTGATCGCCTCAAGGCCCGCTATCATGCGAAGCAGCGTGGACTTGCCGCAGCCCGACGGCCCGACAAAGACGCAGAATTCGCCATCCTCGACCCGAAGATCGACGCCGTGGACGACTTCCACGGCATCATAGCGCTTGACGATTTTTTCCAACTCCAACGTCGCCATCAAACTATCCAGACCTGCCGTGGCGGTTCGACAGCGAAAACCGGCAGGAAAGTCAATGTTAACCTGTTTCCGCGACGATCATGGATGTGGTCCATGCGATCTGGGGATTCCGAGCCTCGCAAAGATTGGTGATGGGCGGACGGACTTCCGGGATCGCATGGACCAGATAAGCCTATGTTAGAGCCAATGGGTTGAGATTTCGTTAACAGGCAAGGGTGCAAAATCGGATTGCTTGTCATTGCGAGCTACCTGCTCCTCATCTTCGCAGCCAAGGCCGGGTCCGCCCGCTGCAGCCGCATCGGCGGCAGTCCTTGCAGAACCTGCTCGACATCGTCGGTCATCCAGGTCGCGATTCGCTCATAGGACGCCCGAATGCCCCCCGCCCGATGCGCAGAGAGCAAAGGTTGCTCTGCCTTACGGATGGAGTAGGTGTTGGGCACAGGCTCCTCTGGAAACACATCGACCGCAAGACGCAAGGCGCGCCGCTCGGCTCGTTCGATCAGGGCCGGAAAGTCGACGATCTCGGCGCGGCTGGCGAGGATGACGGCGGCGTCCGTTTTGATCTGGTCGAGTGTTGCCGCGTCCAGAAATCCTTCATTGTCGATGCTGACGCCGGCGAGCAGGAACAGGAACTGACTGCTCGCCAGAACCTCCTCCAGGGTCGACGGCAGCATGCCCTCCTCCCGGAGATAGCCGTCGGGCAGCCAGGGATCGTAGACCTTGATCGCTACGCCGAACGGACGGAGCAGCGGCGCCAGTGCGCGACCGAGATTACCGTAACCGACGAGGCCGACCTCCGCGCCGAACAGCGAGACCGCGTCCTGATTACCTGCGATGCCATATCTCTCTTCGCCAGCACGAAACAGCGCATCCGCCTTCGTAATGCCGCGACCAAGATCAATCGCTGCACCCAGGCACCACTCGGCGACCGCGGGCGCCATGCAGGGCGCGATCGACAGCACGTAAACACCCCGCGCCTGCAGCGCAGCATAGTCGATATGCGGTTCCCAATTCCCCTTCACATTGATGACAGCTTTGAGCCGCTCCGCCCGCTCGATCCTCCCCGCATCCAGATGCGTCTGACCGATAACGACATCCGTCCGCGGAAGCAGCCTTTCCACATCCCCGGACGGCATCCGCCCTGCCCCCCAGTAACAAACAAGCTCCGCGACAGCGTCAAGCCTGGCCCGGCTCGGGCCCGTGAAGATCATGTCCTCCACGCGGGGGAAAGGATCGACGAGGATAAAAGCCCTGCTTTTCATTTAATCCCCGTATTGGCGATGCCGGTGGTGATGTAGCGCTGCAGGAACGCGAACACCAAGGTGATCGGCAGGAGGGTGAGAACGGTCATGGCGAGCAGGTGGTGCCAGCGGGTGGTGAGGTCGCCCTGGAAGGCGTTGAGGGCGAGCTGAAGCGTGAACTGCTCGCTTTGGGTGAGGATGATCAGCGGCCAGAGGAAATCGTTCCAGCGCCACATGATCGCGAAGATGGCGAGCACGGCGAGTGCGGGCGCGCTCAGCGGCAGGATGATGCGCCAGTAGATCTTCCACTCGCTCGCATGGTCCATGCGCGCCGCATCGATCAGCTCGTCCGGGATGGTCAGCATATATTGCCGTAACAGGAAAACGCCGGTCGGCGTCGCAGCCCCCGGCAGGATCACGCCCCATGGCGAGTTCAGCATGCCCATCTGCGAGACCACGAGATAGGCGGGCACCAAGACGATGGTTGGTGGAATCATCAAAGTCGCGATGATCAGGACGAACACGGTGGTACGCCCCTTGAACTGGTATTTGGAAAGCGCGAATGCGGCCATCGAATTGAACAGCAGCATGATGATGGTGGCGATGGCCGTGATGAATACGCTGTTCCAGAAATAGCGCATAAAGCTGAATTTCTGGAACAGATCCGTGTAGTTAGACCAGGCGAAGTTCATTTCCCGGACCGGACGCCGGTCATTGATTCCGATATCGATGCGCTCGCCCGGATTAGCAGGATCAACCATCTGCGCCTGGATGCCAAGGCGGCGGATCTGGGCCAGACGCTGGCCCGCGTGTTCGCCTGCGGTGATTTCGAACAGCGGCAGCGGCTGGTCGTAGCCTTCCACCTCGACGCTGACGGCGCCATAGGGGAGAAACGCTGGTGGAAATTCGAGAAGCTGCGCCTCCGTCTTGAAGGAGGACATGGTCAGCCAGAGCACCGGGCCGAACATCAAAAGGACGCCGAGCAGCAAATAGGCGTAGCAAAGCCAGTCCGTCCAATCCGCCCCCTTCCTCCCACGCGTCCGGGTGAGAAAAGTCAATGCCCTGGACATTCCAGACGCTGTCGACGTTCGACTAGCCATCGACGTTCTTTCGGTTCAGCCATAGCTGAGCAAGCGTCAGGATCAGGAGCACGATCGCCAGCATCAAGGACGCCGCAGCGGCGACGCCGAAAAGCTGCGGCTGGGCGGCAAATCCCGTGTCGTAAATATACTGCACGATCAAGAGCGTCGCCGAGCCAGGACCACCGCCGGTAAGTACGAAAATCTCATCGAAGGCCTGCACACCTTTGATCAGGGCGAGGACCAGCACCACCAGCATGTTCGGCATAAGCAGCGGCAGCGTAATTCGGCGAAACGTGCGCCAGGGTGTCGACGCATCCATTTCGGCGGCCTCATAGACGTCCTTGGGAATCGCCTGCAGGCCAGCGAGCAGGATGAGCGTGTAAAAGCCCATATGCGCCCAAATGCTGACGAAGATCACCCAGAAGAACGCCCAATCCGCATTGATCAGCCAGTTGACCGGATCGAGCCCGGCGCCAATCAGCCCGGCGTTCAGCAGGCCTTCACGCTGCAGGACCCACTTCCACACGAGCGCCACGACCACCGGCGACAACAGCACGGGGTAGAAAAAGACGCTGCGAAAAAAGCCGCGGGCACGGATCTCAGCGTTCAGCACCAGGGCGGTGATCAGCGAAAACAGCACCATGAAGCCGACCTGCAGGACAACAAACAGGCCTGTATTAAAAATCGACTTCCAGAAGAGGTCCTTGTTGCAGCTATTGGGGTTCAGATAGTCGTCGCAAGTCAGGAGTTCCTGGAAATTTTCGGCACCAACATAGACCCGATCTTCCGGCAGGATCTGCACACCGCCGGTGGTGGCGTAGTAGAAATTGAGGAGGATCGGGAGGAAGGTGAAGAGGCCGAAGATGACGAGGTTGGGGGCGAGGAACAGCCAGGCGATCCGGCTCTGGCCGAGCCGTCTTTGCGCCCAGAGCATGGGACGCTCGAACAGCTCCATAACTGCTGCGAGCAGTGGCGAAAAGATCCCGTTGAGCAGGCTGCCCATCGCCCCCGAACCTGATGACTTCTCCGTCTATTTGGCAGCCTCGGCGACCGCCTCTTCGACATCGGCGGTGATCCGCTCCAACGCCTCTTCGACCGTGAGCTCACCGACCACCGCCTGCGTGACGCGGGTCACCGTCGCATTGAACATCGCGCGATTGCCAGGATAACCCTGATAGGCAAAGGCGACCGGTGAAAGCTTCGGCACCTGCTGCGCCCAGCCGCTGAGAGCGGCAGCCGCCTGCTCAGAAACGTCGGGGTATTCCAAACCCTTGGCAGCCAGGCCTGCGTGTGCCGGCACGTTCTTGGTGCGGGCAATCAGCTCGGCATGGTTGTCCTCCCTGGCGAACCAGTCCATCACCTTGGCCACGGCCTCCGGATGCTCGGTGGCGGCAAAGCCGACCATGCCAGCACCGCCGGGCATGCCGGTGCAGCCGCCGGGACCGCAGGGGCTGCCGACCACTTGCCAGTCAAAGGCATCGCCGATCGCATCGTCGAAACGGCCGACCTGCCAGCTTCCGGAGAAGTAATAGACCAGCTGGCCGTTCACGAATTCCTGGGCCGCGTCCTGATAGCTGGCGCCGCCCTGCCCGCCCCAGACGTCGATCGCCATGCTGCCATCCTGATTCCAGGCGACAAATTTTTCGATCATGTTCGAAAAGCCCTCGTCGACCAGCGCCGGCGTTCCATTCGCGTCGAAGATCTGGGCGCCCATGGAGATGGCCGGGCCGGCGATGCGGTGGCCGGAGCGATCCATCGCCATCGGGAACTGCGTCTGGGTCGCTTCCGCGACCTCTCTTGCCGCCGCTGCCCAGTCGTCCCAACCAGCGTCGTCCGCCGGCACGCCGACGCCGGCCTGATCGAAGAGCGTCTTGTTGATATAAGGTCCGGTGATGGTGAGCTGGGTCATCATGCCATAGATGCCCTCATCCTCCGGCCCCTTTCGGTACCAGTTCAGCGTCTCGCCGAAATTCTCCTCCCAATAGCCAGCATCCACATAGGGCGTGAGGTCGAGATAATACTTGCTGAGACCGCCAAGGTCGGTGACACGCGCGATGTCGGGACCTTCACCGGCGGCAAGCTGAACCGGCAGGCTTTCCAGGATGGCCTGATAGGGAACCGTGTCGACGATGACCTTGATATCGGGGTTTTCCGCCTCGAAGCGGTCCAGGATATCCCGGCTGACCTCGCATTCATTGCCATCCTGCGAGCACATGAAGCGAATTTCCTGCCCCTCTGCCGCTCCGGCGGCGAGAACGGCCAGCCCGAAGCCCGACGAAAGCAACATAGCGCGCGTTGACGTCATGAGTTCCTCCCTCTGATTGAAGCCGGCGCAGGAGCGACAGCCGTCACTTCTTTCGTTCATCAAAACCGCATTGCGCAGGCAACGCAAGCACTCCTCTTCGTGGGAAATGCATCCAACCGGTTTTGACGGGAACATCGGAGCCGAAAGACAAAGCGCTTATGAAGCGAATTCTCTTTACGACTTCTTCACCTCTTTTAGCTTAAATCACGGTCCGACCTGGTCCATCCGATTGTGGGAGTCCGTGCCGTGGCTCCGAGTTTGTGCGGGCGGACGGATTCCCAGGATCGCATGGACCATGTCATAGTTTGGTTAAGAAAGCGTAAAGCTGGTGGACCCATGACGGGAGAGATCATCTGCCTGTACCCTCAGCGGAAGCCTATGGAGTCCACCCCTCATAGCCTGGTGAGCCGAAATCGAGGGGAAGGGCCACGGACTGGCCTGTAGCATCCGCCTGATAGATCGCCGTGATCAGCTCAAGCGAAGCACGCGCATCTTTGAGCGGCACCGGTGGCGGTGCGGTCCCGATCAAGGCGCCGTGCATCAGCTCGAACTGCCGCACGAAGCCTTCGCGATGCGGCTCATAGCCGTCAAGTGCTTCATCGACCGCAGCCTGCGCCACCGGCCCCCTTGCCTGGAACATCCAGGGCGCCGTGCCTGGATTATAGGCATCGATCCCGCTCTCAGCGCTTAAGCCTGAGAAACAGAAACGCAGCCTGGAGCGATCGTCGGCACTGCCGAGCGTGACGGAAGATGTGACCAGCGCGCCGCTCGCCGTCTCGATGATGATGGCCGCGCAATCCTCGACCTCGATCGGATTGACCGACGTGGCCAGTCTCGCCTGCACCTGCTGGGCAGGGCCCAGGACCTGAACGAGAAGATCGTGGATGTGGATGGCATGACCGACGACGGCGCCACCGAGCTCGGTCGCCCATTTCCCACGCCAGGGCACGGCATAGTAGTCGGCGCCACGGTTCCAATGGGTCTCCAGCGTCGCCACCAGCGGGCGGCCTGCCAGGCCCTGGTTCACGAGACGAACGAGCTGGCCGATCCCCTGGCCGAAGCGATATTGAAAGACGGGGGTCACCAGCCGGCCGTGGCGCACGGCAGCGGCTTCGACCTCGTCGAAGTCAGTGAGCGAGCCGACCAGCGGCTTCTCGCAGACGACATGCTTGCCGCGGGCAAGAGCGTTGACGATTGCACCCTTGTGCAGCTTCGGCGGCAGGCAGATGTCGACGATGTCGATGTCCGGCCGCCCGATCACCTCGTCCAGTGATGCCACGTAATCGGCACTTGCGCGCGTGACGAGAGGGGCTGCACGCTCGGCGTCGAGGTCGCAGATAACGGTAACGGCGAACCGTTCGGGATTGGCGAGATAACCGTCCAGATGAGCCGCACCGATGCCCGCCCCGACGATCGCCACCCGAAACCGCATCAGCGGAGATGTCCGAGACGGACGGCCTTGATTTGCGCTTCGAGGGCAAGCGCCATGACTTTGAAACAGTGTGACTGCGGCATCGCCGTTTCCGTCCGGGCGCTGATATCGTCGACCAAACGCCGATAGTAGGGACGTTCATCGCTCGCGCAGTCGATATGATCGACCTTGTCGCCATTCACGATGAACAAATGATCGGTCCCCGTCCGGCCCGCAATGTCGACATATTTTCGAAGTTCGATATAGCCCTCGGTGCCGAGAATGGTCAGTCTCCCATCTCCCCAGGTCGGCAAGCCATCGGGCGTGTACCAGTCAACGCGGATATAGCCGTGGCCGCGATCACTCCGAAGCACGATCTCCCCAAAGTCCTCGAGCCCCGGCGTCTCGGGGTTGGCATAATTGGCGATCGTGGATGAGGCGACCTCAGCATCAACTGAGCCGGTGAAGTGCAGGAACTGATCGATCTGATGGCTGGCGATGTCGGTCAGAATACCGCCATAGCGGGTGGGATCGAAGAACCAATCCGGCCGCGTCGCCTTGTTCAGCCGGTGCGGCCCCGTACCAAGCGTCTGGATCACGCGGCCAATGCGGCCAGCACCGATCAGCTCGCCCGCTTTGGCGACCGCCGGCACCTCGAAACGCTCGGAAAAGTTGACGGACCAGATCCTGCCGGTCTCAGCCACCACTTTCTTAATGTCGACGAGGTCACCGCGTGACGTGCAGCCTGGCTTGTCGGTCATGACGTCCTTGCCAGCGCGCATCGCCTCCACGGCGATCGCCGCACGATCGCTCGGTATGGCTGCCGTGACGATCAGGTCGATCTCGGGATCGTCGAAAATCCGGCGTGGATCATCGATCCGATCAAGGTCCGGAAAACGATCGACGAACCCCTGGAGCGGTTGCGGCTCGCCTTCCGTCCAATAGCCTTTGCACCTGCAGCCGATTTCCAACAGACGGCCCGTCTGCTCATAAATATGGCGATGATCGAGGCCGATGACAGCGAACGTAATCAAGACAGCTCCTCCAGTTTTACGTGACGTCGTTCCCTGGAGGACAGCATCAGCGCATCGATCAACCGATGGACCGCCAGCGCATCTCGTCCGCTCGGCCTCGGCTCCCGACCCTCGTCGAGCGCGTCCAGGAAGTTTTCGATGAGGCGCTGATGCCAGTCATGAGGAAACGCCATCGGATCCGCCCCACCGCCGCTGCCCGTGGTCTCGCCGAGCTTTTCTCTGCTCCCATCCTGGAAGGCGAGCGCCAGTTCACCACCGGTCAAGGTGGCCGTCCCTCTACGACCAACCAAGGTCAGGCTTTCCGCAGTCCCGGGATATCCCGCAGTCGTCGCCATCAACGAGCCGAGCGCGCCGTTCTCGAAGCGCATGCCAGCGCCAACGAAATCCTCGCTCTCCATCCGATGCAGCCCGGATGTCGCGGCGATCGCCGCGACCTCGTCGATGGGGCCGGTGAGCGACAACATCAGATCGAGACTGTGGATCGCCTGGCTGATCAGCACCCCGCCGCCATCGCGCAGGAAGGTGCCGCGGCCGGGCTCGTCGTAATAGCTCTGCGGTCGCCACCAGGGAACGGTGAGCTGCACGGTCTGGATATCCCCGAGATCGCCAGCCCGCAGTCTGTCCCGCAACACCTGCGAGGCGTCACGGAAACGATGCTGGAAAACGATGCCAAGCCGGACGCCGGCCTGATCGCAGCACGCAACGATGTCGGCCGCTGCCGCCGTCGTGCGCTCCGCCGGCTTTTCCATCAGGATGTGCTTTTTCCGACGCGCCAGCTCTTCGACGAGACTTTGCCGCGCATTCGGCGGCGTCAGCAGGAGGACCGCACTGATCTCGGGATCGTCAAGAACATCCTCGACCCGTTCGACCGCCGGCATCGAGAACCGCTCGGCAAACGCTCGCCGACGTTCGGCGCTTGGACTGAACACCGCGCGGATGTCGACCCGGTCCGCCAGCGCTTCCAAGCTCTTGCCATGGGGTAGAGAGGCCATGCCAAGGCCGATGACGCCAATCCCCCGCCTGCCACCCAAGGCCTTCCTCCCCACCAGACAACACCAGCCGCGCCTCTGCCCAAAGCACCCGGTCACAGATTTGATGTTAGGTCGAAGCTTCAGGAGAAGCGAGCCCGCGCACCGCCGACGAATCAGCACCACAGTCAGTGCGCTTCACCCAGGGCTGGTCCGGCCTCGGCTCAGCCATGACCACAAGCCGCTCCGTATGCCCATAGCTGGGGTCGCCACCAGTGACGTCGAAAAAGGCGATGCAAGCAATGACTTGGCGGACCTGTCCTCCAACATCTTTCCCTTGCCAGCGTCGGATCGCCCTGAGAATCAACACATTCAAAGGCATCAACCAGA
>JBPCVQ010000400.1:0-2519 GCA_051010395.1 Geminicoccaceae bacterium | reverse complement strand
TTAGCGTCAATCAGGATGGGACAGGCTGTGACGCAGGCCTCGTGACTCCGGTCGGGCTACGCCCTCCCTACGTCACGAGGCCAAGCCGGTCTGGATCGTGGGCCGTGTGTGCGAGAGGAACGGTGGGTTAAACCCAACTTGTCAATCTGGCCAGAGACGACGGATATTGTGGTTCAGGCTGATCGCCAGACGGCGAACGGCATCCGACCAGGCTAGATCTTGCAAAGGATCGATCTGCACCGAAACACCATCCTTGATGGCTGTGCCGGCGAGCACCTTGGCCCCCTTGGCAAGCCACCTCGCCGGCCACTCCTTCAGCACGCAACCCATGCCAGACTGGCCCACGCTGCGCGTGGCTCTCTATTTGATGACATGGCAGCTTTCTGCTCTTCCTGCGGGAAGAACAGAAAGCTGCACACAAGACGCAATAGTTATTGCTCGGGAGTCTTTCCACAATAGCGCGTAACGCTTTGAAAACAGTTAGTTACACGGAGGCTTTTGGCACCCATTTGGCACCCATAGACTGTGCCAAGTTTGTCCACGGGGACCAGAATCGTAGAATTTCTGCGCGTTTTCGCTTGGCACCCGTTTGGCACCCATTTGGCACCCGCCGAATCACGCCACAGAGGCGCGATGAAACACCGATGATGAGGCCGATAGGATCAGCCTTTCTTCTGATGTGCACCGCATGCCGTGAGCTGTCCCGGCAGCTCGACCCGCCGCCGAAAGTAGTTGCAATGCAGCGCCGCCCATTCCCGCGTCAGCTTGACCGCATGGGGCGGACCATCGGTGTCGTAATCGTCTCGCTGCCAGACCAGGAGCCTGGCGGCCTTGAAGTCACGGCAAAACGTGGTTGCGAACCAGGTTGCGGCGGTTTCGGTTGGGGTGCTGCCAGCGTCGAGATTGGTCGCCTGATGCGTCATTTTGAGTACACGCATCGTGACGATGAAAATGAACACTGAATCGGCCTGTTTTCCTGTTCACTTTGGGCCTTTTTCGGGTTAATAAACACATCATGTCACAGGCACAGCCAAAATGAACAGTTCCGCTCCCCGGATCGGCTATGCGCGGATCTCGACCGCAGACCAGACCCTGGACGCCCAAGTCCAGGCGCTTCAAGCAGCTGGCTGCACCATGATCCGGACCGAGACCGGCAGCGGCACCACGCTGGACGGACGCCCGGAATTGAAGACCATTCTCGACTTCATCCATCCCGGCGAAACCCTGGTCGTCACCCGCATCGACCGGTTGGCGCGGTCCATGCGCGATCTGCAGACGATCGTCTCGATGTTGAAGGACAAGCGCGCCCACCTGGCCGCAACCGAACAGCCGGTGGACACGTCCACGGCCGCGGGCAAGGCCTTTTTCGACATGCTCGGCGTCTTCGCCGAGTTCGAGACCAACCTGCGCCGTGAGCGCCAGGCCGACGGCATCGACGCCGCGAAGCGCCGAGGTGTCTATCGCGGCCGCCCCCCCAAGATTGATAGAGAGGCCATTCAAAACCGGCTGGCCCGGGGGTTTTCTCCAACCGAGATCGCCCGAGAGATGGGCATCTCCCGCGGCACGGTCTACAAGGCAAAGGCGTCAACGTGAAAAAGCCGAAGAGAAAAACCCTACCGTCTCCAGCCAAACCAAGACAGGCGCCGCCGCGTAACCTCACCCCAGGACTATGCAATCGTCTGCGCCGGGATCTCCTGGCCGCATGCAAGCAGGTCGCCGAGACCCACGGACTGACCGCTGAGGGCGGCGATCTGAGCGACATCGACCTCCGCCACGGCTTCGGCATCCAGTTCCACGTTGGGATACCCTTACCGGACGGATCGCTGTTCTCGCACGAGAAAGCGCTGTTCGACGTGCTGGCGCCAAGCTTCGGATTGCAGCCTTCGGATTATGGCCGAATCTTCAGAACCGGCGGCGAGGCCTTCCGCATTACCGCGATAAACCCCAACCGCCCGAAATACCCGATCAGCGCAGAACGCCTCGCCGACGGCCGCAGTTACAAGTTTTCAGCCGACAATGTCGATGCTTATCTCAAGGCGTCAGATAGCTGATCTGTGCTTCAAGACGTTCATATGGGCCTGCCGGGCCCTCATGGTGTTGAGCCTGCCCAAGATTCGCTTGAGGGTTCGGCCCTCGATGCGCCGCTGGACGATCCAAACCGGCTTGGCGTTTGATCGTAAGCGAAGGCCGAGGCCGGGCACCGTCTTGTCCCAGATCACCCGTTCCTCGCCGCCGCACAGCAGCGCATCATCGACATGTTTCAGCTTGAGCAGTCGTTCCAAATCATCACGTGATCGCATGGTCGATCCGTCTCCGGGCAGTGCTTCCCGCCAGGACAAAATCAGTGCACTTTGCGGGAAGCACTGGGGACACCTTGGGAAACAGGTTGCCCTCGCCGAAATCCCATGAGATCCGAGGGAAACAGCGTTCCCGTCGGGACTCCTGCCCGGAAACCGAATGACACCCCAGCGCGTGCGCTGGGGCCCCGTTTTCGGATTTGCATCGCGGCTTCGCCGCAC
>JBPCVQ010000399.1:0-2735 GCA_051010395.1 Geminicoccaceae bacterium | reverse complement strand
TGATTGCCGGCAATGACGGTGCTGCAGATCGATGCGAAGTGTCCGGCGGGCAGGCGCTCAGGGAAGGCATCGGCCATGCAGCGCCACAACATGTCGTAGAGGCGGATGCGGGTTTCAAAGTAATAGCCATGCGGCGCCCTGCCCGCGGCATGGAAGATGATGCCAGGCTCGGTTATGATCTCAAGTGGCCGGAATGAGCCATGGTTGGCCTGTCGCGTGGTGTCCGTGAGTGCCTTGAAGATCATCTGGGCTGAAATCACGGCCCCGTCACGGCTGGTATTGTAAGGGCCGGAATGCTGCGCCGGATTGCCCCTGAGATCGACGGTGAGACGATTCTTGGAAATTCGGATCGACGCTCGCCAGACCGCACCGTCATCCTGTTCCTCTTCGATCGCATAGCCACCTTCGGGCAGAGAAGCAAGGTCTGCCCGCGCCCGTTGGTGGCCCTCATAAAAGGCGTCGTCAAGCGCTTGCCGGTAGGCGTCCAGACCGTACACCCGAACGAGATGCTCGAGACGATCGGCAGCCTTGCGGCCGGCTGCGATCTGAGCCCAGAGATCCCCCTTGGCGAAGTCGGGCAGGCGCGAATTGGCCATGATAACATCGAAAACCGATTGTACCTCCTTGCCTGCCTCGTACAAGCGGACCGCCGGCAGCCGCAGCCCTTCCTGAAGGATGTTGGTCGCAGCCGTGGACATGGACCCTGGCGACATGCCGCGGACGTCGCTCCAATGGGCGATCGATGCGGCCCAGGCGATCAATATCCGATCGGCGAAGACGGGCTCTGCGATCACCACATCGTTCAGATGGGTCATACCGCCATAATAGGGATCGTTGGTGATGAAGAGATCGCCGGGGCTAATCGTTTCGGCCCCATGCAATGCGAGAATGTGCTGCACTGCCTTATCGAGCACGCTGACGAAGGTCGGGATGCCGGCACCGGAGCTTATCAGCCGGCCTTTTGCATCAGTGATGCCCGTGCCGACATCCCGACCTTCGTAGATGATGGGACTCATCGCGGTTTTCTTCAGAACGGCAAACATCTCGTCGGCAGCGGCCGCGAGGGCCGCCTGAATGACGCTGGATGTGATAGGATCGCCGTCTCGCCCCATCAACCCTCGCCCTTTTTGATCTCGACGTCGACACCGTAGACTTCGCGCGCCCGTTCCGGCGTCAGCAGACCATTCTTCACATCCATGCGAACCCGTGCCGGATCACGTTCCTTCGGGTCGCCGAGACCGCCGCCATGGCCGGTGACGACCCGGATGACGTCGTCCTCCTGCGTGATTAGGCCGGACACGAAAGCGAAGCACTGCCGATCGCTGTCTTTGGGCATGTGGTCGACATAGTTTGGCGATCCTTCACATCCGCCTTCGAGCGCCCAGGCGGGAAATTTGGAACGGGTGTAGCCGGCGGTGAGAAAGCCGTTGTCGGTGCGGATGCGGTAATCCATGACGATGCCACGCCCACCGGTCAGCCGCCCCTCGCCGCCCGGCTCGAGATTCAATGCCATACGGTCGACGTAAAGCCCATTGCGCGCCTCGTTGATCTCGGTGGGGCAGTTAAAAGTCTCGCCGTGAAAGCCGCTGAACATCGCGCTGGTGTCGTCACTGTTCGGCCCTGCCCCCCAACCGCCAAGCTGCGGTTCGATGATGGTGTAGTGGCGACCGGTATCAGGATGGATGCCGCCGATGAACGTGCCGCAGACCGAGGCCAAATGGCCGGCGGCAAGGCGTTCGGGCATATACGGGGCGAGGCAGCGCCACATCAGATCATAGGCTCGAAGCTCGATCTCGTAGTAAAAGCCGATCGGTGCTGTTTCGACAGCATGAAACACCGAACCTTCGCGCGTCAGCATCTCGATGGGTCGAAATGATCCGCCATTGGCTGGTGAATAGGGATCGGTCAGCGATTTGAAGATCATCTGAGCCGCGACCGTGACACCGTCTCGGCTGGTGTTGGTGGGCTCATCGGCTTGATCCGGATTGTCGCGCAGATCGACCTCAAATATATCGTCGTCGATCGTGATCTTGACATTGAAGAGCCTGCCGTCGTCCTGCTCCTCGGTCAGCTCGAACGAGCCCTTAGGCAAGTCCTTAAGCTTACGTCGCGAGGCCTTCTCGCCGAAGTCCATGAAGGATGTCATCGCGGCTTCGAAGGTCGCGGCACTATATTTCTCAGCCAGCTCGACCAGCCGCTTTTCACCGACGCGCACCGAGGCTATCGCAGCCCAGACATCGCCTTCGAGAACGTCGGGCATGCGGGAATTGACCTTGATGATCTCCATGACCGGACCGATCGGCTGACCCTTGGCGATGATCTTGATCGCCGGCAGGCGGAGACCTTCCTGATAGATCTCCTTCGCCTCGCCAGTGAGCGACCCCGGCGCCATGCCGCCGACATCGGAATTATGCGCGATATTGGCAGTCCAGGCGATGATCCGGTCGTCAGCAAAAACCGGCATGGCGACGACGATATCGTTCAGATGGGTGACGCCGCCGTGATAGGGATCGTTGGTGGCGAAGACGTCGCCGGGCTCGATATCGCCGGGCTGGCCGAATTTTGCGATGAGGATTTTCACCGCCTTGTCGAGCACGCCGATGAAGGCGGGAATGCCAGCGCCGGAGGAGGCGATCTCGCCGTCTGCGTCGAGAATGCCGGTGCCCATGTCGAGCACTTCATAGATGATCGAGCTCATCGCCGTTTTCTTCATGGCGGCGAACATCTCGTCGGCG
>JBPCVQ010000398.1:0-3457 GCA_051010395.1 Geminicoccaceae bacterium | reverse complement strand
CAATCTGACCCTCAAGCATGAGGGCGGTGAGTTGAGCACGGGAGAGGCCGTCATGTTGGCGCCGAGTGGTTTGGAAGGGGCAGAACTCTATGGTTCGGGTGTGGTCACCAACATCGGGCTGCTCCATGAACAAGGTCATCCCGATCCCTGGATTATCGCCATGGATGCCCGCCCCAGCCCCTACACCACGCTCGATTACGGTTTGAGGTGGGGCATTGAGCCGATGTTCTCGGACCTCAAGTCACGTGGCTTTGGCATCACGCAAAGCCACATCGAGCGGCCCGATCGCTTGGAGCGGCTCATCCTTATCATGGCGGTCGCCATGTACTGGGCCGTCTCTTGTGGCGCCGCCGAAGCCCAAAAAGCTGCCAAGAGCAACGAAAAAAGGGGATCCGAAAACGCCAGAGATCCCTTTGCTCTTTCTTCAAGCAAGGCCTGCGCTTCCTGCGCCGATGCATCGCCGGGTTCGCAAGCATACCCAAACTTTGGCACGTCTGGATAAACTGAGGGTGGTAAGGGGAGAGGTATTGACATGCCAGGTATTCAGCTGGTTCAGGTTAATCTGGCCCAATCTGCAGGGCAGCCTGCGTTAACGCCTGATGCTGGAGCTTCCCAGCTGGCGGGGCATTGTATTGGTCCTGCGTTGCCGTCATCCTCCCCACCAAACTCATCGGCGACCTGTCCACATGTTGCCGGAGACCATCCATCCTCTCGCACTCTCATGGACCATGGTTTCCAAAAACGAGCTTTGGAAGATCCTAAGGCAGTGCCTGCTGCCAAGCGGCCAACACTGGCAGGGCCGTTTAATCTGGAGAGCTTGGTTGCCAATGGGTTTGCCCCTTTTGGCTTGCGTGCTGCGGTGACCGCCCAGATCAACAAGCGCAACCAGGAAGCCCCCGCGGGACAGGCCAGGGTCACCCAGCAGCAGCTGGCCCAGCATTGCCGATTGACACAGGCACAGCTGGCCCATCTGCTTGGCGGCAAGATAAGGCTGCCTGAGGCCGCCGTGGAGCCGCTCAAGGGCTTTTTAATGGGCGAGCCGCTCAACTTGGACGAGGTGGCATCCGGGCCGTTTAATCTGGAGAGCTTGGTTGCCAATGAGCTTGCCCCTTTTGGCTTGCGTGCTGCGGTGACCGCCCAGGTCGACAGGCGCAACCAGGAAGCCCCCGCGGGACAGGCCAGGGCCACCCAGCAGCAGCTGGCCCAGCATTGCCGATTGATACCGACAAAGCTGAACAATCTGCTTCGCTGCAAGATAAAGCTGCCTGAGGCTGCCGTGGAGCCGCTCAAGGGCTTTTTAATGGGCGAGCCGCTCAACTTGGACGACACAGCGGCGGGGCCGTTTAATCTGGAGAGCTTGGTTGCCAATGGGCTTGCCCCTCTTGGCTTGCGTGCTGAGGTGATCGCCCAGGTCGACAGGCGCAACCAGGAAGCCCCCGCGGGGCAGGCCAGGGTCACCCGGCAGCAGCTGGCCCAGCATTGCCGATTGACATCGAGACAACAGCTGAACAGCCTGCTTGACCGTAAATTCAAGCTACCCGCGTCTGCCGTGGAGCCGCTCAAGGGCTTTTTAATGGGCGAGCCGCTCAACTTGGACGACACAGCGGCGGGGCCGTTTGACCAGACAAGTCAGCTGCCGATCAGTGAAGCTTCCCCTGGTAGGGAAAGCATGAGCACGACGGGCAGTGATCGCGAACCCATGGAAGTCGATCTTCCTGGGGTTCGGATCAAAGAGGAGCCTGTAGATACATGGCAATGGCCAACCAAAAATACGATCGACAACAGCCGGCCATTCTACCAACTGCCGGCATCTGTGGAGGCAAAAAGCAGCCCGGACAACGGATCTGGTGAACCATCCTTAGGCTTTTTGGGATCGTTGCGTGGAATGGGCTTGAAGGATGACGACAAGGCAAGGGTCCTGAAGGAAGTTCGCGAGTGGCTGGCCTTGGATCGATCAAGTCGCGCGGAGGCCTTTGACAACTTGCTAGAATCATACACCATTGCCGATAATGATCCGCGTGTAGGCTTGCGTGGCCAGCAAGGTGTGCGTGCAAAACGAGATATTGCCTCCAAGGAAGTCATCGGCGCCTATGCAGGATTATATTTGTCAGGCGATGAAGCTTTCTTTCAAGAAAGGCATATCCAAGGGGGGCTCAATGTCGAGCGGTACAATTTCGGCTTTCACAAGAGCAATGCCAGCATCAGTGGCTTCGGACATGGCAACATCCTGTCCCAGATCAATGCCTCTACCACCTATGCGCCTGGCGAGGAGGCCGATCGATCCAAGGGAAATGTTGGTATCTTTGAGATCGACGTTGGCACCAATAAATACTTATTCTTCTTCGCTCTTCGAGCGATCGCCAAAGATGACGAGCTTCTCTTTGATTATGGACATCAGTATTGGAAATCCATGATGCGGCCCATTAATGTGGATACCGGTAGAAGCCCGCTCTTGTTCGGCTATCTCAATCAAGATGGACAGCTCGTGCGGGATCGATAGCTTGGGTTCTTTTTGCTTATGATGTGCTCTCGGCATGCTTTGCCCAGACCTTTAATCGTCTCGTGATGGGGCCGTGCGTGCGAGAGGAACGGTGTACTGGGAGAGCACCACAAACTGTGGGGCATCTATATTCTGGTGGCGATAGATCTATTGATGTTGCATCAACCTATCGGCTTTCTCCGCTTCAGACCATCACTGCCCCACAGTTTGTGGTGCTCTCCTACTAACATTTGTCGTTTTTGGGCCGCTACCTGGTAAATGGGCCAATATGTCTTCTCAATATTTGAACAACATCAGCATGATTTCTTGCCTGTGCGATCGAGAGTGCTGTGGCGCCGTTAGCTGCATGCTTATCGACCGTGGCATCGGCGGCGAGGAGCTTGTCGACAACCTCATCACGGCCGTTAAACGTAGCGGATATCAGCGCCGTGACGCCATTTTCGTCTTGCTTATCGACCGTGGCATCGGCGGCGAGGAGCTTGTCGACAATCTCACCATGGCCGTTCATCGCAGCCAACATCAGTGCCGTGGCGCCATTTCTATCTTGCTTATCAACCGTGGCCTTGGCGTCGAGGAGCTTGTCGACAACCTTACCATGGCCGTTCTCCGCAGCCATCATCAGCGCCGTGGCGTCATTTTCGTCTTGCTGATCGACCGTGGCCTTGGCGGCGAGGAGCTTGGCGACAATCTCACCATGGCCGTTCTGCGCAGCCAATATCAGCGCCGTGGCGTCATTTCCGGCTTGCTGATCGACCGTGGCCTTGGCGTCGAGGAGCTTGCCGACAACCTTACCATGGCCGTTCTGCGCAGCCAACATCAGCGCCGTGAAGCCCTCACCACCCTTCGATTTTTGGAGCGACTTATTGCTGGTTGATGATCTGCGGAGGATGAAGGAGTTTCCTTTTGTTTTGGGAGGCTCGGGTGGGATTATCAGGCGGTCTTTCGCCTCTTGTTGAG
>JBPCVQ010000397.1:0-6051 GCA_051010395.1 Geminicoccaceae bacterium | reverse complement strand
TAGCAGGGATTAGTGGCTTCGGAAAGCCGGTCGCCGGATCGGCAGGCGCACAGCACTTATTGAGGCGTTATCAAAAACCCTTCGACGACGATCTTGCCCTTGGCCTGGCCCGTTTCGACCAGCCGGTGGGCCTCGCGCATATTGGCGGCGTTGATCGGCGAGAGGATGCGATTGACGGTCGTGCGTATGCGGCCGGCATCGATCTCGGCCGCCACCCAGGTCAACAGCTTGTGTTGTTCGATCATGTCGGGTGTCTGGTGCATGGCGCGAGCGAACATGAATTCCCAATGCAGGCTCGCCGCCTTGGACTTCATCATCTCCATCGGCATCGGCAGGTCGGTGTCGTCGATGGTGACGATGCCGCCTTGCGGGCGGATCAACTCGACGGCCGCTGACCAGTGACGCATGTCGTTGAAGATCGCGACGTAGCCGACATGATCGATGCCGAGTGCTCGGACCTGCTCGACCATGTCCTTCCGGTGATTGACGACATGATCCGCGCCAAGTTCCCTGACCCAGGCTTCGGTCTCGGGACGGGATGCAGTGGCGATTACGGTCAAACCTGCGTGCTTGGCGAGTTGGATACCGATCGAGCCGACGCCGCCACCGCCGCCGATGATCAGGATCGAGCGCCCCTTGTCCGCGCCTTCCCGGTCGATGCCGAGACGATCGAAGAAGGCTTCATAGGCCGTGATCGTGGTGAGCGGCAGCGCTGCTGCCTCGGCATGGCTGAGCGATGCCGGCTTCTTGCCGACGATACGCTCATCGACGATCTGAAACTCGGAATTGCAGCCCGCACGGGTGATGTCACCGGCGTACCAGACCTCATCACCAGGCTTGAACAGCGTCACCCGATCACCGACGGCCTCGACGATGCCGCTTGCATCCCAGCCGATGACCCTTGGTGGATCTTCGACGACACCGTCTTTTCCCCGTCCGCCGCGAACCTTGGTATCGACAGGATTGACGGCGACCGCCTGCACGGCGACCAGGATGTGGTGGCCGGTAGCGGCAGGCGTCGACAAATCGACATCGAGGAAGGCACCCTCATCATCGATCGGCAGATAATGGGTAAGAGCGACTGCTTTCATCAAAAGTCCCCGCTGTTCGGTCCGTTAACCGATTGTCGTCATTTCATTTAGGCTGAAGGCTTCGATGGCGCCATCGGTCGCTGCCATATAGGCGGCAAGATGGGGTGCGTTCATATGCGTTTGCCAGAGTTCCCGGCTCTCCCATTTTTCATGGAAGAGGAAATGTGCCGGGTTTTCATTGTCCTGGTGCAGATCATATTGGATGCAACCGGCCTCGGCGCGCGTGATCGGGATGAGCTTCAGCAGTTCAGCTTTGATCAGGTCGTCCTTGTCGGGCCGAGCGTGAATATTGGCGACGATGGTGAGATTGGCCATGGCGTAACTCCTTGTCGTGGCTGAGCAAGTGAATTACTGACCAAGGAGAAATCCAGCAAGTACGCACAAATTTGTGCGGTAGGTACAGATTGTATCCTATGGAGATGTGATGAGGTTCGAAAGCTACGACTGTTCGCGCGGTTGCCCGGTCGAGGCGGCGCTGGAGCGGATCGGCGGGAAATGGAAGGGCATTGCCCTCTATCATCTGCTCGAGGGGACCAAAAGGTATAATGAACTGAAAAGGGATGTCGGGAATGTCACCCAACGCATGCTGACCAAACAGCTCCGGGAGCTTGAAAAAGACGGCCTGATCGTGCGAAAGGTTTTCCCGGTGGTCCCGCCTCATGTCGAATACAGTCTGAGCGAGCAAGGAAGAACATTGGAACCGATCCTGCTGGCTCTTCGCGATTGGGGCGAAAGCTACATCTGACGTCGAGAGGCTCTAACCAGCCTTGATGTCAGGCATCAGACGACGGGCGACACCTGCTGGATATTTCGAACGAAGGGCGTGCCACTGCACCTGTTGTTTGGCCTGGCCCAATCGATGGGTGATGATGGTCCAGCGTTTGGCGGTTTCGCTTATCGCGCCGGCGGCGTCCCTGCGCCCCTCATGGACGGCGATGATCCCCTCGCTCAGGGCGCCGAAATATTCGCCGTGGCCATCAAGATAGAGATCGGGGATGGCATTTCGCATGCTGGCTTCATGGGCTAGAAGGAAATCTTCCGAATAGGCGTCGATGATACCTTCATCCTTATAGTGTTCGGGACGGTGCGGGTCGAAATAGCCTTTCGGATCGCTGATTGACCGTGTGGATTGCCTGGGGCTGCTCGCAAACAAGGCGAAGAGGTAGGCAATCTCCGCTTCATTGCTTCGGCTCGTGACGACGTAGTTCCAACCCCAATTGAAGTAGGATGTGATCAGCTTTTCGCCGTCGACGAACCCACCTGGCGTGACGCTGAAGGCAAGCTTGCCGCGCAGCTTGGACGCTGGGCCGTTCAGGTGTTTTTGCGTTCCGCCCCACCCGATATTGGCGTAGATATTGCCGCGGGCATAGGCTTTCCAGTTATCGAACAGACCGGCGCCAGATGCCTCCGGATAAAGGGACTGAGAAGCGGCAATCAACTCCTCCAATGCGCTGACGCCAGCTTCACCATCGATGAGCGGGTTCATCTCCCCGTCGAATGGCCACATGCCTTTGGCATGATACCGGATCCACCACTCCCAGGCGATATAGGTCGGCGTACGGAACAGAGCGCCGCCGAATCGGCCTCGATCAGGCTGGTGGAAAAAGGCCATCTGCCGATCCAGTTCCCGCCAGGTCTCTGGAATGGCGAGAGGCTCACCGAACCTATCGGCGTAGCGCTTCTGGTTTTCCGCATCCTCGAGCCAGGGCTTGTTGTAGAACATCAGGTAGCTGTCGCCGTCTGCCTGAAATCCGTAGAGTCGGCCGTCATAGCTATCGCCGATTGAGTAGAGCGAATGCTCCCGGAGAGCTTCTGGCTCGTATTTTGATGCAAGCCCACTGATATCCAAGAGGGCGCCGGCTTCGGCCAGCTCTGGAATGCCGAATGTCGCCGGCAGCGCCAGATCATAGCCTTCGCTGCCGACCATCTGATCCAGCATCAACTTGGTGTTGATATCGTCGACAGCCGTGACGGTGAGCTCGATGTCGATCCCGGACATCTCCTTGAAGGCTCTGATGACCGGCTCGACATTGGCCTGCGACCCGTTGGGAATGAGCAGGCGAAGCTGAATCCTGCGGCCAGACGCCAAACTAGCCGCCTCCTCGGCTGCCATTCGATCGAGCTCGTCAAGAGGCAAACCAGCTTCTGCCGAGAAGGGATAGAGCGCAGCGCCGGTGACCGAACCCACGGTGCCGAGAAGCATCTGTCGACGGCTCAAACCAGCAACGTATCTTGTTGGTGATTTGTCTGCCATTGGAGAGTCCCATCAGGATTGTGATTCAAAAGCCGATCCTTTAGATAGAATTATTAGTGATATAAATATACTTATAATTGCTTTTTGGTGCACGGCCGAGGACGACAAACGCGTGTTTCCGCAATCAAGCATCAATCGCCTCCGATTCGCCTTCACCGCCATGGCAGGCTTGACTGTGCTGGCCCTGATCGTCGGCTGCATCACTTTTGCCCTGAGCTATGCAGCGCAGAAACAATTTATCGGTGAGACGGCGCCGCTACTCGTCAATATCGAGCGGTTGTCGAAAGTGGCCGTCGGTTTCTCATCGACATCCAGAGAGCTGGAGACGATCACGACAAAATGGCGCCTCGACAGCGTTTTGGCTCGTTACCGGACGCAAAGCGAGTTACTGAAAACGGCGCTTCTCGATCTTGCAAAAAATGATCTCAATGTGAAAACCGTCAAAGATCTCAATGACGTCCTGCGTGAGATGGGCGAGCATAGGGTTCTGTTCGGAGAAGCTTTAAGGACCAGTATCGAGGCCAGAAAGCGTCTGGCTACTCTTCGCCGCGGGATCAAAGACGAAGGGCAGAAGCTGCAGGATCAGCTCAGCCCGCTTGTCCTCGAGGCTTCTCTCGAACTGATCGATCTTGTTCAAGGCCCGAACGGTCATGATATCGCCGGGCCCCAGGCTCTTGTCGAAACGTTGAATGAAGTCCAGCTGCTGACTGATATCAGCTTTGCGACGGAGCGGTTTCTGCAGATTGTCGGCTATGATGACTTCGATGATCCATCATCCTTGAGCCCGGCTTCGTTAAAATCGCTGAAATCCGCCTTTCATCACCTGACCCAGCTGGTGTTGAAGCTTCGAGACGAGAAGAAGCGTCAGACCATCGCCCTGTCCTTGCGCCTCTTCAACGAGAATTGGCAGGAAGCCGGTGGTATTGCTGATCAGTATCAATATCTCAGCGATATGGCCGCCTTGTTTGACGCCTTGAGCCAGCAGCGATCGCTCCTTCTGACCCGCATGACGGAACTGATGGACAGGATCGTCGATGATGGGCGCACACGCTTCTTCAATGACGCGGAAACCGCACGAAAAAGAAGTTTGATCGCGATTGTCACCCTCGCACTCCTATCGACAATCGCCTTAGCCGCCGCAATCTGGATCGGCTGGCGTCTGATCAATCGGGATATCGCTCAGCGCCTCGACCACCTCGCGACATCCACGGTCGCCCTGGCGGGTGGCGATCTCGATGTTACGATCGATCAGAGTGGCAGCGATGAGCTCGCCGATATGGCGCGGGCGGCCGAGATCTTTCGACGGAATGCCCGAGAATTGCGCCGAACCGAAGCCGAGCTTGCCGACCGGCTGCTCGACGTTGAGGGTGCGAATGAAAAGCTTCTCAAAACCAATAATGCACTCGATCTTGTGAATGCCGAACTCGCAGAGAGCGAGTTGCGCTACCAACTGGCCGTCAACGGGTCAGCTGTCGGCATCTGGGATTGGGATGCCCAGACGAACACGCTCTTCTGGTCCAGCCGCCTGAAACAGATGACTGGCTTGACCGACCAGGAACTCAAGCCCGATCTCTCTTGGTTCGCCAACAGGCTGCATCCCGATGATCGTGGGGTGGTGATGGAGCAGCGGCGGCGGCATCTGGAGGAAGGGGCCGACTATGATGTGGAGTGCCGCCTGCGCGGTGGCGACGGCAGTTATGTCTGGCTTCACATTCGGGGCCAGGCCGTCTGGGACAGCGATGGCGAGCCGAAGCGTATGGCAGGGTCCGCCGACGACATTACTGACCGCAAGCTCGCCGAAATCAACCTCGCCCAATATGCAAAGGAGCTGGAGCGCAGCAATCGGGAGCTGGATGATTTTGCTTACATCGCATCGCATGATCTGAAGGAACCGCTGCGTGCGATCTTCAACCATGCAAGCTTTCTACTAGAGGATTATCAGGACAAGCTCGAGGAAGATGGTGTGACGCGCCTGCATCGCATGATCAAGCTCAGCAAACGCATGGAGCAGCTGATCGCCGATCTTCTTTACTTTTCGCGCCTCGGGCGTGGCGATCAGGCGATGGAAACGCTGGATCTAAACAAGGTGATTGCCAATATCGAGGGCAGCCTTGATGAGACCTTGAAGTCTCGAAATGCTCGAATTGAGATCTCGGAGATCTTACCATTGGTTTCCGGCCATCCGGCCCACATCACCACCCTCTTTCAGAATCTCATCAGCAACGCCTCGAAATACAACGATGCTGATGAACGTGTCGTTGAGATCGGTGTGGCACCTTCAAACCAGGATGCAGACACCCCACCACACTGCACTCTGTTTGTCCGTGACAACGGCATCGGCATCGAAGAGTGCTTTCTGACGGATATTTTTCGTATTTTCAAACGGTTGAACAGTGAGAAGGCCTATGGCGAAGGCACCGGTGCCGGCCTCACATTCGCCAAGAAGATCGTCGAGAATCACGGCGGCGACATCTGGCTCGAATCGGAGCCAGGAAATGGCACAACATTCTTCTTCACTCTGAAGACGGCAGCCTGATGGCAGATATTGGCAATCCGGGCGCCAGTCAGTCACTCATGATCATCGATGACAGCGACGCCGCCTTCGATGCGACAGGGGCAGTGGAAACAAGATGCTGAAAGCAATCTATGATTGGTATTTATTGTGCGTCATGCTAGTGAAAGTTGTGTGGCCTACAGGCTGCGGGA
>JBPCVQ010000396.1:0-29597 GCA_051010395.1 Geminicoccaceae bacterium | reverse complement strand
GTTGAAGGGGCTGCCGCGCCAGCGGGTGATCATGAAACATGCGCTGAGGAACGCGCTGATCGCCCCTTTCACGGTCATCATGCTGCAGCTCAACTGGCTGCTTTCCGGTGTGATCGTCGTCGAAGTCTTTTTCGCCTACAAGGGATTTGGCGCTCTTCTCTTTGATGGCTCGACCTTCGGCGACATCTATCTGATCGAGGCCTGTGCGATGGTTGCGGTGTTCGTCGCCGTCTTCTCTCAGTTCGTTTCGGACATCGGCTACACGCTGTTGAACCCAAGAATTCGTTTTGCCTAAGAGGACATCGCCATGAGCACCGTCACCGCGAAAGTCCCGAAAGCACCCTCGACCCTTGGCCGTTTTTTCAGCGGCCTCGGGCTGATTCGGGAAAGCTGGATCGGCACGGCCGGCCTGATCATCCTCTTGTTCTGGGTCTTGATGGCCATTCTGGCACCCGTGTTGCCACTGTTCGACCCCAATGCGCAGATCGCGCCGATGCAGCCTTTGCTGGCTGCAACGCCTGATGGCGAGAGCACCTTTTGGCTCGGTACCGACTTCAAGGGGCGGGACATTCTCTCGCGGATTATCTGGGGCTCCCAGCGGGTGTTATTCTGGGCCTCGCTCGCCACCTTCGTCGCCTATATCGTCGGCATGGTCATGGGGGCCGCGGCCGGCTATCTCGGCGGCTGGTGGGACGAGATCATTTCGTTTTTCGGCAACGTCCTGCTCTCCTTTCCGGTTATGGTGCTCTACATCATCATCATCACCAAGCTCGGGCCCTCACCCTTCAACATCGTCATCGCCGTGACCTTCGCTTCGGCGCCTGGAATCATGCGTATCGTGCGTGGTCTGATCCTCGACATTCGTACGCGCGACTATGTATTCGCCGCCCAAACGCGCGGTGAGTCGCCGTTTTACGTCATGCTGGTCGAACTTCTCCCCAATGCCCGCGGGCCGCTGATCGTCGATGCCTGTTTGCGCATGGGCTACACCATCATCGCCCTCGCGACCCTCGGTTTTCTGGGCCTTGGCCTGCCGCCGCCAGACCCGGACTGGGGCGCCATGATCGCGGAAAGCGTGCCGATGGGCGCCTTTGCCGGGCATGCCATGGTGATCCCCGCCATCGCCGTCTCCCCCTTGGTGCTCGGCTTCAACCGTCTGGCCGACGTTCTTCGCGAGATCAGCTTGAGAGATTAATCAATGTCCGATCCATCGATCGTCGAGCAAACACCGGTCCTCGAGTGCAAGGATCTCTGTATTTCCTATTACACCCGCGCAGGAGAAATCCCGGCGGTGGTCGACTTCAACATGACGGTCATGCCTGGCGAGGCGGTCGGGATCGTCGGTGAGAGTGGCTGCGGCAAGTCCACGGTGGCGCTCGCCGTGATGCAATATATGGGTAAGAACGGCGCTGTGGTCGGCGGCGAGATCAAATTCAAGGGCCGGGACATGACGGCGATGTCCGAAGAGGAACTCCGCCAGCTCCGCGGCTCGCAGATCTCGATGGTCTATCAGGAGCCGATGGCCTCTTTGAACCCGTCGATGAAGATCGGTCGACAGCTCATGGAAGTGCCGCTGTTTCATGAAGAGGGCTGCACCGAGCAGGCGGCCCATGATCGTGCGTTGAAGATGCTGACCGACGTCAAATTGCCTGATCCGCCCAGGATCATGAACAGCTATCCGCATCAAATCTCCGGCGGTCAGCAGCAGCGTGTGGTCATCGCCATGGCGCTCTTGTCCGAGCCGGCGCTGCTTCTTCTGGACGAGCCGACCACGGCGCTTGATGTTACGGTGGAGGCGGGCATCGTCGAGTTGATCCGTGAGATCAGCGGCAAGTTCGGCACCTCGATGATCTACATCTCGCACAATCTTGGCCTGATCCTCGAGACCTGCGACAAGATCAACGTGATGTATTCAGGCGAGGCTGTCGAGTTTGGGACTGTCGACGCCGTCTTCAACAAGATGCGCCATCCCTATACGCGCGGCCTGTTCAACTCGATCCCGCTTCCGGGCGCCGACAAATATGCGCGCCCCCTGGTGCCGATCCGGGGCCAGCTGCCGCTTCCGCACGAGCGTCCGCGTGGCTGCAACTTCGGTCCGCGCTGCGATTTTTTCGAAGCGGGTCTATGTGATCAGGGCGATATCAAGATGGTGCCCGTGGCGGGTGGCGCCGACGCGGCGCCGGGCGCGCCCGGCCATACCAGCCGTTGCCTGAAGTTCGAAAAAATTGACTGGAAGGCGCCGCCGATTGGTGCTGAGGAAATCCAGAGCGCCGAGGCGGGGCCGGTGGTGCTGCGCGTCGAGAAAATGAAGAAATATTACGAGATCCAAGACAGTTCACTGATGGCGATGATCAAGGGTGCATCGGTCAAGACGGTTAAGGCCAACGAGCAGCTGGATTTCGTTGCTCATGAAGCGGAAACCGTGGCGATCGTCGGCGAGAGCGGCTGCGGCAAGTCGACCTTCGCCAAGGTGATGATGGGCCTGGAAACGGCGACCGAAGGCCAGGTCATTCTCGACAATCAGGAACTGGGACAAGTCCCGGTCCAGGAGCGAAAACCACAGACGGTCGGCCATCTGCAGATGGTGTTTCAAAATCCCTTCGATACTCTCAACCCCAGCCATACCGTCGGCTCGCAGATCAGTCGGGTGATCCGGAAATTCGGTGTCGAGAGCGATCCTGCCAAGGTGCAGGAGCGTGTCATGCATCTTCTGGACGTCGTCAAGCTGCCGCGTGACTTCTATTATCGCCGCCCGCGTCAGCTCTCAGGTGGCCAGAAGCAGCGGGTCGGTATTGCCCGCGCGTTTGCCGGCAATCCCAGGGTGGTGGTCGCCGACGAGCCGGTCTCGGCGCTGGATGTCTCGGTACAAGCGGCGGTGACGCAGCTCTTGATGGAGATCCAGAACGAGAACCGGACGACGCTTCTCTTCATCAGCCATGACCTCTCATTGGTGCGCTATCTCGCCGATCGGGTGATCGTGATGTATCTCGGCACCATCGTTGAACAGGGAACCACCGACGAGGTTTTTGCACCGCCCTATCATCCCTACACCGAAGCTCTTCTGTCGGCGGTGCCGATCGCCGATACGTCGATCAAGAAGAAACACATCGTGCTGGAGGGCGACATTCCCTCAGCCGTCAACCCGCCGCCTGGTTGTCCCTTCCAGACACGCTGTCCGCGCAAGGTTGGAAGGATCTGCGAGGAAGAGGCGCCGCCTTTGCGCAACTTCAAGAATGGGCATCAGCTCGCTTGCCATATCGATGTCGCCGAGCTCGAGAAGATGGAGCCGGTGATCGAGATGCAAAACGCGTCTGCAGACGCGTAAACTGGCCGCCGGGTCGGCTCTCAGAGTTCTGCCGGCAGCCGATCGCGCTCGCTGGCGATTTCGATGAGCTCGAGCGTGGCTCTGGGGTTGGTGATCATCAGCTCATGCCCGCCCTCGGTTGCGGCAAACTGCCAGCCCCTTGCTTTCGAGAGGCGCTCGATCACGGCGGCATAGGGCTGCGGGACGCGATCTCGCGCGTAGAGATAGTAGTGCGGGCAATTGGCGCTTTCGAGATCGGCTGGCATCTTGTCCCGATAGGTTTTGACCGATTGCGGTGTGAGTTTCGGCGCGAGCCAGGCAATTTGCTTGTCGTTCAGCCCGCCCCAGTCGCTTGGATTGGGCGGTGGGACGCGCCAGCCATCGCCGACTTCTTTGAGGGCCGCTAAGGTCGCCTGCCGTCGCTCCTCCGGCCACATGCTCATGATCGATGATCCAGGCTCGGGAATGGCGCCTTCGAGATGGACAACCGCGCGCAGGCGGTTCTCGATCCTTGCCTCCAGGCCATGGACGAGTGCGCCACCATAGGAGTGACCTACGAGTAGCAGGTCACTGAGATTTTCTTCTTCGACGATCGTTTCAAGCTGATCGACATGTTCCCAAAGGCCGATATTTGGCTTGAGATCCGCAACATTACCGCCCAGGCCGAGGAGATCCGGGGCGATCACCCGATGGCCGCGCTCGCGAAGCTCGGCGGCGATGTCATCCCACGCCCAAGCTCCGTGCCAGGACCCGTGGACGAGCAGAATGTCAGCAATCGTCATCATGCGGTTCTCGTTCTCGTTAACGCAGGAAATTCAGGCGCCGATGCGCTGCCCGCTCAAAGGGTCAAATAGGCAGGCCTTGATCATGTCAACGGTAAGACGGGTAGTCTTTCCGGGGCTGATCGACGTATCCGCGCCCAGCCTCGCCATGGCTTCGATATCACCGATCCTGATCAGAGCCAGCGTATCAGGACCGGTCGGCTCCGTCACCTCCACATGGCATGCAAGCGTATGCTGGTTCGGTTCGTGACTGTCAGCGGGCGACATATCCGTAATATGCTCTGATCGCAAGCCGAGTATGACATCACGCCCTATATGATCTTTAAGGCGGTCATCCGACGGCAAGGGCAGGGTCGCTGCCGGCGTATCGCCATTTCCTAAAGCGACGGAGAGTTTATTGCCTTCCGCCGTGATCCTCGCTGGCATCATGTTCATCGCGGGTGAGCCGATGAAGGTTGCTACGAAGATGTTGGCAGGGCGGTCGTAGAGGTCACGTGGGGTGCCGAGCTGTTGCAGTTCGCCTTCGTTCATGATCGCGATCCGGGACGCGAGGGTCATCGCCTCTATCTGGTCATGGGTGACGTAGACGATGGTGGAACCGAGCCGGTTATGCAGTTTTTTGATTTCCGTTCTCATCTCCACTCTGAGCTTGGCGTCCAGGTTGGAGAGCGGCTCGTCGAACAGGAAAATTTTGGGATCGCGCACCAGAGCACGGCCCATCGCGACCCGCTGTCGCTGTCCGCCGGAGAGCTGGGAGGGGCGGCGCTTCAGGAACGGCTCGATCTGGAGGAGTTTTGCGACGTCGGCTACAGCGGCATCTCGCTCCGCCTTGGGCATTCCGCGCATTTCCAATCCGAACGCCATGTTGTCGGCGACCGTCATGCTCGGATAGAGCGCGTAGGACTGAAAGACCATGGCGATATCCCGGTCCTTCGGATGGCGCTCGTTGACGCGCGCATCGTCGATCCGGATCTCGCCTGACGTGATGGCCTCGAGCCCGGCGATCAGATTCAAGAGTGTGGACTTGCCGCAGCCGGATGGTCCGACGAGGACGAGGAACTCACCGCTTTCGATGTCGATATCGATGCCCTTTAGGACGTCCGTATCGCCAAAGCGTTTTTTGACATGATCGATGCTAAGTGAGGCCATAGCTGCAGGCTATCCTTTTACGGCGCCGGCCATCAGGCCGCGGACGAAGTAGCGGCCTGAGACGATATAGACGATGAGCGTCGGCAGGGCGGCGAGCAGGGCGCCGGCGAAATGGACGTTGTATTCCTTCACGCCGGTGGACGAGCTCACGAGATTATTGAGCGCCACGGTCATCGGCATGCTGTCGAAATCGGCAAAGGAGGCGCCGAACAGGAAGTCGTTCCAGACATTGGTGAACTGCCAGATTACGGTCACGACGATGATGGGACCTGAACTCGGGATGAGTATGCGCTGAAAAATTCGAAAAAATCCGGCGCCGTCGATCTTGGCGGCTTTGACCAGCTCGCTTGGAAAGGCGGCGTAATAGTTTCGGAAAAACAGCGTCGTAAAACCGAGGCCGTACACCACATGGACCATGACCAGCCCGGCCGTGGTGCCGGCAAGCCCGAGCATGCCGAGGATACGCGCCATCGGGATGAGGACGATCTGGAACGGGATGAAGCAGGCGAACAGCATCAGGCCGAAGAGGAGATTATCGCCTCTGAAACGCCATTTGGTCAGCACATAGCCGTTAAGAGCGCCCATCAGGGTCGAGATGATGACGGCCGGCACCACCATCTTCAGCGAGTTCCAGAAAAAAGGGCTGAGCCCCGTCGGCTCGACGCCGATCTGAGCACTGTTCCAGGCACTAGCCCAGGGCACCGTGGTGAATGCTTCCGGCAGCGCCAGCATGTTGCCGCCGCGGATCTCATCGAGCGGCTTCACCGAATTCACGAGCATGACGAACAGCGGCAGCAGAAAATAGATCGCGAACATGATCAGCGCCGCATACAGGAGTGCTCGAGCAAGCCGGTTGTTCGAGGCCGCAGGTCCAGGGTCAGCCGCCACGGCTGTCCTCCCGGATTTCGGCGTAGAGATAGGGGACGATCACGGCGGCGATCATCATCAGCATGATCATGGCGGAGGCGGCGCCCACGCCCATCTGGTTGCGGGTGAATGTGTAGGAATACATGAAGGTCGCCGGCAGCTCGGTCGCACGGCCGGGGCCGCCATTGGTGAGGGCTATGACCAGATCGTATGATTTGATCGCCATGTGGGCGAGAACGACGAAAGCCGAAAGAAATGCCGGGCGCAGCTGCGGAATGATGATGCGCCGATAGAGTTTTGGGGTCGATGCGCCATCGATCTGGGCCGCCTTTAGGATCTCGTTGTCGATGCCGCGCAACCCCGCCAGGAACATGGCCATGACGAAACCGGTCGATTGCCAGACAGCGGCGATGACGACGCAGTAGATCGCCATCTCCCGATCCTTGATCCAGTTGAACGAGAAGCTTTCGAAGCCCATGTTCTGCACGATTTGTTCAAAGCCTATCCCAGGATCGAGGAACCACTTCCAGGCAGTGCCCGTAACGATGAAGGACAGCGCCATCGGATAGAGATAGATGGGACGCAGCACACCTTCGCCGCGGATTTTCTGATCGAGAAAGATCGCGAGCAACAGGCCGAAGATAGTGCAGAAGACGATATAGAGGCCGCCGAAGATGGCGAGATTGGTGAGTGCCGTCGACCAGTGGCGGAGACTGAAGAGCTTGGTGTAGTTGACCAGGCCGATCAGATCGAAATTCGGCAGGATTTTCGAGTTGGTGAAAGAGAGATAGCCGGTGAAGGCGATAAATCCGTAGACGAAGAGGAGAATGGCGGCGAGCGAGGGGGCAAGAACGAGCTTGGGTAGAAAGTCTTGTGCCCAGGCTCGTCCCCCGATACGCGAGGTGCTCGCCGCCATCTCTTGTATACGCTACGGCCGTGCCGTTAGAGGGCGCCCTCGACGGCGTTGACCAGCTCCTCGACAGCGGTTGCGCTGTCATATTCGCCGTTGAAGTGTGCCGTCACCACGTCGTAGACCGCGTTCTTCACGGCAGCCGGCGCAGCGTGGCCATGAGCCATGGAGCCGAACAACGTACCCTTCTCGTTGGCCTCGGCCAGATCATCCATGCCCTTCTTGCCGCAGGCATCGAAGTCGTCGTTCGGGACATCCGTGCGTGCCGGCACCGAGCCTTTGACCACGTTGAATGCAGACTGGAAGGAGGGCGTCATGATCGACTTCGCCAGTTCAGCCTGAGCGGCAGCGCTCTCGTCACCAACTGCAAACATCACGAACTGATCAGAGTTGAAAGTGACCGTGCCCTGGGTGCCTGGCATGCGGAAACAGAGAAAGTCCTCGCCCGGAATCTTGCCGGCGTTCAGGAATTCGCCCTTGGCCCAATCGCCCATGAATTGCACACCGGCCTCACCCCCGATAACCATGGCGGTAGCGAGGTTCCAGTCGCGGCCGGAGAAGTTGTCGTCGACATAGCCACGAAGTTGCGCCATCCGGTCGAACACGGTTTGCATCGTCTCGGAGCTGAGCGCTTCAGTGTCGAGGTCAATCATCGATGACTGATAGAAGTCTGGACCGCCGGTGGTCATGACGACGGCATCGAAAATGGTAGCGTCCTGCCAGGCCTGACCACCATGGGCGACTGCGGTGTAACCGGCGCCCTTGATCGCATCTAGCGCGGCGATCAACCCTTCCCAGTCCGTGGGCTCGGCCAAGCCGAGTTCGTCGAAGATCGCCTTGTTGGCCCATACCCAGTTGGTGGAGTGAACGTTGACCGGGGCGGCGATCCACTTGCCGCCATATTTGGAAAAGCCTTGGAGAGCTGACGGTACGACGTCGTCCCAGCCTTCTTCGGCAGCGGTCACGTTCAGGTCGGCGACCACGCCCTGCTCGGCCCAATCCAGGATGTCGAAGCCGAGCATCTGCACGGCGGTCGGCGGGTTGCCTGAGGTCACGCGGGCGCGCAGCACGGTCATCGCCTGTTCGCCGCCGCCGCCGGCGACCGGCATGTCCTGCCAGCCGACCTCTTTCGATTGCAGGTCTTCCTTCAGGACGTTGAGCGCGGCCGCTTCGCCGCCGGACGTCCACCAGTGGAGCACCTCGACCTCATCGGCCGCAAACGTGGGGCCGGTTGACAGGGTCAGAGCAAATGCCGAAGCCATGAGCATCGAACGAAATTGCATCGAAAACCTCCCTTGAAGGTCGCGCCTCGCCGTTTTGGCTCAGGCTTCATCTTCATCCTGCTTACGTTATCGGCGAAGAGACCGTCAAGCGACGGACGGCGTGGGCATCGACCGGACTGGACGATCCTAATGTCAGGCCGCTTGAAGTTGTCGCGTACGGTTGATGACCTCGGCGAGGGGCAGGCCGAGAAGAATGCCCAGACCGTCGACCCAGAGATCGTCGATACTGGGATCCCGATCGAAGGTGAAGAGCTGCAGCACTTCGCTCGCGATCGCGATCAGGATCCAGGCGCCGACATGTAGCCAGAGCGGATCGGCAGGGCGACCCAAGCGGACCAGGAACGCCAGCACCGTGAACATGATGCCGTGTCCTATCGCATCGATGTCGAGTTCGTCGACACCAATCCATGCAGCGACGCCTTCGGTGCCGATGTCATGAAAGCCGCCCGGCAGCATGAGGGCGACGATGGAGAGTGCGCAGACGATACCGAGCAAAATACGGATTCTGACTGAAGAGATGCCGGAAAAGGTCTTGATACCCGTATTGAGAACCACAACGCTCCAGGCGAGCAGCAGGCAGCCGACCGCGGCCAGAAATGTCGGCTTGTATTCGACCACGGTAAGCTCAAGCTCGGTGACTGTCAGGCGGCCGGTGGCATTCTTCAATTCGATGCCAAGTCGCGCTACCTCGACTTCAGCGGGCATCGTGAAGGCGCGCCGGTAATTCCTGATTTTCGTGGTGCCGTTCATGTTGAAGAGATTGTGCTCTTCGCCCCAATCGGGCTTGCCATCCGCACCAAGCTGAGCAAGGAAAATACGCGCGCTGTCCCAAATCTCCGGACCGACGGCGACTTCTTCGCCTTGCACCTGGGCACGAAGAACGGCCATGGTTTCGCCTGACGGCAGCACGATATCTCTTTGAAGATAGGTTTGTTTCTCCGGGCTGAGGCTTTCCAGGACGACCTTGCCTGGGTCATCCTTATCCTCTGAAACCAGCCCTGCCTTTGTCCATTCGACCAGGCCGTCCTCGAAAGCTGGATCGGCAATCAGCGGATCGCCTTGGATGTCGTAGCGCGGCATCAGCAGGAAGGTCGCTCCAGTCAAGAGGACCAGGAGCACACTCAGAACGGCGAGAATCCCGAGCCGTTGCCAGCCCCTGCCAGTGTCGGCGACCGGTTGGCTGCGCCGGCGGGCGCGCGGTCGGTGCTTAGGCGCTTCGTCATCAATGGTAAGCGGGGCGGCGATGCGGAACTCGCCGACAGGCTTGTCGGCAGCGGGCTTGGCTCTGGAATGCTCGCGTTTTCTCCGCTTTGGGCCGACCACTTCACCTTTGTCTGATGGGCGGCCCGATGTATTTTTGTCAGGCCCCGGTTTCCGTTCCGTGTCCCCCACGAACCGACCAAGCTCAAGCTCATCTTCGGATGTATCGAGTTTTTTCCGCTTGTTGCCAAGCGATTCCGCCCGCGTACGCCAGGCTTTACGCGGGCCTCGTCTCGATCCGGTTTCAATCGCGTCAGACATTGAGCAGCAGATGCTCCCGCTCCCAGGAGCTGATCACCTGCTGATAAGCCCGGTGCTCGACTTCCTTGACCATGATCAGTGCCTCGACAAATGCCTCGCCCAGGAGTGCGCGCAACGGCTTGGCACGACGGAGAGCATCGAGGGCGTCTGGCAGATAACGCGGCAGGGTCTGCGCCAGACGATAGGCACTGCCTTCAATCGGCTTGGTTGGTGAAAGGCGGCTGGTCATACCGAGATAGCCGCAGCCAAGCGAGGCGGCGATCGCCAGATAGGGATTGCCATCGGCGCCGGCCACACGATTTTCCACACGGCGCGCTTCGCGGCCGCTATCAGGCACTCGCAATCCCACCGTTCTGTTCTCCCATCCCCAATGGAGATTGATCGGCGCGTCCGAATAGCGTCTGAGGCGCCGGTACGCGTTCACGTTCGGTGCGAGCAACGGCATGGCCGCCGGCAGAAACTTTTGCAGACCCGCTATATGGTGGGTGAACAGCTTAGTGTAGTCGCCATTCCCTTTGGCGAAAATATTCCGGCCGGTTTTGGCATCGATCACGCTTTGGTGAATGTGCATGGCTGATCCCGGCTGGTTGTCCATGGGCTTGGCCATGAATGTCGCGTACATCTCATGCTTGAGCGCTGCTTTGCGTATGGTCCGCTTGAACAGGAAGGCCTGATCGGCGAGTGCCAGCGGGTCGCCATGATTGAAGTTCATCTCCATCTGGGCAGCCCCGCCCTCATGGGTGAGCGTATCCACGTCCAGGTCCTGCGCCTCGCACCAGTCATAGGCATCGTCGAACACCGGGTCGAACTCGTTGACCGCCTCAATTCCATAGCTCTGCGATCCGGCCTCGGGGCGCTTTGACTGACCGATCGGTGGCTCCAGGGGGTAGTCTGGATCTTCATTGATCTTGGTGAGAAAGAATTCGAGCTCTGGCGCCACCACCGGCTGCCAGCCGCGCTCTTCATATGCATCTAATACGCGACGGAGCACTTGGCGCGGCGCTATTTCCAACACCTTGCCGTCATGGTGGTAGCAATCGCCGATCACTTGCGCCGTCGGTTCATCGTACCAGGGGACCAGGCGCAAGGTCGTAGGATCGGGGCGCATGCGAACGTCGCGCATTGCAGGATCTGTCACCCGGTTTTCCTGCTCCTCGGGGTAACTGCCGTTCACGGTTTGGACGAACAGTTCTTCTGGAATACGCAGGCTGTCATCCCCGAGCGAGCGGATGAACTTTGCGGCCGGCAGGATCTTGCCGCGCGCAATTCCGCTCTGGTCGGCAACCAGACATTCGACCTCGGTGATGCGATGATCCCGAAGCCAGGATGAGATGTCGGTCACGGGCGTTCCGTTACGAAGCGCGGCGAGAAGGCATTGCTTTGCCTTGGGCGCGTGTCCGACAAGCATCACCGAACGCGGCGAACAGTCGTTTGGAATGGGGGCTTTCGCTTACATGCCATTCCGGATGCCATTGGATGCCAAGCGCGAAGCCTGGCGCATCCCGAACACTTACGGCTTCGATCGTGCCGTCGGGCGCCGTCGCCTCGATCAGAATGCCTTCGCCTGGCTGGTTGATCGCTTGGCCATGAAGCGAGTTGACGTCGATTTCATCTGCACCACCCAGTATGTGCTGCAGGACTCCGCCTTTAGTGAGGGCGACGGCGTGAGCAAGCTCGTCGAAACGCTCGACAATCGGTTTGCTCTTGTCCGAGCGGTGATCCATCCGGCCGGGAACCTCATGCACATGCTGATGAAGCGTACCGCCAAGCGCCACGTTAAGCTCCTGAATGCCGCGGCAAATGGCGAGTACGGGCACAGCGCGTTCGATGGCGCGGCGCAGGAGCGGAAGTGTTGTTGCATCACGTGCCGGATCGCGCTCGCTGTCCCGGCGTGCCTCTCCCCCTTCATAGTGAACGGGATCGACGTTCGACGGGCTACCGGTGACCAGGAGGCCGTCGAGCGTGTCCAGCCATTGATCCAACGTAAGGCAATCGAGCCGATCGCCGATCGCCGGCAGAGTCACCGGAAGCCCGCCTGCGCCGTCGATTACGCTTTTTATATAGCTCTCGCTGACCTTGTGGATCGGGAGACCATGCGCGCCAAGAACTCGACAGGCGGGAATACCGATTACCGGGAGATGAGACTGCATTGACATGCAGCCATTTCTAGCGGACGCGGCAAAGGGCCACAAGCATGCTTGCTTCAGGCGGATGAGAGATTTTCGATAAGTTTGAGAGGCGCTTTCTTATCAAAATCAAATGGTTGTGCTATGCAGCTTGACCTCAACCAACCAATAGAGGGGATGCCCGAGGATGAAACGACCGTTTCGGGACCTTCAGACGGCGATGCTTTTGGCGACGTGCTTGGTCGTCGTTGGCTGCAGCAAACCTACTTATTACCGCCCCGCTTCCAACGGTTATGGCTATGCTGAACGGCAGCTTGCGGAGGGCCGCTATCAGGTCGTTTTTGCTGGTAATCACAAAACGAGGCGGGAACAGGCTCATCAGTATGTGTTGTTTCGTGCTGCCGAGCTCGCCGACCAGAAAGGCTATCGCTACGTTGCCGTGAACGACCAGAGCCAGCGGATCGAGTTTTTCGGCAGCCTGCGTGATCGGCCTACGCAGCGCGTCGATCTCAGATTGGATAACGGCAACAGTACTTCGGGTTCCAATCGTCGGAACGACGACGATGGTCTTCGATCGACCGTCGAACGTTACCAAGCCATCCTGGATGTATCGTTCTACAAGGACGAGGAAAGTGTGCCGGCGGCCGCCCGCGAAGTCTATACGACGGACGAGGTGCTCAAAGATCTCGGTGACGCCATCGAGTTCGAATCCGGGCCGCCCAGCGGCGACTACATCATCAACCGGGTCGGAAGCTGAGCCTCGGCCACATCATCCATGAACGAGTAGATGCCGGGCCGACATCACCGGCCCGGCATCTCTCTCCTGAGTTTAACAGGTCAAGCGCGTCGCTTGCTACGCAGCAGCCTTGGCCTTCTTGTCCTCGATCACCTTCGCCTTGGCGCCGGTGCCGATCGCGATCTGCTGCGGCTTCATGCGCTCGGGCAGTTCGCGGACGAGGTTGATGTCCAGAAGACCGTTGTTGAGGTCGGCGCCGTTCACCCTGACATAGTCGGCAAGCTGGAAGCGATGCTCAAAAGCGCGCTTGGCGATGCCGCGATGCAGGTAGGCCGTGTCCTTGTCGGCCTCGGAGCCCTTGCCGCGCACGGTGAGGAGGTTTTCTTTGGAGACGATCTCCAGATCATCCTCGCCGAAGCCAGCGACCGCGAGCGTGATCCGGTAGGTGTCGTCACCGGTCTTCGCGATGTTATAGGGGGGGTAGGAATTTTCCTGCGAAGCATTCCTGAAGGCGGTCTCAAACAACTCGTCGAGACGATCAAAACCAACGGAATGGCGGAAAAGGGGAGATAAGTCAAAACTACGCATGGTCACATCCTCTTTTGAGCGATTTGACTGTTGCCTGTCTTTAAGACCAGGCATCCTTAACTTGCCAGGCCCAGTTTGGCGCCTGACAGCTATGGATTTAGGAAGTCAAAAGATCGATTCAAGAGTTTCTGAAATTTTTTTGGCACTCTCCCCGACGGTTTGCCAAAATCTCACGCAGCACCCTATATAGATCGCTATGGACATGGATTTTCTTCTTTCGATCAAGCTGGTGGTCGTCGGTAGTGTGCTGGCGGTTTTCTTCCTTTATGAGCGGATCTATCCGGCTGAGGGCGGGCCACTGCTGCTTCGGATCGGACGGGCGGCCCGGGCTGCCTGGATCAGACTGTTCAAGAATTTGAGCCTCTTTGGCATCAATGCGCTGCTCTCGCCGCTGATCGTTCTGCCGATCACCGTGTTCGCAGCCGATCACAGCTTTGGATTTCGGCCGGATTGGTGGAGCGGCTGGCTCGGTCTTGGGCTGGACGTGCTGCTGCTTGACCTCTGGATCTATTGGTGGCATCGCGCCAATCACGAGCTTCAGTTCCTCTGGCGCTTCCACAGTGTTCACCATCTGGACGAGACTCTGGACACCAGCTCCGCCCTTCGCTTTCACTTCGGCGAGGTGGTGCTGTCCGCATGCGTGCGCGGCGTGGTCATCGTCGTTTTCGACCTGCCGCTTGCCTCCGTCCTGCTGTTCGAGGCGATCGTGCTGACATCAGCCATCTTCCACCACAGCGACGCCAAACTCCCCTCTAGGCTTGAAGCCGCCCTCGCGCGGGTCATCATCACACCGTCGATCCATTGGATTCATCATCACGCGATCCGCGCCGATACCGACAGCAATTACGGTACCCTTTTCAGCTTCTGGGACCGCCTGTTCCGATCAGCCAGTCGCACCCGACGCTTCAAAGGCATGCCGATCGGCGTTGAGGGCATGCGCGATCGCTCGCTTCCCAGGCTGATCACTACCCCGCTCAGGTCGCCCGGGTCACCGGCGGCGACAGGCTCGACTAGGAGGCCTGCACCATGAAGCCGGAACCTCGTTCCAAGCGCCAATAGACGAAACCCAGCCAGATGCAGCGAGTTATCATGAAGGCGTGATAGGCGAGCCAGAGGCCGTGATTGCCCAAGGGTGGGATCAAGAGCCAGGCGCAAAGGCCGAACACCATGACGGCGCCGACCATGCCGTTGCGCATTTCCCTGGTGCGCGTCGCCCCGACATAGATGCCGTCGAAAGCAAAGGCGATCGCACCGATCAGTGGCGCGGCCACGGCATAGGGAAGATACGCGATCGCTGCTTGGCGGACGGCCTCGATATCGGTGATCAGCCTGATCAGCGCGCCGCCGCCAAAGGCGAAGAGCAGCGTGATCAAGCCGGCAAAGGCGAGGCTCCAGACCAGTGCCGCTTTGACCGCACCGCGCATCGCCATGCGATTGCCGGCACCCGTATGTTTGCCGACCAGCGTACTGGCGGCGAAGGCAAAGCCATCGAGCGCAAAGGCGGAAAGATGCATCATGTTGGTCAGCACCGTATTGGCGGCGAGGGTGACTTCACCCTGCCTGGAGCCAAGGGCCACCAGCGAAACAAAGGCGATCTGCATGACGAGGCTGCGCAGCACGATGTCGCCATTGACGGCCGCCAGCCGGCGGATGGCCGCGCCATTAAGCAGGACGTTGATTGAGAGATCGCGCTCAAGCGTACCGAGATGACGCCGGACGAACAGTAAGCCCAACACCAGGGTCGTGTATTCGGCGATGACCGTCGCCCAGGCCACACCCGCGACCTCGAAGTCGAGCCCGAAGACGAATAGGACATCGAGGGCCATGTTCAAGCCGTTGCCGACGATCAGCAAATAGAGCGGACTTTTGGCGTCCTGCACACCGAGCAGCCAGCCGAGGATCACCATATTGGCAAGGGCGGCGGGTGCTGCGAGCAGGCGGATCTGCAAATAGATCGAAAAACCCGCATCGATCCGCGCGGTCGGCGCAAAAATCCAGCGTGCGGCCGTGGTGATCGGTCCGGTCAGGAGAATGAACAGGGCGGCGATGATCAGGGCGAGGCCGAGGGCGCGAAACAGGCCGGCCTGCAGGGCGACGCGGTCGCCGGCGCCGTAAGCCTGGGCGATCAGGCCCGTCGTGCCCATGCGCAGAGAGACGACCGTAAAGAATAAGGCGCTGAAGGCGCTGGCACCCAGCGCCACCGCACCCAGATGATGTGGCCCCGGCAGATGTCCGACTACAGCGGTGTCGACCATGCCGAGCAGTGGCACGGTGACATTCGAGAGGATCAGTGGCCAGGCGAGGCGCCACGCATCGGCATAGGCGGAACGGCCGCGCATCTATGGATGCTCCTGTCGCTTTACTTTGAGGATCGTGCGGCCGAACAAGGCAGGGTTCTTTCGACTTGGCAATCGGCAATGCGAAACGAGTTCCTTGACGATCAGGGGCCGAACGGTGAGAAAGCCGGTATCATCAAAAAATCGCCTCACCTGCCGACGAAAGATCCGCCGATGTTCGAAGCACCTGACAATTTCCTCCCTGAGATCGTCGCCCTTGCCGACCAGGCAGGTGCGGTCATCATGGAGCACTATCGTGGTGAGATCGAGGTCAAGACCAAGGCGGACGCCTCACCGGTGACCGCCGCCGATGAGGCCGGTGAGGCGGTGATCCTGAAAGGCCTCGCCGAACTGGCGCCCGACATCCCCGTGGTCGCCGAGGAAAAAGTCGCAGCCGGCGACATTCCCGCCCTTGATGACGGTCCCTTCTGGCTGGTGGATCCGCTCGACGGCACCAAAGAATTCATCAGCAAGAACGGCGAGTTCACGGTCAACATCGCCCTGATCGACGGCAGCGGCCCGTTGCTGGGTGTGGTTCTGGCACCTGCCCGCGAAAAATCCTGGTGGGGGTGGCGTGGCCACGGCGCTCACATGAGAAACCCGGACGGCGCAACCACACCGATCCAAGTTCGGCCCGCCCCGGCCACGGGGCTGACGGCGGTGGCTAGTCGGTCGCACGCCGACGCGGCGACCGAAGACTTTTTGGACAAGATCGGCGCCACCGAACGGATGTCGGCAGGCAGCTCGCTGAAATTCTGTCTGGTGGCCGAGGGCAGGGCAGACATCTACCCGCGCTTTGGGCCGACCATGGAATGGGATGTCGCGGCGGGTCATGCGGTGTTGCTGGCAGCCGGCGGGTATGTGACCACGCTGGATGGCGCGCCCTTTAGCTACAGAAAACCGGATTTTCGTAACAGCGGCTTCATTGCGCGCGCGGCCTGAGCCCAACGCGGGCGGCGTTTACTCGGTTGAGCGGATCGTGCTGGCCTTGAGGTCGCCGATATCGGCACGAAGCCTCGAAATTTCCTCATGGAGTGATTGCAGCGCCTTCTCGCTGTCGGCCTTCTGCTTGGCTTTCTCCTCGGCCTCCTCCTCATCCGCGGCCTCATGCATGGCGTTCACGATGATCGCGATGAAGAGGTTGAGGACGGCAAAGCTGCTGATCAGGATGAAGGGCACGAAAAACGCCCAGGCCAGCGGATGCACTTCCATCACCGGCCGCACGATCCCCATGGACCAGCTCTCTAGTGTCATGATCTGAAAGAGCGAGTAGAGCGAGGCGCCGACCGAGCCGAACCATTCGTTGAAGGTTGGCCCAAACAGCTTGGTCGCCATGACCGCGGCGATGTAAAAAATCAGGCTGAGAAGACCGATCACAGAGAACATGGCCGGGACAGCGCCCAGGAGTGCCTGGACCACCATGCGCATTTTCGGGACCGCTGAGACCAGACGAAGGGCGCGGAGGATGCGGAGCGCACGCAGCACGGAGAACCCATCGCTGGTGGGCAGGAGGGCGATCGCGACGATCGCGAAGTCGAACAGATTCCAGGGATCTCTGAAGAAACGAAGCCGATAGACGATCAGCTTGGCGATGATTTCGACAACGAAAACGGCAAGGGCGAAAAGGTCGATCGCCTTCAAGAGCGGTCCGGCGGCAGCCATGGCAGCCGACGAAGTTTCGAGACCGATCACGACAGCGTTAACGATAATCAGCCCGATGATGAGATTGCGGGTCAGATCCGCTTCGACGATGTTTTTCAGCCAGTTGGTCAAGAAAGCCCTCAAGTGTTGTCGTTGGTTATGTCGGGTGGATATAGCGGATATCGCCGGATATAGCGATGCGAACGGATGGTTGAAAGAGGCGCATCCCTCGATCCGATCGATCGGCATTGCCAAATCCACCGATACGGTGCTTGATCGGGGAACGTTGACAATTGGTCAACGCCCAGGAGAACCTATGCATGCCCATCTTCGAGCGCCAAAGTCAGAGCGGCGAGCTTCTCATCAGTTTCGAAGCCACCGATTTGGTGATGGCGGGCTGGACCGGTCGGGATGCAGCCGCCGTGCAGCACCATATCGAAGAACTCGAAGCGCTGGGCGTGCAGCCGCCATCCAAGACACCTTTGTTCTATCGGGTCGATCCAGCACTGCTCGCAGGCGCCGTCGACGAAATCGCCGTGGTGGGCGAAACGAGCTCCGGCGAAGCTGAAGCGGTAATTCTCGCAATGTCGGATGGCCTTTGGGTCGGTCTCGGCTCCGATCATACCGACCGCGCTTTCGAGGCTCATTCCGTCCAGCTCTCGAAGCAGCTTTGTCGCAAACCCATGGCCGAGACACTCTGGAGCTATGACGAGGTGATCGACCATTGGGACGAACTAATCCTGCGAGCTTACATCGTCGAGAATGGCGAACGCGTTCTCTATCAGGAAGGTGCGCTTGGCGCACTTCGTCACCCGGAGGATCTCATGGCCGCCTACCGCACCGAACTTGGCCACAGCGAAGACATGCCGTTACCCGCCGGCACGGTTCTTTTCTGCGGCACCATGCCAGCGATCGGCGGCATCCGACCCTCTGCTCGCTTCGAGATGGAACTGGAGGATCCCGTCACCGGCAGGCATATTTCCGGTGGATATGGAGTGGCGACTATTCCGCCTTCAGCTTAGCCGACTACCGTCAATAAACGTTGATTGATCGAAAATCATCTCTCTGATGTCGTCTTTCTTTTGAGCTTTTCTCCAGAGAATGAAGCCTTTGTCAGTAATTCTCACCCTGTCATTTCGTCTGTCATAATCAAGGATGACGGAAAGGCCGGATTCTTTTTGTAGTCGCCCGATCTTGTTTAAGAATGCACGAATGTGATTGTCTCCTATATGGCTCAGATCAATGCCGGTTTTATTCATTCTCGCCTTGATTTTCCGAAGCGAGATCCCGCTGAGCATGTCTTGAGGAGTTGCAGAAGCAAGAATGTAGAGAATGAGTTTTGAGAAGTCTCCAAATTCCTTTGGTTTTCGCCCCAAATTGTAAACGAAGGACTGATAATCCGACAGGCTGTGGGCGATATTTCTGACGATCGATTTTAGTGGGATATTGCCTGAATACGTCAATCGGTTCTGCTGTTGATTGTAGATATCGATTTCATGAAGAGCCCTGTAGCAAGCTTCTCTTACAATATACACGCTCCCTGCGGCTTCATTCGATAGTTGGTCTACGAATTCTTGAGGAAATGAGACATTCAATAAATCTCCTCCTTTCACGATCACTTTCTTGAGATCGTCTCTTGGCCATATATCGGCATTGATGGATGCGACCCGGCCTCCGAGATCAGAGTTTAAGACGACCAACCTGTTTTCTTCCAGCCATACGCCAACGACGATGAAGATGTAGTCGCTAATCTCATGGAACGTCTTCATCTTGAAGGCGAATTGCCTCTGCGTTCGTTCTGGTAAGTAGTGGAACTCCTCGATGACGATAATTTTCTTGGTCGAGGCTTGTTTCAGAATATCGATAATCTGCCTCGGATCAGCCATGTCGACGGGTAGATCGTCGAACGTTTCGACCGTCGTGCTGGCATGGTTGCCGTTCGTTCCAGCCTTGGCCGAATATTCGAGGAACGGAAACTTGATTCTGGCGCCGACCTCTGCATCACCGCCAACACTCACTTTGGCATGGGTTTCTCGGCCGGTTGAAACCTGACATCCAGCTTCCTTCAGGATTGAGGCGTGCAGGTCTTCGACCGTCCAACTGGGATCGCATGTCACCAGGATGTATTCACTCTCACCCAGATGCATCTTTCGCAGGGTCGTCTTGCCCTGCTTTGAGCATCCGAAGATCGCAACGTGTTTTTCCTGAGAAATGGCGCCGACAAAATCCAGATCAACCCTGTCTCGCTCTATGTAATGATGCGTATCGCCTCGGTGCAGTCCAAATACTTTTTCTATATTTAACGAGGTTTGAATTTGCATAGGCACGTCCCAATGCTGTTACAAATTTGTGCCCCCGCGCGCTCTATCGGACGTGGCCATCAAGCAGGGGGCCGATGCGCAGGCCCATCGGATTTTATTAATTTTGAAGAGAACAAACAATTGTCAATGGCACTTTGTGCGTTTGAGTGATGTCAAGATCAAGCGTAATGGGCTCGGATATCCGGGCATGCTGCGGCCGTCAGGAGCGCTTTTCGATAACCTTGATGCCCGGACGTCTTTGCTGCTGACTGCTGCCGCTTCGTCGCTTGAGGGCGAAAATGAATTCGATTTCAACCGAAGCATTACCCGGAAGTTCTGCCATACCGAGAGCGCTTCTCGCATGCTGGCCGGCCTGACCGAAGATCTTGGTCAGGATTTCAGACGCAGCATCGATGATCACGGGCTGCTGGCCGAAATCCTTGGAGGAAGCGACGAAGCCGGTGACCTTGATCGCGCGCTCCACCTCGTCGAGCCCACCCGGCAGGTTCTGGTTCAGCCAGGCGAGAGCCTGCAGGGTGCAGAGCCTGGCGGCTTCCTTAGCGTCTTCTATTGAGACATCCAGGTCCACTTTGCCGGTCGGACTGATTTCACCCTCGACAAACGGCACCTGGCCACTGACATAGGCGAGGCCACTATGCACCACGACTGGGACGTAGTGGAACTTGGGCGGTTTGACTTCCGGAAGCCTTAGTCCGAGCAGTGCCAGCCGTCTCCGCATGGCCGGCTGTTCCGCAGGTGCTAGAGGCGGAGAGGGGGGGCGGCTTCGCGGCTGACGACGCTTGGCCGGTGGTTTCTTCGGCGGCGATTTTTTGTTAGGCGGGGCCACCTTTGACACTCCCTGGATGGGCGGCCGAAAGAAGGTAGCCGCAGACCAAGTTGAGTACCCTATTTCCCGGCGAAAGAGAAGGGAATGCCGCCGGAATTGCAGATTGTCCCCAAGCCTCTGCCACCATCACGCATCAACCGAAGATCGACTGAAACGGACGGCAGCAGCAAGCTCAGGCAAGTCGCGAAAGACTAATCCTTAGTCCCGGCGACCAGGCTTTTCTTGTTGATCCAGGGCATCATGGCGCGCAGCTTCTTGCCGACCTCTTCGGAGCCATGCTCGGCCTGCGAGGCGCGCATCGCCTTGAAGCCGACCTGGGCAGCCTTGTTCTCAAGAACCCACTGGCGGGCGAAGGCGCCGGACTGGATGTCGGCGAGGACCTTCTTCATTTCGGCCTTGGTCTCGTCGGTGACGATACGCGGGCCAGTGACATAGTCGCCATATTCGGCGGTGTTGGAGATCGAGTAGCGCATGTTGGCGAGACCGCCTTCATAGATGAGGTCGACGATCAGCTTCACCTCGTGCAGGCACTCGAAATAGGCCATTTCCGGCGCGTAACCCGCCTCAACTAGGGTGTCGAAGCCCGCCTGGATGAGCGCGCACATGCCGCCGCACAGCACGACCTGCTCGCCAAAGAGATCGGTCTCGGTCTCTTCCTTGAAGCTGGTCTCGATGATGCCGCCGCGGCCACCACCGATCGCTGCACCGTAGGAAAGCCCGATGTCGTGGGCACCGCCGGTCGCATCCTGATGGATCGCGAGGAGACAGGGCACGCCCGCACCCTTTTCATATTCGGCGCGCACCAGATGACCAGGGCCCTTCGGCGCGATCATCAGGACATCGAGATCCTTGCGGGGCTCGACCATGCGGAAGTGGATGTTCAGGCCGTGGGCGAACATGAGGGCAGCGCCTTCTCTCATATTCGGCTCGAGATCGCGTTCGTAGAGGTCGGCCTGCAACTCGTCCGGCACCAGGACCATGACAACGTCGGCCCAGCCCGCAGCTTCGGCAGGCGTCATCACGCGAAGGCCGGCCGCCTCGGCCTTGGGGGCAGACGGCGAGCCGTCACGCAGGCCGACCACGACGTCGGCCACGCCGCTGTCATTCAGGTTGTTGGAATGGCCGAAGCCTTGACTGCCATAGCCGATCACGGCGACTTTCTTGCCTTTGATCAGATTGAGATCGGCATCGTTGTCATAGTAAACGCGCATTGTTTTCCCCTTCTTGGGTATCTGCGATACCTGCTTTGGTTTGGGTCTTGGCCTCTCCGACGACCGCTGAACTCCAGTACTGCTAAGTCAAGGCCGCAGCGCCTCGCCGCCGCCGAGGCCGCCCGGGCCGCGGGCGATGGCGACCACGCCAGCGCGGCTGACCTCGACCAGACCGAGCGGTTCCATCAGATGGATGAAGCTGTCGATCTGATTAGGTGCGCCGGTGATCTCAAAGACGAAGCTCTCGGTGGTGCTGTCGACCAGGCGGGCATGCATGAAGTCGCCGATGCGCAGCGCTTCCACCAGTCTCTTGCGATCGCCCGTGACCTTGACCAGCGCCAGTTCGCGTTCGACATAAGCGCCGCCCATGGTGAGGTCGACGACGTGATGCACGGGCACCAGTTTCGCGAGTAGCGCCTTGATCTGCTCGATCACCTGAGCGGTGCCGCGGGCGACGATGTTGATGCGAGAGAGCCCCTGTTCGGAGTCGACCTCCGCTACCGTCAGACTGTCGATATTGTAGCCGCGTCCCGAAAACAGCCCGATCACACGCGCCAGCACACCCGGCTCGTTCTCCACCAGCACGGCAATGGTGTGGCTCTCTTCTTGTTCCGTCATGGTCTCAGTCCCATAGCTCCGAAAATCAGTCCCGACTTGGCGGCACAATCATTGCGTGCCGCGGTCGGTGTTCGATGTCAGTCCGGCAGGTTTATACCAGAACCATGCCTTCCTCGGAGCCCTCGATATCGTCACCGGCGTTCGGGCCGAGCTTGATCTCGTTGTGGGCAGCGCCGGCAGGAATCATCGGATAGACATTTTCAGCGCGGTCAACGACGACGTCGGCGATCACCGGCCGATCCGACGAGATCATCTCCTTGATGAGATCATCAAGCTCGCTCACCTTCTCGGCGCGCAGGCCAATAGCGCCAAAGGCTTCGGCAAGCTTCACGAAGTCCGGCAGGCTGTCCATGTAGCTCTCGCTGTGGCGATTGCCGTGGAACAGTTCCTGCCACTGGCGGACCATGCCCATGTAGCTGTTGTTGAGGATGAAGGATTTCACCGGCAGCCTGTACTGCACGATGGTCGACATCTCCTGCATGTTCATGACCCAAGACGCTTCGCCGGCGACACCGACCACCAGCGCATCCGGGTTGCCGATCTGGACGCCCATGGCTGACGGTAAGCCATAGCCCATGGTGCCGAGGCCCCCCGATGTCATCCAGTAACGCGGACGCTCGAACTTATAATGCTGTGCCGCCCACATCTGATGCTGGCCGACCTCGGTGGTGATGAAGGTTTCCCGATCCTTGGTCAGTTCGTAGAGGCGCTGGATCGCATATTGCGGCTTGATCACCTCGCCTTCCTGCTTGTATCGGAAGCTTTTTCGCGCCTGCCAGCCTTCGATGTCCGCCCACCAGGGCGAGAGTTTCTGACGATCGGCCTTGAGGCCGCGCGCCCACCAGCGTTTGAGAAGGGCATCCACCGCTTTGCCGGCATCGGCGACGATCGGCAGGTCCACCGACACGTTCTTGTTGATCGAGGACGGGTCGATATCGATATGGATTTTCTTGGACTTGGGTGAGAAAGCGTCGAGGCGCCCGGTCACACGGTCGTCGAAGCGCGAGCCGATGGCGATCATCAAATCGCAATCGTGCATTGCCATATTGGCCTCGAGGGTGCCGTGCATCCCAAGCATGCCGATAAATTGCTTGTCCGAGGCAGGGTAGACGCCGAGGCCCATCAGGGTCAGCGTCACCGGAAAACCAGTGGCCTGGATCAATTCGGTCACGCGCATGCAGGCCTCGTCACCTGCATTCACCAAACCGCCGCCGACGTAAAAGATAGGCTTCTTGGCATCCGCCATCATGTCGATGGCGCGCTCTATGGCATCAGTGGTCGGCTCCGTCCTTGGGCTATAGGTCTTATGGACGCATTCGCTTGCCGAGCGATAAGGGGCTTGGCCCATCTGCACGTCTTTGGGTAGGTCGACGACCACCGGGCCGGGGCGGCCGCTCTTCGCGACGTGAAACGCCTCGTGCATGACCCTGGCAACGTCATTGCCCGACTTCACCAGGTAATTATGCTTGGTGCAGGGCCGGGTGATGCCGACCGTGTCCGCTTCCTGAAAGGCATCGTTGCCGATCATGTTGGTCGGCACTTGCCCGGTCAGGCAGACGATCGGCACGCTGTCCATCAGGGCGTCAGTCAGTCCGGTCACGGTATTGGTGGCGCCAGGTCCGGAGGTCACCAGGACAACGCCCACCTTGCCGGTGCTGCGCGCATAACCTTCGGCCGCATGTACCGCACCCTGCTCATGCCGCACCAGGATATGGCGGATCGAGTTTTGCTTGAAAAACGCGTCATAAAGCGGGAGGACGGCGCCGCCTGGATAGCCGAATACGACCTCGACGCCCTGCTCGACGAGCGCACGGAGTACAGCCTCCGAACCGGTCATCGTTTGAGGTTGAACCTCAGCGCTTGGCATCATTGTCGTGGCCGACATGGTCGGGGTCCTCGGCTTCTGTTGGGATGTGATGAAGGTCGTTTGCTGTGGATAAAGTCCACAAAAACCCAATCTAGCGGGTCGATCGGACAGTATGCTTGATTGCTAGATCGGTCAATAAGTCCAGTGGAACCGCCGCGGATGGCTCTATTACGGCATCCGGGCTGTCGCCGAACTCTTCCATGGGCTCGAGCTCGGGGAGCTGGTGGCGGAGCCAGGTCATCTGCCGTTTGGCATATTGCCGGGTCTTGGCGCTTGCGCGTTCGACCGCGGTTACCAGATCCAGCCTGCCGTCCAGATGGGCCAATAGCTCCGGCACGGCCACGGCTTTCATCAAGGGCAGATCGGGAGGCAGTTTCTTCGAGCGCAATACGTCCAGCTCATCGAGGGCGCCGGCATCGATCATGGTCTGCAGTCTCTGCTCGATCCGGTCATGCAGGGCGGCTCGTGGCGGCAGTAGTGCGACGCCGACGATCGGCTCCGGCAATATGGCGCGATTGTGCGGCTGGGCACGCCAGTAGAGAAGGGATTTGCCAGTCGCTTCCAGCACCTCGGCGGCGCGGATCAGGCGTTGCCGGTCGCCGGGCTCGAGCATGGCCGCCTGCTCGGGATCTTGTTTCGCGAACTCCTGATGAAAGCCCGGAACGCCCAGCGCATCGAAACGCTCCGTGGTCGTGAGCCGGATCTCGGAGGGGATATCGGGAACAGCGGCGATGCCTTTGAGCAAAGCCTTCAGATAGAGCCCGGTGCCACCGACAACGATCGGCACCCGTTCCTGGCTCTTGATCTCATCGATCACCCGGGTCGCCTGACGCAGCCATTGGCCAACGGATCCCGGCTTGTCCGCCGGCAGATGGCCATATAGATAATGCGGCGCCCGGCCGTGGTCGGCGAGTGTCGGCCGTGCCGTGACGATACGAAGATCGCGATATTGCTGCATGCTGTCGGCATTGACGATCGCGCCGCCAATGCGCTCAGCAAGATCAAGGGCGAGCGCAGATTTGCCGGAGCCCGTGGGACCGCCGATAATGATCAAGCTCACCATTCAGACGGCTTCCCGCCCGCCGTGGCGTAAGTGTTCGTCAGGGCTTGTTCGAAAGGAGAAAGCCCGTAAAAGATCAGGCTATGTCCTGTATCCTCGTCGCCATCGCCGATCCCGAGAGGGCACCGCTTGAGGCCCGTCTGGTCACCGAACTGGGTGCCAGGTTCGCTGCTGCCCCACGTTGGCTCGCCGAGAGCGAGGCGGTCGATATGGTGATCGATGGCCAGGATGCAGCAAGCGCCAGGGCCATTGCTGTCGATATCATCGATGCGTACGGGGCGCCGCCGCTCGATCTTGCCGTTCTGCCGCCTGGCAGCCGGCGGAAACGTCTTTTGATCAGTGACATGGATTCGACCATGATCACGGTCGAGTGCATCGACGAACTCGCGGACTTCGCCGGTGTGAAGAGCGATGTGGCGGCGATTACCCGGCGCGCCATGGAAGGCGAACTCGATTTCGCAGCTGCGCTTGCTGAGCGGGTCGCTTTGCTGGAAGGGCTCCCTGTCGATGCGATCGATGAGGTCTATGCAGAACGCGTTCGGCCGATGCCTGGTGCGCGCACCCTGGTGCAGACTATGTGTCGCTTTGGTGCTGCAACAGCGCTGGTTTCCGGAGGTTTCCTGCCCTTTGCTCGACGGGTCGCCAAAGATCTCGGCTTCCAAACGACGATCGCCAACCAGCTGGAGACGGCAGATGGACGACTGACCGGGCGGGTTTTGCCGCCGATTACCGGTGCGGACGCTAAGTTGTCGGCTTTGACTCGGCTTATGCGCTCTCATGATCTACGTCCTGATGAGACACTTGCTGTAGGCGACGGCGCCAACGATCTGCCCATGATCAGAGCAGCCGGACTAGGTATCGCTTTTCGCCCCCACAAACTCCTTGCCGATGCAAGCGATGCGATGATTCAAGTTGGAAACCTTACTGCACTTCTCTACCTGCAAGGAGTCCCCAAAGGCAAGTTTTTTGTCGAATAAGCGATAATTTTAACAAAAAATCCCCGTGTTTCCCATGTTTTTCTTTGCCCTGGTTGGATCCTATGACGGGACAGCATGTGTCGAATCCTGTGACGTGACAGAAAAAGAAAAGACCGCCACGAGCAAGCCCATAGCGGTCTCTTCTGGATTGGCAACCCAGGCTGCCTCGACGTCAGTCCGCCGGCTTCAGCCCTCAGCGAAGCGGAGGGCGACGAAGCGAAGATCACCACCTCTATCGATCAGCAACAGGACCGACTTCTTGTCATCATCCTTGGCTTCATTCACCTTCGCCGTCACCTCTGGTGGTGAATTGACCTCTTCCTGCCCGACTTCGACGATGACGTCGCCCGGCCGCAGGTTTTCTTCGCCGGCAGTGCTGCCCTCGGTGACCTCGGTGATCACGACGCCTTTAGCTTCGCCTGGCAACTCAAAACGCTCGCGCATCTCGTCAGTGATGCTGGCTACCGTCACGCCCAGCGCTTCGATTGACGAAGAGCCGTCATTGCTGAAGCCGCCGCCATCACTTTCCTCCTGGGATAATGCCGCCAGTTCATCATCGTCGGGCAACTCGCCGAGTTCGACCTGAACCGTTTGTTCCTCGCCGCGGCGCCAGATCAGGACGTCGACCGCCTTGCCGATCGGCGTCTCGGCGACAATTCTCGGCAGGCCGCGCATCCGGTCGATCTTCTTGCCGTCGAACTTCAAGACCACATCGCCGGGTTCGATCGCCGCCACCTCAGCGGGGCCCCCGGAGGTGACGCTGGCGACGAGTGCGCCGCTGGCTTCACTGAGACCCATGCTCTCGGCAATTTCATCGGTCACTGTCTGAATGCGCACACCAAGCCAGCCGCGCTTGACCCGGCCGTCTTCCTTCAACGAATTGATCACAGGCACGGCAAGATTGGCGGGAATGGCGAAGCCGATGCCGACATTGCCGCCTGACGGCGAGAAGATCGCGGTGTTGATACCAATCACCTTGCCATCGAGATTGAAGCTCGGGCCGCCGGAATTGCCTCGGTTGATTGGCGCATCCACTTGCAAAAAGTCATCATAAGGACCCGCGCGAATGTCTCGCGAGCGCGCGGAGATGATGCCCGCCGTGACCGTGTTCCCGAGGCCGAAGGGATTGCCGATCGCAATCATCCAGTCGCCAACTCGGACCCCGTCGCTATCGGCGAACTCAACGGAAGGGAAGGGGCCGTCATTGTCCTTGATCTTAAGGAGAGCTAGATCGGTCTTCGTATCCTTGCCGATCAGCTCAGCCTCGTAGCTTTTCTCGTCGCTGAACACGACCTGGATCTCGTCGGCTTCGGCGATTACATGGTTATTGGTGACCACGTAACCCTCGGGGTCGACGACAAAACCTGAACCAAGCGATGATGTCCGCCGGGCCTGCGGCGCTTGTTCAGGTGAGCGTTCACGATCAAAAAACTCGCGGAAGAAATCCTCGAAAGGCGAGCCCGGCGGAGGCTGAGGAAACGGGAACGCTTCTTCACCTTGACCAGCGCCGCCGGTAATCGCCTTGCTGGTGGAGATGTTAACGACGGCTGGAGCGATGTCGTCGACGATATCCGCAAAACTCTCCATCGGCGCACGCGCTTCGACGTTGCCCGCGCTGACCAGGACGGCCATAGATAACATCGGAACGGCTAGGGCTGTCAGAGACAGCCTGCGGTAAAACCGACCGAGGTGACAGCCAGCACACGCCAACGGGCGAGATCCGAAAGCTAGTGCTCTCACCAAACTCATGAACATTACTCCGCGAGATTCACACAGATTATATCGTATTGGTTGATTTTCATTCTCGAAGCTTCGCTAAGCCCCGCAACGGGATCTTGTCACCGATCGCCTGGAAGTCAATGGTAGAGGCAACAAAGTTTCATGATTTATGGTTGATATAATGCAGCGTTGATCGCCTTATCCGCGCATAAGCCAAATAAGGAAAACGCCTGTCGCCGCCACGACCAGCCCGCCATTGCGTAACTGGCTGTTTTCCAAGGATAATGCCAGCATCGCAGCGCGCTTCATACCGTCAGGCATCAGCGCCCAGAGAATGCCCTCCAGGACGAGAACGAGGGCAACCGCTGTGGCGAATTCGGACATTTTCACGCATCCCGTTTTCTGAGCACGATGATCGAGACACTAGAGTAGGCATCGTCGTCGAAACCAACAAAAAACCGCTCATCGTCGGCTGAAAGCACGATCGATGAACGGTTTTTTATCTTGGCTGTGAAACACCGCCGAAGCTGACAACGGGCAGCGCATCGCAGACTGGCTTACTCGATTCTGGTCGGCTCCGCCTGATCGATTATCTGACCGAGCGCCTGATTGAGATCGTTAGTGGTGGTCGATCCCGTGGTTCTCGGTAAAGAGGACGTACCAGTGCGCGCTTCCTGTGGTAGGTCAGGCGTGGAACTGCCGAAAAAGCGGAAGAATTCGCCGTCCGGAGAGAGCACGAAGCTGGTATTCTCGTCACCGAGAGCACCCCGATAAGCCTGCATCGACCGATAGAAGCTGAAGAAGTCGATATCCTTACCGAAGGATTCGGCAAAGATCTTGGTTGCTTCGCCGTCGCCTCTACCGCGGGTGATCTGTGCATTCTTCTGGGCTTCTGCGATGATGACCCGTCGTTCGCGATCGGCGGAGGCGCGAATGCGCTGACCGAGCTCGTAGCCTTGAGCCCGCAGCTCCTTGGCTTCTCGCTCACGTTCTGTCTGCATCCGGCGATAGATTGCCTCGCTGTTTTCAGGCGGCAGATCCGCACGCTTGATGCGTACGTCGACGACATCAACACCGAAAGACTTGACCCTGGCGTTGGTATCGTCGCGGATACGTTCCATCAAGGTCGAACGGTCGGCTGAAAGGACCGTGAACAGTGGTGTGTCGCCAAGCACCTTACGCAGCGAAGCGTCGAGGATCGAATTGATCCGCTGGCGAAGAACATCTTCATCGCGGACCGCCTGATAGAAGCGTTGCGCATCTGTGATTCGGTAGCGAGCGAATGCATCGACCACGAGGCGCTTTTGATCGCCCAGAATCACCTCCTCAGCCGGCGCATCGAAGTCGAGGACCCGACGATCGATGGTAGTAACGCTTTGAATAGGAAGCTTAAAGTGTATTCCCGGTTCCGTTACGGTCTTGATGTAGCGTCCGAATTGCAGCACCAGCACCTGCTGGGTCTCGTGAACCGTAAACACGCTGAAATAGAGCGCGAGGGCTATCGCGCCACTCAGGATCAGCCCAATCATGCGGATCATTGGTTGCCTCCTGCACCGGTGGCCCGCTGGTTGGCGCGTCGTTCCAGCTCCGGTAGCGGCAAGTAGGGCACCACACCGCCCGCACCGTTGGCCGAGCCGTCGATCAGGACCTTGTTCATATCGCTCAAGACGTCTTCCATCGTTTCCAGATCGAGGCGACGCGAGGTGACATCTGGCGCTTTGGCATACTCAGTGTACACTGCAATGAAGCGCTGTG
>JBPCVQ010000395.1:0-31323 GCA_051010395.1 Geminicoccaceae bacterium | reverse complement strand
CCATGCGATCCTGGGAATCCGAGTCGGGCCTAACTTTTCTTGCCGGGCGGCCTGCGACGCGCTCCTTTGGGTGGCTTTGTTCATGTTGCCCGCTTCGTCCCTTGGCTTCGGGATCGTCAGAAGCCTGCACTCGCGTATCATTGTCCCTAAGGTCAGAAAAGACTTCGCGTCAAAAGCACCACGCCCGAAGCCAGCATCAAAAAAATCAACAACCGTCTGAAATCCGCGTCATTCATCCGCTTGAAGATCAGGAAACCGGCCTGCGCGCTCAGAAGTGTGGCGGGTGTGGCGATGGCGATCGCGAGCAGCAGGTTGCTGTCATAGATGCCTTTTATGGCGAGCCGCAGCGCTGCAAGTCCTAGAACGACCATGTTAAAGGGTTGGAGAAGGGCACGACGTTCCGTCTTCGGCCAGGGGCGAAGCGAGAGCCAGACAGTTGGCAACGCGCCAGAGAGGCCGGCTACGGCACCGAAGAAACCACCAAGGAAACCCACGGCTCTGTCCAGGAACGGGGTCGGTCGCTTCAAGTCAGGCAGGTTTCGCCGAAACGCGAAGAAGGCGCCATAGGCGAGGAGGAAGGTTGCTACGATGACTTTCAGGAGAGCGGCGTCAATGTGGTCGAGGAGGAGGACACCGATGGGGATGCCGATCAAGGCCGGCAAAACAAAGCGGATGAGCCGCTTTGGCTCGATCGAGCGGCGGACCAGCCACACGCCTTGAACGCCGCTTATCAGCGACATCGCAATCGCCAGCGCCACCGCCGCCGGCGGCGGCATAACCTGGAGCCACCAGCCGAGCGCGAACAGGGCGGTGCCGAAGCCGGCGAGGCCATTGATGAAGCCGCCGAAGATGGCGCCGATGATGATGAAGACGATGGCTTCGAGGCTCATAGTTGCTGCCCGGCGACTGCGTTTAGGCGTGCCCGGTCAGCGATAGCGTTCAAGCCGTCATTCCAACCCCACGAAGCTTCGACCGATACGCCTATGATTGCAGCCGCCTTCACTCTTTTTTAACCCATCGTCATTATTGTCAGCTATGTCTTGCTGGTCCATGTGACCCTGGGAATCCGCCCGCCCGGCGGATGTTTTAGGGCGAGGCTCGAGCGCCAGCATCGCATGGACCACACAGCGAACGTGACAGGGATAGCTTAAGAAGGGCTTAACGGTCTGCCGACAACGAACGGGCGTGGAACCTTCCAACGGCTCATCGCCGAAAGCTGGCAAAGCACAGGCGTGAAAAACATCTTTGGTCAGGCGAGCGATACCGACAAGTGCAGCGGCATCATCGAGATGGGCCCGCATATCCATTCATATTCTGACGCTTTCGTCGAGAATGGCTAAAAAGTCAACGAAGTGGCCGCGCCACACACATTGCGTTGTGGCTAGCGTCTTGGTACATGTCCGGTCCGCTGATGTCCGCTTGGAGGGTGCCAGGCATGAAATTGCTGGCCGCCAATAGCAATCTGCCGCTTGCCGATGCGATTGCTCGTTATCTCGATCTGCCGCTTGCCGACGCTACCGTTCACCGTTTCGCCGATATGGAACTGTTCGTCGACATTCATGAAAATGTCCGGGGGCAGGACGTTTTTTTGATCCAATCGACGTCCTATCCGGCCAATGACAACCTGATGGAGTTGCTGGTCTGCATCGATGCGCTGAAGCGCGCGTCGGCCAGGCGGATTACGGCTGTCATGCCCTATTTCGGCTACGCGCGTCAGGATCGAAAGACAGGGTCTCGGGCGCCGATCTCGGCAAAGCTCGTGGCGAACCTGATCACCACGGCCGGCGCTAATCGTGTGCTGACCATGGATCTGCATGCAGGACAGATCCAGGGCTTCTTCGATATTCCCGTGGACAACCTCTACGCCTCGCCCTTGATGGCGAAAGACATCCTCGATCGTTACGATCAAAAAGAACTGTTGATCGTTTCCCCGGATGTCGGTGGCGTCGCGCGTGCGCGCGGTATGGCTAAACGCCTTGACGTTGGGCTTGCGATCGTCGATAAGCGGCGTGAACGGGCGGGTGTTTCCGAGGTGATGAACGTTATCGGAGACGTCGCTGGGTATCGATGCATCCTGGTCGACGATATCGTCGATTCGGCCGGGACGCTTTGCAATGCGGCAAAGGCATTGCTCGATGCTGGCGCGACGTCGGCAGCCGCCTATGTGACCCATGGTGTGCTCTCGGCTGGAGCGGTGGCGCGTGTGAACGCCAGCCCCCTGGAGGCGTTGGTGATTACCGACAGCATCCGGGCGACCGAGGCGATCAAGGTCACGGAGAAGATACGAGAGCTCAACGTGGCCGCTTTGATCGGCGAAGCGATCAAGCGGATCAGCGACGAAAGTTCCGTATCGAGTTTGTTTGATTAGTCGGTAGCACCGACAGGCTGGATTTGGTTTCGAGCCCGGTTGGCTGGTATGCAGGCTAGATGAGTTAAGCATGTGCCGCTGGCACGGCAAGTGCTGCGAGCACTTGGCACGGACAAGTAAGGCAAGTGCCGCAGGCACCTGGCACGACAGAGGATGTGACGACGATGAGTGATATGACGAGCCTGGTCGCTGAAGACCGGACGGCGGTTGGTAAGGGTGCTGCACGCGCGGTTCGCCAGGCTGGCCGGGTGCCGGGCGTGGTTTATGGCGAGAAGAAAGAGCAGCTGATGTTCTCGTTGGAAGCACGGGCGCTCAGGAAAGAGCTGCAGAACCCCCGCTTCTACAGCACACTCTGCAATCTCGAGATTGGCGGCAAGAAGGTGCGGGTGTTGCCACGCGACATCCAGCTGCATCCTGTGACTGACGAGCCGGTTCATGCGGATTTCGTTTACGTCTCCAGAGGTGCGGCGGTTACCGTCGAGGTGCCGGTGCTGTTCCTGAATGAAGACGACTGCCCCGGCCTGAAGCGCGGCGGTGTTTTGAACGTCGTTCGGCGCGAGGTCGAACTGGTCTGTCCTGCCGATAGCATTCCCGAGAAAATCGAGCTGGATCTGGCCACAGCTGATATCGGCGACAGCCTGCATTATTCCCACGCCATCGTGCCCGAGAATGTCGAGCCGACCATCACCGATCGTGATTTCACGATCGCGACCATCGCTGCGCCGAGTGGCGGTACCGATGATGAGGCTGAGGGCGGTGAAGGCGTCGAAGGCGAAGAGGGTGGCGAGGCAGCAGCTGGCGGTGGCGAGACAGGCGGCGACAGCGAGGAAAGCTGAGCCACGGGCGCAGGGCTGCACAGACCTGCAGTCCCGCTTCTTGCGGGAACGCATTTTGTCGACCCAGCGCCAAAGCCTATTTGACGGTCTGATCCCATGCTCTTGATGGTCGGCCTGGGCAATCCTGGCCCCGAATATGCCGGTCATCGGCACAATATCGGCTTCATGGCCGTAGACGCGATCGCCGAGGCTTATGGTTTCGGCTCCTGGCGTTCGAAATTCCAGAGCCGGATCAGTGAAGGTCAGCTTGGCGGCACCAAGGTGATGCTGCAAAAGCCGGACACCTTCATGAACCGTTCAGGGCTCGCGGTCGCGCAAGCTGCACATTTTTATAAGCTGGCGCTTGATGATCTCCTCATACTCCATGACGAGCTCGATCTCGCAGCAGGCAAAGTCCGAATCAAGGAAGGTGGTGGCGTCGCCGGTCACAATGGCCTTCGCTCCATTGCCCAGTCGATCGGCACGAAGGACTTCAAACGTGTCCGCTTCGGCATCGGCCATCCCGGTGACAAGGCCAGGGTGACCGGCCATGTGCTCGGCAATTTCAGCAAGGCGGACCGCCAGTGGCTGACACCGCTTTTGGACGCCTTTGTTTCAGCCGCATCGTTTCTCGCCGAAGCCGACGATGCCGGCTGCATGAACAAGATTGCGGTTTTGACCAAGCCCAATGAACACAAGCCGGCATCGGCACAGACCGACGGCAGCTGATTGAGGATGTAACGACGTGGGTTTCAATTGCGGTATCGTCGGTCTGCCCAATGTCGGCAAATCGACCCTCTTCAACGCGCTGACTTCGACCGCCGCAGCCGCTGCGGCAAATTATCCATTTTGCACGATAGAGCCGAATACCGGCAGGGTGCCGGTGCCCGATCCCAGGCTGGACGTGATCGCTAAAATCGCGAAATCGGAGAAAATCATCGAGACCCAGCTCGAGGTGATCGATATCGCGGGGCTGGTGCGCGGTGCGTCCAAGGGCGAGGGGCTGGGCAATCAGTTCCTCGGCGCCATCAGAGGCGTCGACGCCATCCTGCACGTGCTTCGCTGCTTCGACGATGACGATGTTACCCATGTCGAGGGCGGGGTCGATCCGGTGCGCGATGCCGAGCTGATCAACACCGAGCTGCTGCTTGCCGACCTTGCCTCGCTGGAAAAGCGCAGCGAGGGTCTGATTAAGCGCGCGCGTGGTGGTGACAAGGAGGCAAAGGCGCAGCTCGATCTGATCGAGCGTATCAAGCCCTCGATGGAGGATGGCCAGCCAGTTCGCGGGCTGGATGCCGCGAAGGAAGATGCGGCGGGACTAAAGGCGCTCGACCTGATCACGGCAAAGCCGATCCTCTATGTCTGTAATGTCGACGAGGACAGCGCGGCGAGCGGCAATGCACATGCAACATCGGTTGCGGCTCTCGCCGAAAAGGAAGGGGCAGGCGCCGTGGTCGTCTCGGCGGCGATCGAGGCCGAACTCTCGCAGCTGGACGCTGGAGATCGCGCCGAATATCTTGAGACGCTCGGTCTCGAGCGACCAGGTCTCGATCGGGTCATTCAGGCAGGCTATCGCCTGTTGGGCCTGAAGACTTTCCTCACGGCAGGACCGAAAGAGTCGCGTGCCTGGACAATTGTCGACGGCATGACCGCCGCCGAAGCGGCAGGGCGCATCCACACCGACTTTCAACGGGGTTTCATCTGCGCCGAAACCATTGCCTATGACGATTATATCGCCAGCAATGGCGAGGCCGGCGCGCGTGAGGCGGGCAAGCTTCGCCAGGAGGGGCGCGACTACCGCGTCAAGGACGGTGACGTCATCCTCTTCCGGTTCAACGTCTGAAGCGCTCCCCAAGAGTTCCTTTTCAAGACTCCAGTCCGAAAGTCAGGCGGAAGTTTTCGCCCTGATCGATAGGGTTTACCAGCCGTCCGGAGAAATTGACACGATTGCCAGCGCTAAGCTCATTCTCTTCCAGCTCGAAAAATTCGTGCTGCAGCTCTTGGCCATCGCTGTCCAGAATGGCCATTCGTACCGGAGGAATGACCTGATTGGCCTCCGAGAGGTTGACTATTTCGCCTTCGACCACCAAAACGAAGGCACCACCTTCGCGTTGCCAGTCCAGGGTGACGTCTTTGAACTCCAGGCCGAAGTCCTGTTCGACTGACAAACCAACGGACTGATAGACGGCGGCGGTCGCGGGGAACTTTCCGACAATGCCATTCCGGCCGATGATCGCACAGACCACTAGCAAGACGACAACGCCAGCGCCGAGCAGCCAACCGACAGGGCTGGACGCGCGTTTGTTCTGTTGGATGCCAGCCGCAGGACGCCGGACGGATTTCGGCGCCACAATGGTGGCTGCGGCACGAACCTGTTCTTCTGGGTTCGTTGCCGGAGCCAGATCCACGGATTGCGGCTCGTCGACCGGTGGCTCGGCCTTCCATCGATGGCCGCAATTGGCGCAGCGCACCTTACGGACCTTCTTCTGGAAGGCGGTGGCGTCGACGTTGTATCGACTGGAGCAACTAGGGCAAGTTAAGATCATAGCAGACCGGGCGGGTGCCGTTCCCTTAACAGTTGAGTGTTAACTGGATTAATACGCCGTAATGTGTAAACTCCACAATCGTTTCTTTTGCGACCATTTTGATCGTTGGCGTCATGTTGCAGCTTGAGCAGATCACAATGCGCTACGGGCAGGGTCCGGAAGTGCTGCATGATGTCAACCTTACGCTCGATCGTGGCGATTTCATTTTCCTGGTCGGGCCGAGTGGTGCAGGCAAAACGTCGCTCATGCATATTATGGGCCTGATCCATATGCCCTCAAGAGGAAGCTTCAGAATTTTCGGCCGCGACGTTGTGGGCTTCAACCGTGATGACCTCAGCGAATCGCGCCGACGGATCGGCATGATGTTCCAAGACTTCCGTCTTATCAACCACCTTACCGCCTTCGACAATGTTGCTCTCCCGCTCAGGATCGGTGGTGCGCGTGAGCGCGAGATCAGGGAGCTGGTCTATGAAATGTTGGAATGGCTTGGCCTGACCGACGTCATGGACGCCAAGCCGCCGAGCCTTTCGACTGGACAACGTCAGATCGTTGCAGCGGCGCGTGCGGCCATCTCGAGGCCCAATCTGTTGCTGGGCGATGAGCCCACCAGCAATATCGACACCCAGCGGGCGAGGCGCTTGATGCGCCTTTTCACCGAGCTTGCCAAGGAAGGCACCACGGTGGTGTTGTCGACCCACAATGATGAGCTGATCGATCGCTATCCACATCCGGTCTATCATCTCGAAAAAGGCCGTCTTACCGGACAGACGAGGACGCCGACCCAGCTGGCGGCCGCAGACTAAGAGCCTAAACGGACTTAAGGAAAACGCGACGTGCGCAGTCTCGATCTGCCTTTGGACCAGACGGCCGTGAGCCGCTTTCTGCCCTGGATCATGGCAGGACTTCTTTATCTTGCCGTGGTGGCGCTCGCCGTCGCTGCCGTTGCCGATGGCGCACTGCAGCTTTTTGATCAGCGTGACAAAATGGTCACGGTCAGCCTGCCTACCGCTGGCATTTCCGAGGACGGGGACCGGGATGTCGCCGACGTTCTCAAGATTCTGAACGAGTCCAAGGACGTGGTGTCGGCGACCGTGGTCGCCGATGACGAGCTGCAGGATCTGATCGAGCCCTGGCTCGGTGAGCGCCGGGAGGGCGAGGATCTTCCGCTGCCACGCTTGATCGACGTCGCGCTGGACCCGCTCGGCAAGCCGGATCTTCCGGCGCTCGAGGGGCTGCTTCGCGAGGTCGTGGCGGATGCAACGATCGGCATTCAGGAAGTATCCGAAGGCCGGGCCGAACGCCAGGCCGCGTTTTTCCGGGCCGTCGGCATCACGCTCGGCGCCCTCCTTCTCCTCTGTTCGCTGGCGATCGTTGCCGTCATCACCAGCCTCAGCCTCGCCATGCATGATGATACGGTGACCCTGCTTCGTTACATGGGCGCGCAGGATGGCTATCTCGCTCGGCAGTTCGAACGCTATGCCCTTCACAGCGGCCTGCGCGGCGGATTGATCGGTTTCTTCGCTGCCATGCTCACGGTGCTCGGTGTTCTCTACAGCATTCAGAACCTGGAAATGACCAATTCCATCCGGCTCGGCCTGCGTCCGGTGGACTGGATTTTTCTCGCTTGCGTTCCGGTGATCGCCGCCCTCCTCTGCACGTTGATGGCGAGGATGACGGCGCTCTGGAACTTGGGGCGCATGGCTTGATCTCTAGCCTGATGTCGGTGCCGGGGTCGTGATCGGCTCGGTTCTCTTCAATATCGCCTTCTGGCTCTGGGGCCTGGTCATGGCGCTTCTGGCGCTGCCGATCCTCCTGATGTCACGTGAGGCCATGGTGCGCCAAGCGGAACGCTGGGAACGCGGAATTCAGTGGCTGCTCCGTCATCTGGTCGGCCTGAACTATCGGATCATCGGCGAAGAAAACCGGCGGGACGACCGGGTCATCTACGCTATCAAGCATCAATCCGCCTGGGATACCATCACCACCCATCTGTTGATCGATGATCCCGCCATTGCGCTGAAGCAGGAGCTGACCAAGATCCCGATTTTCGGCCCCTGCCTCCTGCATGCCGGCATGATCGAGATTGCTCGTGGCCAAGGTGCGAAAGCGCTCCGCTCGTTGATCGAGGGCGCACGCGAGGCGGTCGAGCGCGGATCACCTGTAGTGATCTTTCCGGAAGGCACACGCACGCCACCGGGAGAAAAGGGAACCTACCATCCCGGCATCGCCGCTCTTTACAAGCAGCTGGCGCTGCCAGTTGTGCCGGTGGCGCTGAATTCCGGGCTATTCTGGGGGCGGCGGAGCTTCGTGAAGCGGTCAGGCACCATTCTCGTGGAGTTTCTTGAGCCGATCCAACCCGGCCTCGACCGCAAGGCCTTCATGGCTGAACTTGAGCTGCGCGTGGAAACGGCGACCAATCGATTGATCACCGAAGCTGCGACAAAATCCAGAGATGCCTGACCCAGGCGGGGCTTGACGCACTCCGGAAAACTGCCATGCCTAGAATAACGCCAATTCAACAAGAACATTGGAGGCTGACGTCATGCGCACGACCCCAACCCTGTTCGCCGGCTTGGTTGCTGCAGGCCTTTTCGCCACCCCGGCGCTTGCGATCGATCTCAGCGAGAGCATCGATGTTGCCGCTTCGCCCGCGGATGCCTGGGCTGCCATCGGCGATTGGTGCTCGATCGCAAGCTGGCATCCGGTGATCGCCGAATGCGAGGCCTATGAGGAAGACGGCAAGACCATGCGCAAGCTCACCACCGGCGACGGCGGTGAGATCATCGAGGAACAAACGGCCATGGACGGGGACGCTATGTCCTTCTCCTATGCGATCATCGAAAGCCCGCTTCCGATCGCCGACTACGCTTCGACCATGGCGGTGACCGAGAATGGTGACGGCGCTACGGTCACTTGGTCGAGCAGCTACAGCGCCAATGGTGTCAGTGACGACGAAGCCCTGGAACTGATGACCGGCGTCTATCGCGCCGGCCTCGACGAACTGAAAGGCCAGCTCGCCCAGTAATCGACACCATGTGTGGCGAAAGAGGGCGTTCGTGCCGAGCATGAGCGCCCTTTTCCTTTTCGTTGGATTCAGGGCGTGGGCAGCATATTTCGGCGCGCTTGGATGGCCTGGCGCAAGGCCTCCCCGAGGCTGGAGCGTTCAGCCGAGGTCAGATAGGGCCCGATTGCCAGAGCCTGCCCGTGGGAGCGCAGCAAAAGGCGCTTTTTCTCGATGACAACCTGAACCCAGGCGGTCTCAAAATGCCATTCCCTGGCCTCGCCGTTCGGCATGATCCGCCTGACCGTGAGCCTGTCGTCATCCAGACGGATGAAGTCCACGCGCGACGAATCGTGGAAGTTCCAGCGAAACGCCAAATAGATGAGCAGCACATCGAGCCCGAGAAAACCCGTCACCGGCCAGGCGCCGACCAGCACGAAACCGGCGCCCACAAGGACACTGACCAGAACCACCAGGCCCATAAGCAGTGCAAAACCCTTGCCGCCGAGCGAGCGGTTCGGATAAAGAACCACCTGGAAATCAGCCGGCATGGACGAAGCCGTGGTCGATACGCTCTCGGTCATAGCTACGATATAGGCGCACATGCGCAACAAACCAGCGATGCGCCATCGATGGAGGGCTGCATACCGGACGTCTTACGGATGCGTTCGTCGATGGTGCCCCGAAAGTCAATGATGTGGACATTCCACCTATGAAGCGCGATCAGATCAACACGATGTTCAGCCGGCTGGCGGCGGCCAATCCGGCACCAAAGACCGAGTTGGACTTCACCAACCCGTTCACGCTCCTGGTGGCGGTGGTGCTCTCGGCGCAGGCGACCGATGTCGGCGTCAACAAGGCGACGAAAAAGCTCTTCTCGCTGGCTGATACGCCAGAGGCGATGCTGGCCCTTGGCGAAGACCGAGTGCGTGAATTGATCAAGACCATCGGGCTCTTTCGCAACAAGGCCAAGAACGTGATCGCGCTGAGCAAGACGTTGATCGAGGAGCATGGGAGTTCGGTGCCGAACAGCCGTGAAGCCCTGGAAAAGCTACCAGGTGTCGGCCGGAAAACCGCAAGCGTCGTCCTGAACGAAGCCTTCGGTGAGCCGACCATCGCCGTCGACACCCACGTCTTTCGCCTCGCTAACCGCACCGGCCTCGCCCCCGCCAAGACGCCGCTTGCCGTCGAGAAGAAACTCGAAAAGGCCGTGCCCAAACACTATGCTCGTGGCGCGCATCACTGGCTGATCCTGCATGGCCGCTATGTCTGTCTGGCAAGAAAGCCAAAATGCCAGGAATGCGTCATTCAGGAAATTTGCGGATATAAGGAAAAAACGCCCGCCGGCCGGCGGGTCGGTTGACATCGGGTAGGTGAGCGGCATGGAATTTTGAGCGATATGGGCACGGTGTCGGCATGGCACCTATGCTAGGCAACGATCGATCCCGGTCTCTATGTCAGCCCTTTGGTTCAGACCGTCGCAAAGCATGACCATGCGCTATAAGTCTGCGATTTTAGCACTTTCCTAACCTTCTGCTGCCATGATCAACGATCTGGTCCATGTGATCCTGGGAGTCCGCCCGCCCGCGGAGAACGAGGAGCCAGGCACGGAGTCCCAGGATCGCATGGATCTGAAACCATCTTGGCAGCAAAAGGTTAAGAAAAAGTGATCGGCATATGCAGGGCCCTGTGGACGACGGTGCTATAGGAATTCCACCGATGAAGACTTGATGGGGTTGATATCAGAGACTGTTGAGAACGCCGGCGACGGTGATGAGTTCTTCGTCAGCAAGTCCGCCGTGATGCCCAAATAACCCGTTGTCCATGACGCCATCCTCGCGCCACCAGATAAAATGACCGGCATAGGGAAGTACCAAAATGTCACCGAGGCGACATCGCCTCTCGGGGGCAATCGAGTTCTCCCCGAAGAGGCCTTCGTCGATCGCGTCATCAACGGTCAGGACCGTGGCGGTATCGCCCAGTCCTTCCTGCAAGATGGTCAGGACCTCTGCGCGACGGTTGGGTTCGACATGCAAGAACATATCGCGTGGCGAGCCGTTCGGAAGGATGATCCGTCCCTGTGAGCTCTTCGCGAGGCAATCATTGAGTTCGGGATAGACCTCATTGACGTAGACGGTGTCTTTGGCCTTGGCGCCGACTTGTCCGTGATCGGCGGTGATCAGCAGCATAGTGCCCTTGCTTTTCAGCTCCCCGAGTAGGGCGTCCACGGTCAGCCAGAAGCTCGTCACCTCAGCTTCATGGACGGGTGAGTTCGGCCCGAAGATATGGGCGGCTGAATCCAGACCTGCCCAGTAGAGATTGATCAGCGCTTTGTCGCAGGGGCCGGCAAGGATCTCTTCCAGTTGAACGAGAGCTTCAGGCAGCGTGCGATGGGCGACGATCTCGGCGCCGGCCGATACGACGCTATTATAGGGTGAGAATGCGTAGTTACGATTCGATAGTTGGATCGATCGGACGCCACGTCGCGTGAGGCGGTGATGCATCGTTTCCTGATTGGCGACCATGGCATTGACATCATGGCCCATCGTCAAACAGGAAACGGCGTCCTTTCCCAAAGTCGAGAAGGGCAGAGACTGGATGGTTTCGCCCACCGCCGGCACATAGAGGTTCCACTCGAACATGCCGTGCTGCGACGGCAAGGATCCGAGGTTCAATGTTGAAACCGACGCCGCGGTCGTCGACGGAAAGAGCGCCGAAATCGGCGTCAGAACCCCTTCATCGATGACCCGACGCATCAATGTCGAACGCTCCGCATAGCGTTGCCAAAAACGCCAGCCGAAGCTGTCGACGAACAACAAGACGATTTTCTTTGGCCTGGGATAACAGCCGCCGAAACAGTCCGCCGGCAACAGGTTGCCTATTGTTTCGCCGGTCAGGAGGAAATGCAGCGTCGCCGGCAGGTTGGCGAACGAATAATCCCGATAGATGGGCCTCAGCAACCGGTCGCCGAAAGGCGCGAACTTGGTCAATACATGATCGTTGATCATCGGATCACCCAGCTTGTGGTGGTGTGACCACTTCATTTGGTTGCCGCGGCCTTCGAAGAAAGCGCCTGGAGGTCGAGGGTATGCGGCCCCTTGTCGGTATGGGCCTGGAAATCTCGCGCGGAGCCTATCAGTAACAAAAAACCTCAGGATCGACTCACCTGCAAGTCTACCCTGCAGGCGGTCGCCTGCCGCCGGCTGCGAGATCGTCGAGGATGGGGCAGTCGGGGCGGTGATCGCCTTGGCAGTGCTCGACCAGGCTGGAAAGCGTCGTTTCCATCGCTTTCAGCGCGTCGATTTTCTGGCGGATGTCGGTGATGCGCTTTTTGGCGATCATCTTGACGTCGGCGCTTGCCCGGCTTCGGTCCCGGTAGAGATCGAGCAATTCACGGCATTCTTCGACGGTGAAGCCAAGCGAGCGGGCGCGCTGCACGAATTTCAGCCGATGCAGATCCTGATCGTCATAGTCTCGATAGCCGTTCGCCTGCCGGTGGCTCGGCTCGACCAGGCCGATGTCGCCGTAATAGCGAATGGTCTTGGCCGGCAACCCGGAACGCGCTGCCGCCTCGCCGATATTCATGGCGTCGTTTCTCCATTGTGGTGTGGCCTTCGATCCTGTCGATCGTGACGCCCGAAAACCGGTTTCACAGGGTACTGCGCCTTAGCCGGAGGGCATTGCCAATGACTGAAACCGACGACAGGCTCATGGCGAGGGCGGCGATCATCGGTGACATCAGGATGCCGAAGAGCGGGTAGAGAATGCCTGCTGCAATCGGCACGCCCGCTGCATTGTAGATGAAGGCGAAGACCAGGTTCTGGCGGATGTTGCGCATGGTCGTCTCGGCAAGCCGGCGTGCCTGGAGAAGACCGCGAAGATCGCCTTTGACCAAGGTGATGCCGGCACTCTCGACGGCGACGTCGGCGCCGCTGCCCATGGCGATGCCGACATCGGCGGCGGCAAGCGCCGGGGCGTCGTTGACCCCGTCGCCGGCCATCGCGACCGCATGGCCGCGGCTGCGCAGGTTTTCCACGAGTGCCGCCTTGCCTTCCGGGAGAACCTCGGCGTGAACGTCGTCGATGCCGGCCTCCTTCGCTATAGCGGCCGCCGTTCGAGAATTGTTGCCGGTCGCCATGATGACCTGCATGCCGGTCGCGCGCAGGGCCTGGATCGCCGCCAGCGTCGTTTCCTTGATCCGATCGGCAACCGCGACCAGGCCGAAGGCGGCGCCTTCGAGCGCAACGAACATCACGGTCTTGCCCTCTTTCTCCAGCTGCTGGGCGGTCTCGGCAAGGGGGGAGACGTCGACGTCGAGCGTGCTCATCATCGCCCTGTTGCCGAGAGCAGCCTTTCGTCCGCCGACATCGCCGCGAATGCCCTGACCAGCTACGGCCGTAAAGTCCGTGCAGGGGGTGAGCGCAAGGCCGCGATTGGCGGCCGCTTCGAGGATGGCGCCGGCGAGCGGGTGTTCCGAGCCCTGCTCCAAGCTCGCCGCGAGTGCCAAAAGCTCGGTTTCTTCAAAACCCATTGCCGGCTGGCAATTGGTCAGGGATGGGCGGCCTTCGGTGAGTGTGCCGGTTTTGTCGATGACGAGAACGTCGATCTCGGCAAGCCGCTCCAGCGCTTCGGCATCGCGGACCAGCACGCCCATTTTCGCACCTCGCCCGGTGGCGACCATGATCGACATCGGTGTCGCCAGACCGAGCGCGCAGGGGCAGGCGATGATCAAAACGCTGACAGCGGCGACCAGCGCATAGGACAAAGCGGGTGCCGAGCCAAGAGTGAGCCAGGCGACAAAGGCGATCAGGGCGATCGCGACCACGGTTGGCACGAACCAGGCTGCGACCCGATCCGCGAGCGCCTGGATGGGTGCGCGCGTACGCTGCGCCCTGGCGACGAGCTCGACGATCTTGGCGAGCATGGTGTCGGCGCCGATCTTGTCGGCCTGCATGACGAAGCTGCCGGATTTATTAAGCGTACCACCGGTCACCTGCTCATCGATGCCCTTTTCGATGGGTAGCGGCTCGCCGGTGATCATGCTCTCATCGACAGCGCTCCGCCCCTCGATCACGACGCCGTCCACCGGCACACTCTCGCCCGGGCGTACTCGCAGGCGATCACCTATCCGGACATCGTCGATCAGGATATCCTCATCGCCGTTTTCGGTGACGCGCCTTGCCGTCTTTGGCGCCAGGCTCAGGAGGGCACGAATGGCATCGCCCGTTCGCTCGCGCGCCGTGAGCTCCAGGATCTGACCGACCAGCACGAGCACGATGATGACCGCCGCCGCCTCAAAATAGGCGGGAGGCCCGCCGCCCTCGACCTGGACCTCGACTGGGAACATGTTCGGTGACAGGAGGCCGATGATGCTGAATAGAAAAGCGGCGCCTGTGCCGATGGCGATCAGGGTCCACATGTTCAGGTTGCGACTGACGATCGATGCCCAGCCGCGCCTGAAGAAGGGGGCGCCGATCCAGAGCACCACCGGCGTCGCCAGAAGGGCCAGGAGCCAGCGGTAGACGGTCTGGCCGAGCCAGTGCTCGAACGGGATGCCGAGATGGCCGCCCATATCGAGCACCAGCACGGCGAGCGCCAACGGGGCTCCGATCCAAAGACGTCGCTTGAAGTCAATCAGTTCCGGGTTCGGAGCGTCGTCGAGGCTCGGCGTCATCGGCTCGAGCGCCATGCCGCAAATCGGGCAGTCGTCAGGCGTATCTCTGACGATCTCCGGATCCATCGGACAGGTATAGAGTGTGCCTTCAGGCACCGGCTCTGCGGGCGGCCGATCGGCGAGATAGGCATCCGGCGCACGTTCGAATTTTTCCTGACAGGAGTTGGAGCAAAAGAAAAAACGCTCGCCCCGCTGCTTGGCCATGAAGCGCGAACGGGCGCGCTCGACGCTCATGCCGCAGACGGGGTCGGTCGCCAGGATGAAGGCCTCGGGATCGTCCAAAAAACGCTCATAGCAGCGCTCAGCGCAGAAATGATACTTTCGGCCGTCATGATCGAGGGCAGGTTTGTCGCCGGCCGGATCGACAACCATGCCGCAGACCGGATCTCTGATAACCTCGTCGTCTTGAAATCTGCCCTGGACGGCCATGACGCAAAACCTTTGCCTGTTGCGCCACTGGAGATAATCATTCCAGTTGCTGGAAGGTCAAGAAGAGGGTGCCTTGGCCTCTGAAAACTTCCGAATTGTCTTTCGAGACGAGCGGGGCTGGTATGCTCCCCAGGTTTCGATAATGTCGGTTAGTGGGGCGAAAGCATGGCGGCGCTGTTCGAAGGAGTACGGGTCCTGGATCTCACCAATGTGTTGGCGGGGCCGTTTTGCTGTTATCAGCTCGGCATGCTCGGCGCCGATGTGATCAAGGTCGAGCGGCCGGAAACCGGCGATCTCGCGCGTGAGCTCGGCGCCGATCCTGAACTGAATGCACGATACATGGGCGTCTCTTTCCTGGCGCAGAATGCGGGCAAGCGTTCGATCACCCTCGATCTGAAAGCAACGGCGGGCAAGGCGATCTTCATGCGGCTGGTGGCGAGTGCGGATGTGGTGGTCGATAATTTCCGCCCCGGTGTCATGGCGAGGCTGGGTCTCGGGCCGGATGAGCTGCGTACGGTCAAGCCGGACCTGATCACCTGCGCGATCTCGGGCTACGGCAAGGACAGTCCGCTTGCGGCGGACCCCGCTTACGATCAGATCATTCAGGGGCTGGCTGGCGTGATGAGCGTCACCGGGGAGGGTACCCTCTCCGGGGTGGGTGCCCCCACCAGGGTCAACTTGACCGGCGAAAAAAACACTCCCAGCCAGGCCAACACGGCTATCGAGTCGGAAGACCCCACCGGTGTGGACGGTCTCCGTCAAGTCAACGCCCCCCGCCGCGCGGGGTTGCGGGTTGGGTATCCGGTGGCGGACACCACCGGCGGCATGACCGCTGCTTTTGCGATCGCGGCGGCGCTTTATCGGCGGGCCATGACTGGCGAGGGCGAGGACATCGACGTTTCCATGCTGGATTCGACCGTGGTGTCGATGGGCTGGGCGGTGTCCAACTGGCTGATCTCAGGCGTAGCGCCGATGCCGATGGGCAATGAGAATGTGACGGCGGCACCCTCCGGCAGTTTCGCCACCGCCGACGGTCTCTTGAACATTGCAGCCAACAAGCAGGAGCAGTTCGAGACGCTGTGCCGTCTGTTGGAGCGTCCGGAGCTCGTCGATGACCCGCGCTTTCATGAGCGGGAATCGAGGAAAGCCAATCGCTATATGCTGAAAGCCGAGCTGGAACGGGAGCTTGCCATGAGACCCGCTGCAGACTGGGCGTTGCTTTTGAACCGGCATGGCGTACCGGCGGGCGAGGTGCTGGATGTGCCGGCCATTGTCGATCATGAGCATGTCAGGACGCGGGGCTTGATCAAGCGTTTCGACAAAGTTCCCGGCGCCGAACGTGATATCGCCATTGCTGGGGCCGGCTTTCGTCTGGGCACTGGCGACCCTGGACCAAAGACGCCGCCCCCTGAACTCGGTGCTGACAACGAGGCACTTCTGGGTGAGCTCGGCTATGACGAGGCTGAGATCAGCCAATTCCGAGCGGCAGGCGTGATCTGAATGTCTCGGGGTGACGTAAGGCCTTCCCTGAAAAGTGATGCAGGACATACCGATAGCGGTTTACTGAGTGCGGACGAGGTCGATGAGCTGTTCGAGCGACTGAAGGCGATCTCGCCGCCCTCCAAAACGAGAGATACGGTCAAGGACGATCTCATCGCATTCCGCGGCCTCGTCGCCTGCCTTCTTTCCGCGCAAAGCCTGGACAGCAACACCGCCAAGGCAAAAAACGCATTGTTTGCGCTGGCCGATACGCCAAGCGGCATTCTCGCCCTCGAAGACGAAGCGATCGCATCGGCGATCAAACCGGCTGGGCTCTACAACGTGAAGACCCGCAATCTGAGGCGGCTTTGCGCGGCACTGATCGAGGAGCATCAGGGCGTTGTGCCGCGCGATCGGCAGGGGCTGATGAGCCTTCCGGGCATCGGCCGGAAATGCGCCGACATCATGCTCTCTTTTTCCTTTGGCGAGGCTGTGATCGCGGTCGACACCCATGTTCATCGGGTCACGAACCGCATCGGGCTCGTACGCGGCCGTAGCGAGGCGGAGACGGCGAAATCGCTCGAAGCGCGAGCACCCCATTGGGCGGGGCGGGAGAGCCACATGTGGCTGCTGCGCTTCGGCAAAAAAACCTGCCGCGCGCGAGCGCCGCGCTGTGATGACTGCATTCTCCACGATCTCTGCCGCTATGAGCAGAAGGCTACCGCTTGAACACGGCAATGCCCGAAGTCATGAGGTCCGGTACGAAAAAAATGGTGCGGGCGGAAGGGGTCGAACCTCCGACACCGGCGGTGTAAACGCCGTGCTCTACCACTGAGCTACGCCCGCGCTGGAGAAGCGAACACTAGGCGGAGTAGGGGGCGAGGGCAAGCGGTCACAGCGATGATGTTGATTGGACTTGCCGTGGGGGTGCGTCGGTGGTTGTTTGGCGCCGATATCGGTCATGGCGGAGAGGTTCCAGGATGTCGCTTCTTAATATCGATGCATTTCAGAAAGCGCTGCTTGAAAAGGAACCGTTCGAATATCTGACCGTGCCGGGCTTTGTACGCGAAGCGAATCTGGCGGCCATTCTCGCCGACTATCCGCGGATTGAGAAAGGCGGCAGCTATCCGCTGATCGCGCTCGACTACGGGGCGGTTTTCTCTGCACTTTGCGACGAACTTCAGGGTGAGAGCCTGCGTGACGCCTTTGCGGAAAAATTCGACATGGACCTCGCCGATCGCCCGACCACGCTTACGGTGCGCGGCCGTTGCCGCCCCAAGGATGGTCAGATCCATACCGACAGCGACACCAAGTTGATCACCGTCCTGGTCTATCTGAACGAGAGCTGGGATGCCGATGGCGGAAGGCTTCGCCTCCTTCGTTCCAAGGATAGCCTGGACGACCCCATCACCGAGGTGCCTCCCGAGGCGGGCTCCATGGTCTGCTTCAGGAATCGGAAGAACGCCTGGCATGGCCATTGCTCTTTCGACGGCGTTCGCCGTGTGCTGCAGCTGAATTGGGTCACCGATGAAGCAGCGATGCGGCAGTCGGAGCGGCGTCACCGCCGCTCGGCGTTCTGGAAAAAGCTAAACCCATTTCGCCGTGCGGCTTGACCTGCCTAGTCAGCTATTCTTGCAGATGAAGTCGATCAGCCGATCGAATCGACTTCATGAGGAGACGTAGGCTGTCGTTCAGGGCAGCGAACAGTTTTGGTGCCGCCCTGCCCGAAGGCCGCTTCTTGAAGGTACGAGAAGAGGTCGTGTCGATATCAATGTCGAAGATACATATAGAGTTCGTGGCTGCAATTCGTTGCTGGCGGCGGTGATACCGCTCGCGGTTACCGGCCAGAACGAACTGGTGTTCGACAATGGCTGAGTAGTGTCTGCTGGATTGGAGATCCCGATGCCGACCATCGATACCGATTCTCCCGAGAACGAAGATCTCCAGGACTTCGGCGTCTACTTCCGCCTGTCGACCGAACTCAACGGCTGAAGTGTTGTGACTACTTCAATTGGATTTTTGCCCGCTTCCGAAGAATGAGCCAGGAAATTCGGGGGTATGCGCTTCCTTGTCGGTTGGCCTTAAGAGTCCGTCTGGGAGAAGGCCGCGCTTCAGGAACCGACGCCGCCATTGTCCGGCGTAAGGGGCGGAAAAACCAAAGGCGGATCATCTGATATCAGTGCTAGTGACCCACCAACTGGGGTTCGAAATGGAAAGTGCGCTAACGGCACGCTCGCGCTCGGCGAGATCGTCGAACAGAGCGAAACAGGTAGCGCCGCTACCGGACATACGTGCGAATACGCAGCCAGGCTGGTTTCGGAGAGTGTCCAGGACCAGGCCGATCACCGGTGCGATCCGGATCGCTGGTGCTTCCAGGTCATTGACGCTGTCCAGAAACTGGATCCGGGGTTCGCAATCCGCTTCGACAGGAGAAATTGGAGCACGGGCACCCGAATTAACCGTCAGTTCTCGAAACACCTCAGGGGTCGAGACAGCCGTCCCGGGATTGACCAGAATCATGGGCAAAGGGGCGGGAGATGGCATCGGCGTGAGGCGATCGCCGATGCCCTGCATCCGCACCGAGCTTGATCCAAGGCAGACTGAAACATCGGCGCCGAGGCTCTGCGCTAGTGGCGCCAGATCGGCGAGGCTGAGCCGCAGATCCCAAAGCTTGCAGAGCCCGCGAAGCGTAGCCGCAGCATCGGCGGAACCACCTCCCAGGCCGGAAGCGATCGGCAAAGTCTTATCAAGCGTGATTCGAACATTAGCATCACGGCTGGTCATGTGTGCGAGCGCCTTTGCGGCGCGCACGACAAGATTGCCGTCGTCGTTAGGCAATGCTTCTCGGAAAAGGCCTTCGATCGTCAGAGTGAGCCTGTCGCTGGGCTCGAAGGTCAGGAGATCGCCTGTTTCGGCAAAGACCACGAGGCTATCGAGATCATGAAAACCATCTGCCCGTCGACCGCAGACCCTAAGGTCGAGATTGATTTTGGCGAATGCTGTCTCATTGACTCTGACCATGAAGTCCTGAACCCATTAGCGCAGAAAATGCCAGATGGATGCCTGTTGCTCAGGAACGGTCATCCTCCAGACCGGACTTCAACTTGTCCCTGATCGTCGCAACCAGGTCATCCTCAGGCTCGAGGGTCAGTGCCCTTCGCCATTGAAAGCTGGCTTCGCGTTCGCGCCCTACCCGCCAATAAGCATCACCGAGATGATCGTTGATCACCGGATCGCCCGGCTGCAGCTCGACTGCGCGTTCCAGCTGCTCCACGGCTTTTTCATAGTCGCCAAGCCGATAATGGACCCAACCCAGACTGTCGACAATGAAGCCGTCGTCGGGACGTGCCTTGACCGCACGATTGAGCATGTCTTCCGCTTCGTCGAGGTTCTCGCCCTGATCGACCCAGCTATAGCCCAGATAATTGAGGACGAAGGGTTGCTCCGGCTGGAGCTCGAGGGCGAACAGAAAGTCGGCCTCTGCTTCACGCCAGCGCTTCGTGCGCTCATAGGCTATGCCCCGGCTGTAGAAGAGGCTCCAATGCTCCTGCTGCGGTGCTGCAATGCGCCCGATTGCCTGGCTGTAGGCCTTCTCGGCACGCTCGTAGAGTTCATCCCGGCGCAGCAGATTACCGAGCTCGATCAGGGCATCGGTGCGCTCAGGGTCGTCGTCCGCAAGATTGTCAAGAAGAACGAATGCCTGTTCCTGCTGTTCTTGGCGATGAAGCACCTGCGCTTTTCTGACACTGGCGGCATAGCCGAGCGGCGAGGATGCAGGAACGGAATCATAAGCTTCGATCGCCGCTTCGCCATTGTCCTGGCTCGCCAGAATGTCACCAATCAGAAGCTGGGCCTCGGCAAGGTCCGGTCTGAGGTAGAGGGCAAGGCGGGTGTAGAGGATCGCGCGCGCACTGCCACGTTCCTGCTGCAGGGCCTCAGCGATCCCCAAAAGGGCGTCGGCAACCCCACCAGCCTCGTCGCCGAAGGGTAGGCCCGGTGACGTTCCGTCCCTTTCCATCTCGATGGCGGCCTGACGAAGGAGAGGGCGTTCGCCATAATCCAGCTGAGCCTTGAGGAATGCCAGCGCCTCTTCGTTTCGGCCTTCGCGAACCAGAATTTCGACATAGGCCTGCGCGACCCTTACTGGCGCCGGCCCGGTTTCAGGGATGATGTCCTCGAGCTTATTCAGGGCTTCGTCATAACGTTCACCTCGCGCCAGCAGCATCGCGTCGTGAAATTCGTTGAGCGGGCCCAGTGATTCGCCTGCATGCAGCGAAGCTATGGCCGCATCAAGCGATCCTGCGCCCTCCTGGCCGATAAGGGACCAGGCCCGAACAAAGGGTGCGGCGAGCGCCACGATACCTTGGGTGCCGACGCCATCAAGTTCGCTCGAAACCGCATCGAACGCATCCAGCTTCACCTGCTCCAACGCCAACAGCAGCTGGGCGTCTTCGTTGGTCTCGTCGGCCTGCTGCTGCTTCAGCGCACGAGCTTCCTTTAGGGCTGCCGCGTAGCGTGCATCGGCGAGATCGAGCATGAACACCTGACGCCTGAGCTCCAGATTTTCCGGGTCATCGCCAAGCGCCCGCTCGAAATAGCTTGCTGCGTCCTTGATGTTGCCCTTATCCAGCGCGAAGTTGCCGGCAAGATAATCACCGAGTGTCGATTCACTGGCAGCATCGACCAGCTTGGCCTCATCGACGGTGCCAGGCCCGGCTACCAATTGGGGAGATAGGGCATCGGATGTCGGTTCGGCGCCTGCGGCACTGCCGTCCGTGGCATTCGTGACGATCGCCGCCAGAATGAGGGCTGTGAGGATGTTGGCTCTTGTCATTTTTGGGACCGTGGCGATGAAGGGCTTGTGAAAAGGGAGATGCATGACCATGTCACGCTGACGTTCGAAAGGCTTTGCACGGCTGAGCAGGCTTGACGGCGAGAGCCTGAGCCGGCATGCAGTTCCTAATTGCCAAATAGGCCTCCCTGCCTACGATCCGCAGGTCGCAGGCTGCTGTTTGATGGAGAAGACGATGTTGCAGACCAACAAGAGCAAGAACGATCCGACCGCACGCGGCACGGGTGGCGAAGGCAAGACCTTCGATGGAAAAAAAGTCAAACCGGTCTTGTATGTCGGTACGGCTGTCGGTCATGGTCGTTACATAGCTGTCCAGGATGAGGGCGGCAAGATGGTCATGGACAAGGATGGCAAGCCTGTCGCCTTCCGAGACGTCTAAGCCCGGCATAGGCCTAGTCGCCATGTCGGAAGCTGGTTGTGGCGGGTTGGCGCTATCTGTCATGACGGGCAAGTTTGAGGCATGTGTTGATGAACATATGCCTCTTCGGCTTGTAGTGTGTCGCCTAGTCTACAGGTTAAATGCGACCTGATCGCATGCATGCTACATGCCGGTATAAGTCGGCCCGTCGCCACCTTGCGGTACGACCCAGACGATGTTCTGCGACGGGTCTTTGATGTCGCAGGTCTTGCAGTGAACACAGTTCTGGTAGTTGATCTGCAGTTTGGGATTCGTGCCGTCATCGTTCCGGACGATTTCATAGACACCGGCCGGGCAATAACGCTGCTCCGGCGCGTCATAGGTTTCAAGATTGAGTTCGATCGGCACTGATGCGTCTTTGAGCGTCAGATGGCAGGGCTGGTTGTCGTCGTGATTGGTGTTGGAGATGTAGACCGACGACAGCCGGTCGAACGTGATTTCGCCATCTGGCTTGGGGTAGGCAATCGGCGCGAATTCCGTTTTGGATTTGAGTGCTTTGTGATCCGCATGGTTCTTGAACGTCCAGGGAGCTTTGCCGCGCAGCAGGAAGGTGTCGATGGCGCTGTAGACGAGACCCGCCCATAGTCCCTTGTGGAAACTCGGCCGAATGTTGCGGGCACGATGCAGTTCGTCATAGGCCCAGGAAGCTTTGAAAGCTTCGGAGTAAGCGTCAAGAGTCGTCGCGGGCGTTTCCGCCTTGAGTGCCGCGGCGGCGGCCTCCGCCGCCATCATGCCCGACTTCATGGCGAGATGATTGCCTTTGATCTTCGGCACATTCAGAAAGCCAGCGGAACAGCCGATCACCGCCCCGCCTGGAAAAACCAGCTCAGGCAGGGACTGCAGGCCGCCTTCGTTCAGCGCGCGCGCGCCGTAACAGATGCGCCTGCCCCCTTCCAATGTCTCCCGGACGGAGGAATGAGCCTTGAAACGCTGGAACTCTTCGAATGGAGAGAGGTAAGGGTTCTGGTAATCGAGACCGATCACGAAGCCAACAGCGACCTGGTTATCCTCGAGGTGATAGAGAAAGGAGCCCCCATAGGTCTTGCTGTCCATCGGCCAGCCGACACTATGCACCGCCCGGCCGGCGTGATGCTTGGCCGGATCGACCTCCCAGAGTTCCTTGATCCCGATGCCGTAGGTTTGCGGGTCACCCTTTCTAAGGCCGAACTTTTCTTCGACCTGCCGTGTCAGCGAGCCACGGCAGCCTTCGGCGAAGAAGGTGAAGCGGCCATGCAATTCCATGCCGGGCTCGTGGTTGTCCTTGGGATTGCCGTCCCGATCAAGGCCCATGTCGCCGGTGGCAATGCCCTTGACGCTGCCATCCTCATGGTAGAGCACCTCGGCAGCTGCGAAGCCCGGATAGACTTCAGCACCCAGCTCTTCGGCCTGCTCTCCCAGCCATTTCACCACCTTGCCCATGCTGACGATGTAATTGCCATCATTATGCATCTGCGGCGGCGTCGGCAATTTATAGGCTTTATTTTCCGTCAGGAACATGAACCGGTCGTCGGTAACGGGCGTCTTGAGCGGGGCTCCTTTCTCCTTCCAGTCCGGGATGAGCTCGTTCAGGGTGCGGGGTTCGAGGACGGCGCCGGAGAGCGTGTGCGCACCGACTTCGGCCGCCTTTTCAACGACACAGACCGAGATCTCCCGGTCCTGCTCCGCAGCAAGCTGCCGAAGTCGGATCGCGGCAGCCAGGCCCGCAGGCCCTGCACCCACGATCACCACATCGAACTCCATGCTCTCTCGTTCCATCACACCCTCGACCCGTCGTTTCGTTCGCTAACCCGCATCACGCTCTCGTCTTGCCATCGCCTTTCGATACATGGAGGCTTCAGCCTGACACCACTCGCTTCTGGCAATCTAGAGCGCTATGCTTAACAATCCCTTAAGCGTAACAGAAGACCCTCCGAGATGAATGCGGCGGATGGGGGCGGATGACGGGCGCGTCGACATGGCGCATGTGGCTCGCCAAGGAGCTGGAGGCGATGAACGGGACATGAAGGATGAAGGGCCAGCACTGCCGTCGTCAGCAGGCGCCGATGTTCGTGCCTGGCTTGACTGGCATGCCCAAATGGGTGTCGTCGACCTCATCGCCGAGCAGCCAATCGATCGGTTCGATCGCCCGGATCCCGCCATCGGCAGCGCCCCGAAAGCCAAGGATGCGCTTGCCGACCGACTGAAGCCCGGAAGTGCCGCCACCCCCACAAGAGAGAAGTCCGACGATGGTCCGCCGGCCTGGGTGCTGGGCGAGGAGGAGGCGAAGCCGCCCCTTCGCCCGGGTGCTGGGGCCGTAGCGGACGGCGCGGCCGCGGCGGGTGGCCGGGCCGTCACCGATGCCAGGGCACTTGCTCAATCCTGTCAAAGCCTGGAAGCGCTGGCCGAAGCGCTGAAGGGCTTCGATGGATGCCCCTTAAAGGAAACATCGATTAACCTCTGTTTCGCCGACGGCAATGCAGAGGCTAGGGTCATGTTGATCGGCGAGGCGCCTGGAGCCCAGGAGGATAGGCAGGGCAAGCCCTTCGTCGGACCGAGCGGCCAGCTCCTGGATCGAATGCTCGGCACCATCGGGCTCGATCGCACGAAGGTTTACATCACCAACGTCATCTATTGGCGCCCACCCGGCAATCGTTCGCCGACGGCAGCCGAAATCGCGATCTGCCAGCCATTTTTGGAGCGGCAGATCGAACTGATTCAGCCCGAGTTCCTGGTTTTTGTCGGCGGCATTGCGGCGCGGGCGCTGCTCGGTCGATCGGAGGGCGTGACTAAGCTCCGAGGCCGCCCATTTGTCTACAAAGAGACAGCCGATGGTCGCGAAATTCCCGCACTCGTGATGTTTCATCCCGCTTATTTGCTGCGCCAGCCCGCACAAAAACGCTTCTCATGGCGCGATTTACTTGCAATTAGAGCAAGAATTAACAAATTATGAAGGATAGCAGTTAACAGTAAAATAAATAAATGAGGGCATTAACTTTCAATTTTATGTTGTTTTGATTATAAACTCAAATATGAACATTATCCAACGCGCCCTCACGATTTCGCCGCTTCGGTTCTCCGCCCTGGTTGCTTCAGCTCTGCTGAGCACCACCCCGGTCGCCGACGCTTCCGAAGGTGTACAGCTTGCCCGTCTGTCCACCGCCGACCCCGTGCTCTCGGCGCCGGTCGCCAAGAAGCCGCTTTCCGAACGCACCGTGCTTCTCTATCGGGAAATCTTCGATCTTCAGGAAGACGGCGCCTGGAAAGCTGCCGATGCCCTCTTGGCCAGGCTGGACGACGACACGCTCCTCGGGCACGTCCAGTATCAGCGTTACATGCATCCGACCGCTTATCGCTCCTCCTATGGCGAACTGGCCGCCTGGCTCAAGGCTTACGGCGACCACCCCTCCGCCAAGAAGGTCTACAAGCTTGCCTTGAAGCGTCATCCACGGGGAGCAGCGGCGCCGACCCGACCGGCCAAGGGCTACATGACCGGTAGCGGTCAGAAGTCCCAGGAGGTCATTCGGGTGCGCTATCGCTCGAAGCTGCGTCGCTCCGAGGCCAAGGAAACCGTGGTTCAGGCCTGGCTTCGTGACATCAGCAGGGCGGGCGATCGCGGTCGAGTTGAAGAGGCGGGAAATCTCTTCAATCAACCAGATATCCATAGCATCACCGATGCCGTTGAGACCGACCTCGGCCGCTGGGCCCTTGCTCGCGCCCATTTCGTCAAGCGCGATTTCAAGCCGGCCTTGAAGCTCGCCAGGAAGGCGGCGAAGCGGTCCGCGCATATCGTGCCCGAAATGCACTGGACCGTTGGTATGAGCGCCTGGCGCACCGGCGACATCAATACCGCGGCGACCCACCTTGCCAAGCTCGCCGAAGCCGAAAAGGCTCACAATGGCGAACGCGCCCGAGCTGCCTACTGGGCGGCCCGCGCCGTCGGCTTCAAGACCAAGCGCGCTCGGCATTTCCTCAAGATCGCGGCCAAGCATCCGCGCCAGTTCTACGGCCTCCTGGCCAAGAAGCGCCTGGGCATCGCCATCGATCACCAGCGCGCCACCAAGGTCCAGGACGACGTCGCCGAGATCATGCTGCGCTATCCGGCAGCGAAGCGCGCCACAGCGCTTGCCCAGATCGGCCGCCACGACCTTGCCGAAAAGGAGCTGCGGACGCTTGCGGCGTCAGCGAAATCGACGCTCACCGCTGGCCTCCTGAAGCTCGCCCAAAGCCTTCACCTTCCGGCAGTGGAAATGCGCCTCGCCCATCGCCTCGGCTACAAAGGCGACGTGCATCTGGACGCCTTCTATCCTGTCCCGGCCTGGCAGCCTCATCGCGGCTATCGCGTCGATCGCGCCCTGGTGTTCTCGGTGATCCGTGCGGAAAGCGGCTTTGATCCCCGTGCGGAAAGTTATGTCGGTGCCCTCGGTCTGATGCAGGTCATGCCTGGCACGGCAAAGCATATCGCCAAGCGCACGGATCTCACGCTCGGAAGCACGGATAGCCTGCTCGATCCCGAAACGGCGATTACCTTCGGCCAAGCCTATCTGCAGGAACTCCTGAACCGTGACGGCATCGGCGACAACCTTATGTTCATCGCCGCCGGCTACAATGCAGGCCCGGGCCGGGTGTACCAGTGGCGTGAAGCCTTCAACCTCGACAACGACCCCGCCATGTTCCTGGAAATGATCCCCTTCGTCGAAACCAGGGTTTACGTGAAGAAGGTTCTGGCCAATCTTTGGAACTATCGCGCCCGCCTCGGCCAGCCACTGCCTTCGCTCGAAGCCATGGCCGCCAACAAATGGCCGAGCTACCGCGCCTTCGACGAAGAGCTGAACCTCTACGCCGACCGCGATCACGCCCAGGGCTGACCAGCCCATGGCGGACTTGTTTCGAGGCTGAGCCTCGATGGGGAGCGGTTGGAGGGATCGAGACTATGGTGGGGATTGATGAGAAGTTGACCTTCAAGCCGCTTCGGATTGCAGTGTTGACGGTGTCCGACAGTCGATCACTCAAAGACGATCGGTCGGGAGATCTCTTGGTGGAGCGCCTGACGTCGGCGGGGCATGAGCTGGCGGGCCGGGATATCGTGAAGGACGATGCGGCTCTGATCGCCGATCGCTTCAAGGCCTGGATCGATAATCCCGATGTCGAGGTGGTGATCAGTACCGGCGGCACCGGGGTCACCGGGCGCGACATCACGCCGGAAGCGCTGGAACGGGTCGTCGAAAAGGAAATCCAGGGTTTCGGCGAGATGTTCCGGATGATCAGCTATCAGAAAATCGGCACGTCGGCGCTCCAGTCCCGGGCGACGGCGGGTGTCGCCAAAGGCACCTATCTGTTCGCGCTGCCGGGCTCGACCGGGGCCTGCAAGGACGGCTGGGATGAGATTCTTCTAAACCAGCTCGACATCCGCCACCGCCCCTGCAATTTCGCCGAGCTGATTCCAAGGCTGCGTGAGCATGAGTCCAGTTGATCCATACGGTTTCCGAAGGAGAACGGGTGTATCGCACCAAGTTATTTAGGGTTATATTTTGTCGATTGTCATCGCTTTTCAGTCACTGATTTGCTAGCAGATCATGGTCTGCCAACGGATTGACCACGACCATGCCCACCCAAAAAATCACGCTTGCCCTGCAGGGCGGTGGCGCCCATGGCGCCTTTACCTGGGGTGTTCTCGACCGGCTGCTGGAAGACGAGACCCTCGACATCAAGGGAATCAGCGGCACCAGTGCGGGCGCCATGAACGCTGGCATCCTGGCCTCCGGCCTGCCGGACGGGCGGGATCGCGCCAAGGAGGCGATGGCTATTTTCTGGCGCGCGCTCAGCAATAAGGGCTCGGCCGCTTTCAATCCCTATCAGTCCACGCCGTTTCACGACTTCAACAGGGCCTGGAACATGGACTGGTCGCCGGCCAGCATCTGGCTGGACGTGATGGCGCAGTTTGTTTCGCCCTATCAACTGAACCCACTCGATCGAGACCCGCTGCGCGATCTCCTGGACGAGCATCTGCAGTTCGACAATTTATGTCGAAAAGATGCGATCAAGCTCTTCGTCTGCGCCACCAACGTACTGACCAACGAGCTGAAGATCTTCTCGAACACTGAGCTCAGCGTCGATGCCTTCCTGGCGTCCGCATGCCTGCCGCAGCTCCATCGTGCTGTCGAGATCGAGGGTGACTTTTATTGGGACGGCGGGTTCACCGGCAACCCGGTGCTGAAGCCGCTGATCAGCACTTGCGATGCCGACGACATCGTTGTCGTCCAGCTCAACCCGACCCATCGAAGCGAGCTGCCGATCACGTCGCAGGACATCATGGACCGGCTGAACGAAGTCACCATGAACGCCAGCCTGCTGCGCGAACTCGATCACATCGCCACCCTCACCCGACTGTTGGAGGAAGGGGCGCTCAAGAGCGGAAAATATCGGCCGATCCGCTTTCACTGCATCGCCGATCCCGAGGTCATGACCCCGCTCGGCATGAGCAGCAAGAACAACACGGCCTGGAATTTTCTGACCTATTTGAAAGATGCGGGCCGGGACTGCGCGGATGCCTGGCTCAAGCAGAACCGCCGGCATATCGGGAAGAAGTCGACATTGGATCTGAAGGCGTTCTCGGTTTAAGGGTGGTGTGACTGGTCTAGCGGGTGAAAGCGGCCACATCGTGCCAGGCGCAGGATCGTACAGAGCTACCCCTTAGCTGAGACGAAGACTCATTTTTCTACGAGAAGACAGCAATATGACGTTCATTCCGGGGTAGGCGACACGAGCGTTTGCCAATGATGGCAGGCGACCTTGTGGCCGTCGCCAACAGCCTCCAACGCCGGCACCTTCTCCCCACATAACGCCGTCGCATGACGGCATCGCGTCCGAAAAATACAGCCGGATGGCGGGTCGAGCGGCGATGGCAGGTCGCCCTCCAGCACGATCCGCTTCTTCTCGCGTTCCAACATCGGGTCCGGGATCGGAACGGCGGAGATAAGCGCCTGCGTGTAGGGGTGACGCGGCGCCAGGTAAAGGCCGTCGCGCCCCGCGACCTCCATGATCTTGCCGAGATAGAGGACGAGGATGCGGTGGCTGATGTGGCGGACCACGGAAAGGTCGTGGCTGATGAACAGGAGGGAGAGGTCGAATTCCTGCTGCAGCTTCATCAGGAGGTTGATGATCTGGCCCTGGATCGAAACGTCGAGGGCGGAGACCGGCTCGTCGCAGACAATCAGCTTGGGACGCACTATCATCGCGCGAGCAATGCCGACGCGCTGGCACTGGCCTCCAGAGAATTCGTGCGGGTAGCGGTTGATCATCGTCGGCAGCAGCCCCGTCTCGTCCATCGCCGCTCGGACCCTCTTGTCAACCTCGGCCTTGGCAAGGCCCGGTTCGTGGGTGATCAGGGGTTCGGCGATGATCGAGCCGATGGTCATGCGTGGGTTCAGGGAAGCGAGCGGGTCCTGGAAGATGATCTGGAGATCTTTGCGTTTAGCCCGCAGGCTCGTTTGATCGAGGCCGAGAAAGTCGTTGCCCAACCACGCGACACCGCCGGCTGTCGGCTCAATCAGGCGAAGGATGGCGCGCCCGAGTGTGGACTTGCCGCAGCCGCTTTCGCCGACGATGCCGAGGGTCTCGCCGGCTTGCAGTTCGAAGCTAACCCCATCCACTGCCTTCAACGCTCGGCGTTGACCGTTGACTATGCCTCCGGTGCGAATGGAGAAGTGGACGGACAGATCGTCGACCTGGAGGAGGGGAGTATTGCTCACGGTATGCCCTCTAGGTGGCAGGCTTTGGCTCTGTCGGCTCCAATCGGGGCAAGGCTCGGCGCCTCGCCGCATGGCTCGAAGCAGTGCTCGCAGCGTGGGGCGAATGCGCAGCCTTTGGGCAAGGCTTGGAGGTTTGGGGGCTGGCCGGGGATGGTGGCGAGCTGGTCCGCCCTGGTCTCATCAAGTCGAGGTGATGAGTGGAGAAGGCCCTGGGTGTAAGGATGAGCAGGTGTTGCAAACACAGGATTGACGGGGCCTTCCTCCACGATCCGGCCGCCATACATGACGAGGACGCGATCGGCGAGGCCTGCTATCACGCCGAGATCGTGGGTGATCAGGAGGATCGCCATCTCGCGTTCTCTGCGAATCTGCTGCAACAGCTCCAGGATTTGGGCCTGCACGGTGACATCCAGGGCAGTGGTCGGCTCGTCTGCGACCAGAAGCTTGGGTTCGCACAAGAGCGCCATCGCGATCATCACCCGCTGACGCATGCCGCCGGAGAATTCATGGGGATAGAGATCGATGCGGCTTTTCGAATCAGGGATGCCGACAAGATCGAGCAGCTCCAGGCTTTTCTTCCGCGCGCTCGCCGCGTCCGCTCCTCTGTGCTCGATGAGGACTTCGGTCATCTGGCGCGAGATCCTGAGATAGGGGTTGAGCGCGGTCATGGGATCCTGAAAGATCATCGCGATGTCGACACCCCTGACCTTATTCAGGTCGGCGGCCGACAGCCCTAACAAGTTCTGTCCGTTGAAGCCGACATGGCCGCTTGCCCTGCCGTTTTTCGCGAGGAGCCCCATGATCGAGAGGACTGTCTGTGATTTGCCGGAACCGCTCTCGCCGACCAGACCCACGGTTTCGCCCTTCCCGACCCCGAAGCCGATCCGATCAGCAGCCACGACCTCACCGTCCGGGGTGGCGAAGCGGATGGTGAGATCCTGGACATCGAGGAGGGCGCTCATCACTCAGCGATCCTTCGGGTCGAGAGCATCACGGAGACCATCGCCGATAAAATTGAAGCAGAAGAGGGTGAGCGCCAGGAAGATCGCAGGGAAGACAAGCATCCAGGGCGCCGATTCCATATTTTCAGCCCCCTCCGAAATCAGGACGCCCCAGCTGGTAAGCGGTTCCTGCACACCGAGGCCGAGAAAGGACAGAAGGCTTTCCAGAAGGATGATCTGCGGGATGGTGAGCGTTAGGTAAATAATCACCGGGCCAAGCAGATTCGGGATGATGTGTCGACGAATGATCGAGCTGTTGGAAACACCGGCTGCGCGTGCCGCCTCGACATAATCCCTACCTTTGATCGACAAGGTCTGGCCACGGACGATGCGCGCCATGTTCAGCCATTCAACTCCGCCGATCGCGATGAAAATCAAGAAGATCTGTCGGCCGAAGATCACCATCAGGATGATCACGAAAAAGATGAAGGGCAGCGAATACATGATGTCGACGATGCGCATCATCAAATCGTCGATACGGCCGCCAAAATAGCCGGCCACGGAACCATAGGTGACACCGATCGCGAGGGCCACAAGGCTGGCGAGAATGCCGACCATCAGCGAAATGCGGCCGCCATAGAGGGTACGGATGAAAAGATCACGACCGTTGCCGTCGGTGCCGAACCAATGGGCGTTTTCGAAATCGGGCGGAACCTGGATGCGCTCCCAGTAGACCTCATCGATGGGATGCGGGCTCAATAACGGTGCGATGATCGCCAAGACAGTGATGATGGCGAGAATCACCATCGACATCATCGCCGCCTTGTTGCGCTTCAGCCGACGCCACGCATCCTGCCACAACGACCGGCCAGCCACCGGCTGGTCGGTAGACTTGCCCGTGCCCGGATCAGGTTTCGCAGGCAGCGCCTCGCTGCCCCCGTCAGGTCGAGCTTGGGGGGGCTGCCCGCTCATCGCCGCTGCACTTTCGGATCGAGTACGCCATAGAGAATATCGACGATGAGGTTGAGGATCAGAATCATGAGGGCGTAGACGATGACGGTGCCCATCACGAG
>JBPCVQ010000394.1:0-15547 GCA_051010395.1 Geminicoccaceae bacterium | reverse complement strand
TCATCGGCGCCGCTTGCTTTGCAAACGGTCAAGGAGGTCTTGAGGAACATCGAGTGCGCCCGCCTTGAGGACGCCTTCAGGACGATGCGCACTGGCGATCTGCCCTCCTATCGCGCCATGCTCAAATCCGAGGACGCGAAGGAAGGGGTCAAGGCCTTCGTCGAGAAACGGAACCCGGTGTTCAAGGGGCGCTGAGCCGCCATGCCTAGACCCGAAGCGGATCGCGTCCGCCATGTGGCGACCATCGGCGCCGGGCCGATCGGCGCTGGCTGGGCCGGACATTTTCTCGCCCGGGGCTTCGATGTCACGGCCTATATTCACGTGCGGGACGAGGAGCCGGCATTTCGAAAAATCCTCGACACTGCATGGATCAGCCTGGAAGCGCTTGGCCTAGCGCCGGGCGCCACGCGAGACAAGCTGCGCCTGACGACGGACCTCGGCGAAGCGGTTAGCCATGCCGAATTCGTCCAGGAAAGTGCGCCTGAGAGGCTTGAACTCAAACAAGCGCTTTATGAAAAGCTCGGGCGGCTCGTCCCCCTTGATGTCGTGATCGCATCGAGCACGTCGGGACTGACCATGACCGACATTCAGGCAGTCTGCATAACACCCGAACGCACACTGGTCGGCCATCCCTTCAATCCACCTTATCTCTTGCCACTGGTTGAGATCGTCGGTGGCGAAAAAACGTCGGCGGACGCCCTCCGCTGGGCGCATGATTTCTACGGGTTTGCCGGCAAAGCGCCACTCGTCCTCAAGAAGGAAATTCCTGGCTTCATCGCAACTCGACTGCAGGAAGCGCTTTGGCGGGAAGCTTTGCATATGGTGGCGAATGGCGAGGCGACGCCGGCCGATATCGACACCGCCCTGATCAACGGACCGGCGCCGCGCATGGCCTTTCAAGGACAATGCATGGCGTTTCACGTTGCCTCTGGCGAAGGTGGCATGGCCACCAATCTCGATCAATTCGGCCCGGCGCTCGAGCTCCCTTGGACGCGATTGAAAGCGCCGGAGCTCACCGAGGACCTGCGCGATCGCATGGTCGATGGCTGCGATGAGATGGCGGCGGGCCGGAACTTCGAAGACATGGCGGCTGAGCGGGATCGTGCAATCGTCGCGATCCTCAAAGCTGCCGCTTTTGCCCGCTCGCCGAGCTCTGGATGAACGCATAGACCGTGCCGGGCCAGGAGGGGGCAGGCTCGTTTTCCGGCCAGGCTTGGCGGTATTCACTCGGCTTTTTATCGAAGACTTTCTGGAATGACAGCGAAAAATATGACATCGAGTTGAAGCCGCAGGCTGCCGAGACTTCGCGGATCGTCATGCGCGTACTGGTCAGAAGGACACGGGCGTATTGCAGACGCAAGAGCTTGCTGAACTGCACGATCGTGCATCCGGTGCTGCGCCGAAACAGGCGCTCGAGTTGGCGCTGCGATACGCCAAGCCGCAGACAGAGTTCGGGTACCGAGATCGGTTCTTCGATACAGGATTCGAGCAACGACATCGCGGCCCGGACATCGGGGTGGATATCACCGTCAAGACCGCTTGCGACGAACCTTTGAGCCCCTTCAGGCGGTCGTCTCGGGTAATGGAGGATCTGATTGGCGACTTCGGTGGCGAGTTGTTCGCCATGATCGTCAGCGACCAGATAGAGCATCAGATCGACGCCCGCCGTGCCGCCGGCGCAGGTCATCAGTTTGCGATCGATCGTATAAAGCTGCTCGCAGACGTCGATGTCCGGAAACTGCTCTGCAAAGCCCGGCCTCCATGACCAATGCGTCGTCGCCTGACAACCACTCAACAAGCCGGCGTGAGCCAGGGCATAAAGTCCGAGCTCGACCGAGATCATCCGGGTACCATGGCGCTCCATCCGGCGAAGCCAACTGAAAAGCGCCAGGCTCCGATAATGCTCCGCCCCCCAGCTTCCGCAGACAACGGCGATGTCGGGCCGGCCATCACCAGGCTCATCAAGGGGCAGGCAGGCAACATCAAGGCCGTTACTGGCCTGCACGCGTCCGGGCTCGGCCGAACGAAAATCCCAGCGATAAGGGTTCGTCATCGACAGATAGTTGGCGATCCGCATTGGCTCCAATGTCGCCGTCAAGGTCAGCATGTTGAACCGCGGAATGAGAATGAAGCTCACATGGGTCTGATGATTGCTCATGGAGGCAATACCATCACCGAAACGGAGGGGCAGGAAATACGGTCGGTCATCTTGGCACGGAGCAGGCACGTCGGAAAATAAAAAAACATGACGAAAAATTCGCAATTCTGACCAACGAACGCGCAATGATTGGCTGTCAATCCGTTCCAGGGAGAGGCGGTGTGAACAATGAGGTGATCGTCACCTGTGCTGTGACCGGTGCTGGCGATACGGTGGATCGGCATGCTGGCGTACCGGTGACACCGAAAGACATTGCCGATGCAGCCATCGATGCAGCCAAGGCCGGTGCTGCGATTGCCCATATTCACGTACGCGATCCCGAGACTGGCAAGGCGTCCCGCGATCCCCTGCTCTTCAAGGAAGTCGTCGACAGGGTTCACTCCTCTGACACCGATGTTGTGATCAACCTTACCGCAGGTATGGGCGGCGATTGGGTGGTCGGTGAGAACGACCCAGCGATGCCCGGACCCGGCACGGACATGATCCGGCCGGAGGAGCGACTTGCTCATGTCGAAAGCCTCCTACCCGAAATCTGCAGTCTCGATTGCGGCACGCTGAATTTCGGCAACGGCAATGAGATCTATATCTCGACGCCGCCCTATCTTCGCAAGATGGCGGAACTGACCAAGGCCTGGGGCGTGAAGCCGGAGCTGGAGGTGTTCGAGCTTGGCCATATCCGCTTCGCCAAGCAGATGATCGCCGAGGGGCTGATTGCCGAGCCGCCTATGTTCCAGATCTGCCTCGGCATTCCCTGGGGGGCGGATCAGAGCGTCGATGTCATGAAAGTGATGAAGGACGAACTACCTGCGGACGCCAACTGGGCTGGCTTCGGCATCTCCCGCATGCAGATGCCGATGGCCGCCGCCGCCGTGGTGATGGGCGGCAATGTCCGTGTCGGCCTTGAGGACAATCTCTATCTGGACCGAGGCGTGCTCGCGACCAACGCCCAGCTGGTGGAGCGCGTCGTCGGCATCATCGAAGCGATGGGCGCTCGCGTCCTATCGCCGAGCGAAGCGCGTACAAAGCTGAAGCTCAGGGGAGGCTGAGCGAGCAAACTTATGGGCCTTTCAGCAGCCAGAGATCCGACGACAATGCCAATGCAGGCGAAAGAGGCCGCATCCTCAAGGGGAGCCGGCCTCCGGCTTTCCGGCCTCTCGAAGATGTTTGGCAGTTTTGCTGCCGTCGACAATGTCGATCTTGAGGTCCGCCGTGGCGAATTTCTGACCCTGCTTGGCCCATCAGGCTCGGGCAAGACCACGCTCTTGATGATGATCGCCGGCTTTCTCGATCCTTCCAGGGGCAACATCGGGCTGGATGGCAGGATGATCTCGGATCTGGCGCCCGAGAAGCGCAATTTCGGTATGGTCTTTCAGGGCTATGCACTGTTTCCCCACATGACGGTCAGGGGCAATGTCGCCTATCCGCTCGAGGTGCGCGGCAAGGTGCGGACGGACATCGATCGGCGGGTCGATAAGATGCTTGAGCTGGTACAGCTGGAGCCCTTTGCCGGCCGCTATCCACGCCAGCTTTCCGGCGGGCAGCAGCAGCGGGTCGCTCTGGCGCGGGCGCTGAGTTTTGGACCCGAGGTTCTATTGTTGGACGAACCTCTGGGCGCTCTCGACAAGAAGCTTCGCGGCGATGTGCAGGAACAGCTGAAAGACATCCATCGCCGCCTCGGCACGACCTTCGTCTATGTCACCCATGATCAGGAAGAAGCGCTCTCCATGTCGGATCGTGTCGTGATCATGAATCTGGGGCGCATCGTTCAGATCGGAACGCCATCAGAACTCTATGAACGCCCGAAAACGGTGTTCGCCGCCGATTTCCTCGGCAAGAGCAATTTCATCAAAGCGACGGTCGAAGCTGCGAGCAGCAGCACGCTGACCTGCAGAGCCGCTGAGCATCGATTAGCTCAGAAAGCGCCTGCCGACGCACCAGCTCCGGGGGACGCTATCGAACTCGCGCTCAGGCCCGAAAAGATCGAGATCGCGACATCGCCCAAGGGTGCCACTGTGGCCAATGTCGTTGAGAGCCGCATCAAAAGGCTGACCTATTTCGGCGCTATGCTCGAAATCACCGCCGATGCCGGCGCTCTCGGCCAACTGACCGTGCAGATCCCAGCCTGGCGTCGGGAGGATAGCTTCGAAATCGAACAGACGGTCTGGCTGCATTGGCTGGACGATGCGGCGGTCATCGTAACACGCCCCGAGAACCAGAGGTGACGCTGTTCAAGAAGCGGGGCCGAAAAAACCAACCTCAAGAAAAGGGAGACATTGATATGCAGGACAAGACGTTCATGAAAGAGCTGGCCACCGACGCCGCTCGCGATTTCAAGGCCGGCCGGCTCGACCGACGCGCGTTCCTTGGGCTGTGCGCTATTGCCGGCGTTGCGCCCTACGCCGTGTCGATCGGCGATGCCGAAGCGGCGGCTGATGAGATCATTCTTTGGAACTGGGGCGGTGATGCGGTCGCCTGCCATACCGAGAGCTTCGGCGATCCGTTTTCAAAGGATACGGGTCTCGGCTTTCGCATCGACACCTCCGGCCCATTGCAGGGCAAGATCAAGGAGATGGTCGACAGCGGCAACATTACCGCCGATGTCGCCGATGGCGACGCCTTCGACGGCATAGCACTCGGCAGGTCCGGCCATCTCGAACCCATCGACTATTCGATCGTCGACAAAGCCAAAGTGCTCGACGGTTTTGCCTGGGAGCACGGCGTCTCGATCGTCTTCTACGGCTATGCCTTCATGTACGACACCGAGGCCTTCGGGGAGAACCCACCGACCACCTGGGCCGATTTCTTCGACACCCAGAAATTTCCGGGCAAGCGCTCCCTCTACAAATGGGGAAACGGCGCGATCGAGGCGGCGTTGATGGCCGATGGTGTTGCCAAGGAGAACGTCTATCCCTGCGATCTCGATCGGGCGCTCGCCAAGATCACCTCGATCAAAGACGACAGCTTCTATTGGGGCTCGGGCGCCGAGGCGCAGCAGATGATCGTCAATGGCGAGGTCTCAATGGGGATGGTCTGGCTCAACCGCGCGAAGATCGTCGAAGCCGATACCGACGGCCGCTACAAACTCAACATGAACGAGGCCATCGCCATGCCCGGCGCCTATCTCGTGCCCAAGGGCAATCCGGCGGGCGTCGAGAATGTTATGAAATTCATCGCGTCCTGCCAAGATCCCGGCCGTCAGATCGCCCTCATGCAGTGCCACGGCATGACGCCCAGCAACCCCGAAGCCTTCGCCAAGATCCCCGATGAGCTGAAGCGTTTCGCCGTCACATCGGAGGAAAACCTGTCGCGGGTCCTCCTGAACGATCCGATCTGGTGGGCCGACAATGGCGGCGACGCCGTCAACAAATACCTCGAAGCCATCGGCTAGTGGCATGGCCACATCATTTGATTCACTCGGCCAGAACCAGGATCGGTGGTGTGCGGCCAGCTTTCCAGGCCGTTGGTGGGAATCATCTGATGAGGACATGCCGCCACATGACGGGCACCGCTGAACCATGACCATGCTCTCCAGCAGACAGGCCAAGGGCTATTGGCTGCTGGTGGCGCCCATGGTGGCGCTCGTCACCTTGCTTTATGGCTGGCCGGTCCTGAACATCCTCTGGCTTAGCATCAGCGAGCCCGAACCAGGGCTCGGCAATTATGCAGAACTTGTCGGCAATCCCGGCCTTGCAAAGCTGATCTGGACCACGGTCAGAATCTGCACGATCACCACGATCGCAAGCGTTCTCGCCGGCTACCTGATCGCCTATGCGATCGTCCATGCGCCGCCGCATCGGCGGAGCTGGATGCTGACGCTGGTGCTCCTGTCCTTTTGGATCTCCGTCCTGGTGCGAGCGTTCGCCTGGCTCATCCTGCTCGGGCGAAACGGCATCGTGAACACGTTCCTGATCGATACCGGCCTGGTTGCCGAGCCGGTCGCGTTCGTGCGCAATGAGGTGGGTGTCCTGATCGGCATGATCCACTACATGATCCCGTATGCCGTGCTGCCGCTTCTGGCCAACATGCAGGGCATCGATATCAGGATCATGAATGCCTCCAGAAGCCTTGGGGCCGGACCGCTTTACACCTTCGCTCGCATCTATCTGCCGATGACCATTCCAGGCATCGTCGCAGCCAGCCTCCTGGTCTTCATCATCTCGCTCGGCTTCTACGTGACCCCCGCCATTCTCGGCGGCGGCAAGGTGCTGATGATCGCCGAATATGTGAGCGTCCAGATGCTGGTCACGCTCAAATGGGGCATGGCGGCGATGCTGGCGACCCTTCTTCTGATCGGCGTGTTCGTCCTCCTCTTCATTCTCTCCCGTTTCATGAAGTTATCCGAACTTTTCGGAGCCCGGGCATGAGTGCAGTGTCCGGAAACGGGCGAAAGCTGGTCTCGTTCAGCGCCTGGCTGCTGCTCGGTTTTCTCGTGCTGCCGGCGCTCGTCGCCTTGCCCGTGTCGCTTACGCCGAAGCGCTTTTTGTCGATGCCCACGGATGAAATTTCATTTCGCCATTATGCGAACCTCTTCACCAGCAATGAATGGCTGTCCAGCGCTTTCCAAAGCCTGATGATCGCCCTGTCGGCGACAGCCATCGCCACCCTGCTCGGCACACTCTGCGCGATCGGTCTCTGGCGCCTTTCCTCGAAGCTCGGCGAGATGCTGCGCGGGCTTTTGCTGCTGCCACTGATCATCCCGCCGATCATCTCCGCGATGACCTTTTATCGCGCCTGGGTCCAGCTCGGCCTCCTCGACACCTATGCCGGCATCATCCTTGCCCATGCGATCCTGGCGGCACCGATGGTGCTGATCACCGTCTCCGCCTCACTCGCCAATTTCGACGTGCGCCTGGAACAAGCATCCCGCAATCTCGGCGCATCGCTGAGCACCACCCTTCGACGCGTGATCCTCCCTTCGGTCCGCCCGGGCATCCTCGCGGGCGCCGTTTTCGCCTTCATCCTCTCCTGGGACGAGATCGTCGTTGCGCTGTTCATCGCGAAGTTCCGCATCTTCACGTTGCCGAGGCGCATGTGGGACGGCATTCGCGAAAACACCGACCCAACCGTCGCCGCCGCCGCGGTCGTATTGGTGACGATAACCCTGCTGGCGATGCTGATCTCCAGCTGGCTTGCCCGACGCGGGCAGGCGGAAGCTGAGGGTTAGCAGCATGTCGAAAAATTGGCTGCATACCGGCAACCTTGACTATGGCGGCAGGTACCAGATGACGTGGCCACGCCACCCCGGAGGAAACAATGGCGGTTGAGCTAAGTCAGGAGCAACTGATGCTCCAGGAAACGGCCAGGCGCTTCGTGGAGGAGGAGCTTTTTCCCCACGAGGAACTGGTGGACCGTGAAGGCGAAGTACCGATCGATCTCGGCCGCCAGATCGAAGCACGCTCCAAGCAGCTGGGCCTGTTCGCCGCCAACCTTCCGGAAAGCTTCGGCGGCGGCGGGCTCGACTATCGCTGCATGAAGATCATCGAGCGCGAATACGGCAAGAGCAGCCACGCGCTTCATGCGTGGGCTGCAAGGCCTACGGAGATCCTGCTTGCCTGCGAGGGTGATCAGATCGAACGCTATCTCCTCCCTGCTGTTTCCGGCGCCAAGCGCGAGCTGTTCGCGCTCTCAGAGCCCGAGGCGGGCTCCGATATCATGTCGATGGGGAGCCAAGCGCGACGGGACGGCGATGATTGGGTGCTGAACGGCTCTAAACACTTCATCTCAGGGCCGGTCATGCCCAATTTCGCCATCGTTTTTGCCGCGACCGGAACCGATGACACACCAAGCGGCCCGCGCCGTCGCATCACGGCGTTCCTGGTGGATGTCGGTGAAAAGGGTTTCGACATCGAGATCGGCAATAAATGCGTGAGCTATCGCGGCTATCACACCTTCAGGCTCAGCTTCTCGGACGTCCGCCTCGGCCCGGACCAGATCCTGGGCGAAGAGGGCAAGGGGCTGGAGCTGTCCAACAAATGGCTCGGCATGGGCCGCATCTGGGTGGGTGCTTCCTGCTGTGGCAAGGCAGAACGCCTGCTCGGCATGGCAACCGACTGGGCGGTGAGCCGGAAGCAGTTCGGAAAGCCTATCGGGCAGTTTCAGGCAACTGGTTTCAAGCTCGCGGATATGGCGATGGAACTGCGCGCGGCCGATCTGATGGTCGAGGATGCGATCGACAGGGCTGACGCAGGGACGATGACCGATGCAGATGCCGCAATGGTCAAAGTCTACTGCTCGGAAATGCTGGGTCGCGCCGCCGATCATACGGTGCAGATCTTCGGCGGCATGGGGCTGATGGATGACCTGCCGGTGCAAAGGCTCTGGAGGGATTCCAGGCTTGAGCGGATCTGGGATGGCACATCAGAGATCCAGCGCCACATCGTCACCCGCTCGATCCTGAGGCCACTTGGCGCATGACGCCGAGGCGGCGCGCCAATTTTTTACGGCTATTGAAGCCCAGACATATCGCCGTGGTCGGTGGCCGCGATGCCGAAGTCGTGGCGGGCGAATGCGTACGGATCGGCTATGACGGGCCGTTCTGGCCGATCAATCCCAAACGCGAAAAGATCGGCGGCCATCGTTGTTACGCCACGGTCGACGACCTGCCCGAGCCGCCGGATGCGGTGTTCCTCGCCATTCCGCGCGAGCCGGCGATAGAGACGCTCGCCAAGCTCGACGCCCTCGGTGCTGGCGGCGTGGTGTGCTACACGGCGGGCTTCGGCGAAATCGGAGACGATGGCGCAGCCGCCGAAGCCGCCTTGATCGAGGCCGCCGGCGACCTCGCCTTGATCGGCCCGAACTGCTACGGCCTGATCAACTATATCGACAAGGTGGCACTCTGGCCCTTCGCCCATGGCGGCGACTGCCCTGGCTACGGCGCCGCGATCATCACCCAGAGCGGCATGCTCTCAAGCGACCTTTCGATGAACCAGCGTTCGGTCCCTCTGACCTATATGATCTCGGCCGGCAATCAGACGATCTTGCATCTGGGGGATTTCATCGACCTGCTCTGCGACCGGCAGGAAGTGCGCGCGATCGGCCTCCATATCGAAGGGTTGAAGGATATCGCAAGCTTCGAGCAGGCGGCCCTGAAAGCGCTTCGGCAAAACGTGCCGATCGTGGCGCTCAAAACAGGAAAATCCGCGATTGGCACAGAGCTTACCGTCAGCCATACAGGCTCCATTTCCGGCGCCGACGATCTTTACAATGCGCTGTTCGAACGGCTTGGCGTCATCCGCGTCACCAGCCCTGTCCAGCTGCTGGAAACCCTGAAGTGGATCTGCATCGCCGGCCCGGCGAAGGGAAACCGCATCGCCGCCCTCACCTGCTCCGGCGGCGGCGCCACGATGCTGGCGGATCACGCAGAAGATGTCGGCCTCGACTTTTCCAAACCTTCTGAGGCTGCAACCGAAAAGCTGAAGCTGCATCTCCCCTTCACCGCGACCGTCTCCAACCCGCTCGACTACACAACACCGATCTGGGGCATGCCGGAGAAAACCGGACCGGTGTTCACTTCATTCTTAAGCGACGACTACGATGCAGCCATTCTCGTGCAGGACTACCCGCCTCGCGGTCTCGATGAGAGTACGCCGTTCTATCTGAAGGATGCGAAGGCTTTTATCGAGGCGGCGACCGCGAGAGACATTCCGGCTGCGATCTGCAGCACACTCCCGGAAAATATGGATGCAGAGACCCGGCGCACCCTGATCTCAACCGGGGCCGCGCCGATGCAGGGTCTGCATGAAGCCCTGAACGCCATCGCCGGCAGCGCCTGGTATACTGATCGACGGTCGGTCATTCTTGATGACACGCCGAGTGCGCTGTCGCCTGGGTCCGGCATATCGGGTCCGTTCGGGGTCGTCGATGAAGCCCTCGCCAAGCAAAGGCTGAGCGAAGCCGGCCTCACCATTCCCGAGTATCGCATCACCAACGCCGCCGATGCGCCCGTGGCCTATCTGAGCCTGGGCGGCGCCGTGGTGCTTAAAATGCTGAGCCCGAAGCTTCCCCATAAGACCGAGGCAGGCGCGGTCCGCCTGCAACTGGAGAGTGCGGAAACCGTAGCGGCTGCAGTGAAACAGATGCAGCGGGATGTCGCCGCCTATAACGAGAGCGCCGTCACCGGCAGATTCCTGATCGAAAAGATGGTCGGCCCACCAATCGCCGAGCTCATGGTCGGCCTTCGCCGCGATCCTCAATTCGGTTATGCCATGACCCTTGCAAGCGGGGGTATTCTGATCGAGTTGATCGGCGATGCCGCGACCGTCCTTTTGCCGGCAACGCAAGCCGAGCTGGAAGCGGCCCTCGACCGCCTTCGCATCGCACGCCTGCTCGACGGCTACCGCGGCAAGCCCGCCGCTGACCGCCCGGCGATCATCGATGCGCTTATACTGCTGGCCAACTGTGTTATCGCGAGTGGCGGTGAGATCGCCGAACTCGAAATCAACCCGCTGTTCGTCTTCGAGAACGGTGTCTGCGCGATCGATGTTCTGATGCGGAACGCATCTCGTTCCTGACCGGCGCCGTCGGATCACGCCGGTGCCCAATCCGGCCTTCGGCGAGAGCGTGCGCAACAGTGCATCCGCCAGCAACGATTTGTTAACCCAATCCTGGCGAGGATGTACCCGGTTCATGCGATCCTGGGAGTCCGTCCCCAGCTTCTCTTCTCGGCGGGCGGGCAGACTCCCAGGATCGCATGGACCACCAACAAGCTTGGCGGAGCGAGGTTGATACCGGGTTAACAAGAGGAGATCCAATAGATCGGCCTCTTTTCAAGTTGGGCTGGTATCGTTCGGTTGCCAACTCATTCGGGAAAAGATCAAAGATATCCAAGAGCTGGCGGCGAGTTCTCGGCATGCCCTGGAGGTCTTTCGCAGCGGATCGACCCGGAGCAGAACCTTCACCGAAAAACACCGCAGGATCCGGCGATCACCGCGACAGGTAACCGCCGCGGCCGCGTCGCCTAGCGCATTATGAAGGGGTTGCCGATCGGCTCGTCGGAGGTGTTGATCCAGACCGTTTTCGGACGCGTGTAGTCGTACATCGCCTGCAGGCCGCTCTCCCGACCGTGCCCTGACCCCTTGAAGCCGCCGAACTCGGCGATGGGGGAGACCACGCGATAGGTGTTTACCCAAACGATGCCGGCGCGCACTGCCTTGGCCATACGCAGCGAGCGGGCGCCATCGCGTGTGAAAATGCCGGCGGCGAGGCCGTGACGGGTGTCGTTGGCGAGCCGCACCACGTCGTCCTCGGTCTTGAAACGGAGCACGCTCAGCACCGGCCCGAAGAGTTCGGTGTCAACGATGCGCATCTTCTGATCCGGGCATTCCACGATGGTCGGCTCATAAAACCAGCCGCGATCGCAGCGACTTGGGCGCTGGCCGCCGGTATGCAGACGGCCGCCCTGTTCCTCTGCAAACGCCACTTCCTTCTCGATGCGCTGCAACTGCCCGGTGGTTGCGAGCGGGCCCATCTGGGTTTCCTCAGCGAGCGGATCACCAATGCGGATTGTTCTGGCCTGGGAGACCATTTTTTCCAGAAAGGCGTCCGCGATCTTCTCGTGCAGATAGAGCCTTGATCCGGCAACGCAGCTCTGCCCACTGGCGCCGAAAATCCCGGCGATCGATCCGTTGACCGCACTTTCCAGATTGGCGTCGTCGAACACGATGAACGGCGACTTGCCGCCGAGCTCCAGCGACACTTCAGCGAAATTTTCGGCCGAGTTGTGAATGACGTGGCGGGCTGACTCCGGCCCACCGGTGAAGCTGATCCGGTGCACCAGCGGATGCGAGGTCAGGACCTTGCCGCAGGGATCGCCGTGTCCGGTGACAATATTGACTACACCCGGGGGAAAACCCGCTTCTTCGATCAGCTTGCCGAATTCGAGCATCGCGGCGGACGCATGTTCGGACGCTTTCAAGACGACGGTATTGCCGGCCGCGAGTGCCGGACCGAGCTTCACGGCAACGAGAAAAAGCTGCGAGTTCCAAGGCACCACTGCCGCGACGACACCCAAAGGTTCGCGCATCGTCAGCGCATACATATCTGGCTTGTCGATCGGCAGGGTCGCACCCTGAACCTTGTCGGCGCAGCCCGCATAGTAGTGAAAGAACTCGGCGATATATTTTGCCTGCCAGAGGGTCTCCTTCAGCATCTTGCCGGTATCGATAGTCTCGGTCCGGCCAAGCTGTTCCGAGCGTTCGGCCAGGAGATCGCCCAGCCTCCTCAGCAGCTTGCCGCGCGCCGTAGGCGTTGCCGTTGCCCAAGGACCTTCGCTGAAAGCGCGATAGGCGGCTTTCACCGCGCTGTCGACATCCTCTGCCGTCGCTTCCGGAATCGATGCCCAAGCTTCGCCCGTGGCCGGATTGAAGCTGTCGAAGGTCTTGCCATCCCCGGCATCCACCCACTCACCATTGATCAGCATTTGATAGGGCGTCAGCGCAGCCATGAGAGCTATCCTTTCCGATTGACATCATCAGCCTAGCGGTGGTGGTTCGCTGAACGATGAGAAAAATTCGCCATGGCTTGGCGAAATTCATGCATCTGCAACGGACATTCCTCCGTTAGCGTTGTTTTGATGGACAGCGAGGTATGAGCATGACCGGCAAGAAAGTCATCGGTGCTCCCGTGGTTATCGGAGGTCGCACACTCTCTTTGTCGCGGGCCATCCGGGCTGGCGATTTCGTGTTTCTGACGGGGCAAATTCCGTTCAAGGGTGAGGAGGTGATGACCGAAGGGTCGATCGAGGATCAGACCCGTGCCGTTCTCGATGACATCAAGGCGACGCTCGACGAGGCCAATTGTGAATTGGAGGACGTTGTCAAGACAATGGTCTGGCTGCGCGACCGGGAAGATTTCCCCGGCTTCAACGCCGTCTATGGCGAGTATTTTCCGAAAGACCCACCTGCACGCTCAGCCGTGGTCAACGACCTCCTGGTCGATGTCCGGGTCGAGATCGAGGTCATCGCCTATCGCCCAGAGACCCTTTGAGAGACGGGGAGATGACGAGGCGAGCAAGCGACGGCACCTGTTTCGAGATGTTCGGCGAGGCGTCCGGTGCCCGCCCGACGGTTTTCCTCATCCACGGCGTCGGCCTGAACCGAAAGATGTGGCAATGGCAGACGGACGCGCTCGGCGCCCGCTATCAGATCATCACCTACGACCTCTTCGGCCATGGCGAAAGCCCGCCGCCGCCATCCCACCCAACGCTGACACTGTTGTCCAATCAATTGCGCGGTCTCCTTGATGACCTCGGCTTGAGTCAGGCCGCGGTCGCCGGCTTCTCCCTTGGCGGCATGATCGCCCGACGCTTCGCCATGGATCATCAGGAACGTCTTTCTGCCCTCGCCATTTTAGCGTCCTCACATCGAAGGACGCCCGATGCGCAAGAAGCGATCGAGAAGAGGATAGAAGAGACGCGCCGTCACGGCCCGGCCTTCACCGTGGAAGCCGCCCTCGAGCGTTGGTTCACCGAGGCGTTCAGAACCACGCATCCCACTGTGGTCGATCGCGTACGCCAATGGGTGCTTGCCAATGATGGCGCTGTCTATCCTGGCCTCTATCGCCTATTGGCGGATGGCGTGGACGAACTCATCGCGCCATCCGAACCCATCATCTGCCCGACACTGGTCATGACCGGCGAAGAAGACTTCGGCAACTCACCAGAAATGACCCAGGCGATCGCGGCGGAAATTCCGGGCGCAAAATCCATTATTCTGTCCGGCCTTCGCCATTTGGCGATGATGGAGGCTCCAACCGCTTTCAATGAACCGCTCCTATCTTTTCTCGAAATGCACGTTCGGCTCGACAATGAGGCCAGAAGATAAACATGCCCATGCCCGCCATAGGGAGATGCGGATGAACGCTGACTTCGACCAAAAAAACTTCCGCCGGGCGCTCGGTCAATATCCAACCGGCGTCACCGTGATCACGACAGTTGAGCCCAACGGCACGCCGCGCGGATTCACAGCGAATTCCTTCACCTCGGTGTCACTCGATCCGCCATTGCTTTCAGTCTGCATCGCCAAGTCAGCCGCCAGCTGCGAAACATTTTGCACCGCACCGCATTTCGCGATCAATATTCTGGAAGAAGGGCAAAAGGACATCTCCGGCCTGTTCGCCACCCAGCGCCCCGACAAGTTTCAGGTTACCCGATGGCAAAAGGGGAAGGCCGGCACACCGCTGATCGAGGACGGGCTCGCCCGGTTCGAGTGTCTGAGGCATGATCAGGTCGAAGCGGGCGATCATGTCATTTTGATTGGCCGCGTCACCGACTTTGCCTATCGGGGCGGCCAGCCCCTCGGCTATGTGCGCGGTAGCTACTTCACCCTGGGTGTCGAAGCCTCGCTGGTCGACGCCTTGGCCAAGGGCAAGGGTGCCGTGATCGGCGCTATCTACGAATGCGATGGCGCCTTGCTCCTCGAGCAGGAGGAAACGACGGGAGCCCTTCGCCCACCTGCCATTAGCCGGGACAACAGCCCTGCCAGCCTTGCCGGGCTCGCCGAGCACATGGCGGACGCGAGCGGTAGCCTGACTGCATCGATCGACTTCGTCTATGCGGTGTTCGAAGATCAGCGCTCGGGCGGTGTCGCCATCTACTATCGAGGTCGCGTCTCCGGTAATCCACCCCGTGGCATGCTCTACGTTCCGAGGGACGACGTGCCGTGGGGAAGAGTCGTAGACGATCCTTGCCGGAGCATGCTCAAGCGCTATACCGACGAAGCCACCCAAGGTGGGTTTGCCATCTATATGGGCGATGAGACGGCAGGCCTCGTTCGCCCGATCGACTAGTGTAGGCCTACTTCTCGGAGCGCCCCGTGGCGTCACGATTACGGTCATATCGTTTGGTGAGTGGAAACGGCGGCAACCAAGCCTCACGGCGGATGATCCAGCTTTCGTAGGTCAGCATCAATAGGTCGGGGGCATCTAGGGATCCCAGATGCACCTCGATTTCGTCAGTGCTCCTTGCGAAAACGGATGAGCCACAGCGGGGGCAGAAAAATCGGCCAGCGTAGCCGCAGGTTTCGCCCGTGATCGTCACCGCCTCCTCTGGAAACACCGCGGAAGCGTAAAAGAGGGCGCCATGATGCTTCCGACAATCGAGACAGTGACAAAGGCCGACCCGGTAGGGGGATCCTGAGGCCACAATTCGGACATCGCCGCAAAGGCAACCGCCGGTGAACTGATCCATGCTTCATCTCCTCGAAAATCAAGCGTTCGGGATGGATACGCGATTTAGGAGATTCTCAGCCTTTTAATTTTCCAAACCACCCTCACCACCCTTCGATTTTTGGAGCGACTTATTGCTGGTTGATGATCTGCGGAGGATGAAGGAGTTTCCTTTTGTTTTGGGAGGCTCGGGTGGGATTATCAGGCGGTCTTTCGCCTCTTGTTGAG